>NZ_JBSFUK010000005.1:0-450360 GCF_053591755.1 Streptomyces sp. NPDC002926
GGTTGATAGGCCAGATGTGGAAGCCGGGCAACCGGTGAAGCTGACTGGTACTAATAGGCCGAGGGCTTGTCCTCAGTTGCTCGCGTCCACTGTGTTAGTTCTGAAGCAACGAACTGTCGAGTCCCCTTTCGTGGGGATTCCGGGTCGTACATCTTCATAGAGTTTCGGTGGTCATAGCGTTAGGGAAACGCCCGGTTACATTCCGAACCCGGAAGCTAAGCCTTTCAGCGCCGATGGTACTGCAGGGGGGACCCTGTGGGAGAGTAGGACACCGCCGAACAATTATTGTGGGAAAGCCCCGCACCGTCATGGTGCGGGGCTTTTCTGCGTTTAGGGTCCAGGTATGCGATACGACCTCGTCATCTTTGACAACGACGGTGTGCTCGTCGACAGCGAGCCGATCTCCAACACCATCCTGGCCGGCTATCTCACCGAGCTGGGGCATCCCACTTCGTACGAGGACTCCCTTCGTGACTACATGGGCGCCGCTGTGCACCGTATACACGATCTTGTGCGGGAGCGGACCGGACAGTCGTTGCCGGCGGACTTCGACGAGACCCTGCACGCTCGCGTCTTTGCCGCCTTCGAGCGGGAGTTGGTCGCCGTCGACGGTGTGACCGAGGTGCTCGAGAAGCTGGTCGCGGACGGGGTGTCGTACTGCGTCGCCTCCTCCGGCAGCCATGAGCGGATCAGAGTCGGGCACCGGAAGACGGGGCTGGACCGGTGGTTCGAGGACCGTACGGTGTTCAGCGCGCAGGATGTGGGGCGCGGGAAGCCGGCGCCGGATCTGTTCCTCCATGCCGCCGAGCGGATGGGGGTGACGCCGGGGCGGTGCATCGTCGTGGAGGACAGCCCCCTGGGGGTGGCGGCGGCCAGGGCGGCCGGGATGGATGTGTACGGGTTCACGGCCATGACGGCTGCAGACAAGCTCGATGGCGCCAAGGGGTACTTCGGCGGGATGGCGGAGTTGCCCGCATTGCTCGTGTGATCGATCTACCCATGGGTAGATCGGCGCCCTACGCTGTGCGGCCATGACAGATGCGCGGTTGCGGCACGGGCGGGCCTCCTTGGCGTTGAGCTTCTTCGCGCAGGGGGTGGCTTTCGCCCTGCTCGTGACGCGTATCCCCGCCATCCAGGACCGGTACGGGATATCCGACGGCCTGCTGCCCGCCTTCCTGGCCGCTGTACCGATCCTCGCGGGTGTGGCCAGTGTGATCACCGAGCGGCTGGTGAAGCGGGTCGCGCCGAGTGTGGTGCTCCGGTGGGCTCAGCCCGTGGTCCTGCTGGCGCTCCTCGGGGTGGCGGCCGGTAGCGAGATATGGCAGGTGGCCGTCGCACTGGGCGGGTTCGGGCTGGCGGTTGGGGCGCTGGACGCCTCCATGAACATGCTCGGGGTCAGCCTGCAGCGGTCGTACGGGCGCAGCATCATGCTCGGCTTCCACGCCGCGTACAGCCTCGGCGGAATCGCGGGTGCCTCCCTCGCCTGGGCCGGGGCGCACTGGGACCTGTCGCTGCTCATCTCATATCTGCCGGTCGCGATGGTGCTGTTGCCGACGGCACTGGTCGGGAGCCGTTGGTACGCGGACGGGGAGTGGGCCGGGAGGGAAGGGGAGAGAGCCGAGGGGGACGCGGAGAAGAGTGCGGGGGAATGGCAGGCCGGCGCCTTCAAGCTGCTGCTGCCGCTCTGTCTGGTGATGACCTTCGCCTATATCGGGGACTCGACCGTCTCGAATTGGAGCGCGAAGTACCTGCAGGACGTACTCGGGAGCTCGGAGGAGCTCGCGACCGTCCCGTACAACGCCTATATGGTCACCACGCTGCTGGGGCGGGCCGTCGGGGATCTGGGGGTGCGGCGGTTCGGGGCGGTGGCGGTCGTGCGATGCGGGACGGTGCTGGCGGCGGCCGGGTTCGGGGTGGTGGCCGTGGCGCCGGGGGCGTGGATGGGGATGCTCGGGTTCACCATGCTGGGGCTCGGGCTGTGCGTGATCGTGCCGCAGACATTCGCGGCGGCGGGGCGGTTGTTCCCGGGGGCGAGCGACGCGGCGGTGGCGCGGCTGAATGTCTTCAACTATGTGGGGTTCTTGATCGGGTCACCGCTGGTGGGCGCGCTCGGTGATGTGTGGAGCTATCGGTGGGCGATGGTCGTGCCGATGGTGTTGGTGCTGGTGACGTTGTGGTATGCCAGATCGTTCGGGGCGGATACCGCCCGGTACGGTGGCGTGCATGAGCGGCCGCGGGTTGTTGATGTGGGACGAGGCGGTAACGAAGTATGACTTCGGTGACGGCCATCCGATGGATCCGGTGCGGCTTGCGCTGACCATGGGGTTGGTGCGGGCGTACGCACTGGATCGTGCGGTGGATGTGGTGGCCGCGAAGCCGGCCGGGGACTCGACGCTCAGACTCGTTCATCACGAGGACTACGTGGCGGCCGTGCGGGCGGCGTCTCTCGACCCTCGGGCAGCCGACCAGTCGTACGGGCTCGGGACGGTGGACGACCCGGCCTTCGTCGGGATGCACGAGGCGTCGGCCCTGATCGCCGGGCAGTCGGTGGGGGCCGCGGAGGCCGTGTGGCGGGGTGAGGCCGAGCATGCGGTGAACTTCGCGGGCGGGCTGCACCATGCGATGCCGGGGTCGGCTTCCGGGTTCTGTATTTACAACGACGCGTCGCTGGCCGTCGCCCGCCTGCTGGAACTGGGAGCGGAGCGGGTCGCGTACGTGGATGTCGACGTACATCACGGGGACGGGGTCCAGGCGGCTTTCTGGGAGGACCCGCGGGTGCTGACGGTGTCGCTGCACGAGCATCCGCGGACGCTGTTTCCACAGACCGGGTGGCCGGAAGAGACCGGGGCCGCCGGGGCGGGAGAGGGCAGTGCGGTGAATGTGGCGCTGCCGGCGGGGACGGGCGACGCGGGCTGGCTGCGGGCCTTTCATGCGGTGGTGCCGGAGCTGCTGGCGGACTTCCGGCCGCAGGTGCTGGTGACTCAGCACGGGGCGGATACGCACTTCGAGGATCCGCTGGCGCATCTGGCGGTCTCGCTGGATGCGCAGCGGGCGGTGCAGGAGTCGTGTCATGCCCTGGCGCACGAGTACGTGGAGGGCGGGCGCTGGGTGGCGCTCGGCGGCGGGGGCTACGAGGTGGTGGATGTCGTACCGAGGTCGTGGACGCATCTGGTGGGGATTGCGGCGCATGCGCCGGTGGATCCGGAGTCAGTCATTCCGTCGTCGTGGCGGGACGAGGTGTACGCGCTGACGCGGCGGGTGGCGCCGGGGCGGATGACGGATGGGCGGGAGCCGGCCTGGCGGGAGTGGGAGCAGGGGTACGACCCGGCGGACCGGTTGGACCAGGCGGTTCTGGCCACACGGCGGGCGGCGTTTCCGTTGCGGGGCCTGTTGGCGTGACCACGGCGGCGGGGCGTAACACCCGCGGTGGGGCGTAGCGGGCGGTGGGCCGGTGCGGATGGGCGGCCGGATGGAGGTGCGGGACGCTGGGCGTTCCCCTCCCGCCCCCTTCCCGAACGGGGTTCCGCGGGGCCCGGCACTCCGCGTTCGGCCGCGCGGCTGTTACGCCAACTGTGGGTGCTACCCGGGCTTTTGGCCCGGGACGGCTACCGGTGCGGGAGCATCGGCAGGGTGTTGAGCACCGGAGCGCTGCGGGCGCATCTGCTGGCGGCCCGGTTGGCCGGGACCGTGGCCACAGCGCGGGAGGTGAGCCTGCGCAGCTATCGGCTCTTCGCCGCCAGGGATCCCCGCGTGACTCTCGGGCTTGATCCCGAATGGGCCTGGGGCGAGCGGGATTTGATCGCGCTGATGGCTGACAAGTGTGGGGTTTCGGACGATCCCGAGTATGTGACCGGGCCCGATGCGATCGATCCGGAGCGGACGTTGAGCGGGCTCGCCGCGTTTGCCGAACGGCTCGGGGAGGCGGCCGCTCGGCGGGCGCCGGTGATGTTCGGGACCGGGCATCCGCATCGGCTTCTCGGGTTCTACGCAGGGCTGGCAGACGCTTTGTCGGCGGCAGGTTGCCTCGTACTCACCCCCGCGCAGGGGCGATGTGTCGACATAACGACCCGGTTCGGCGTACGTACGTACAACCTTGAGTACGTACGAGGAGTCGCGCTGGTGCGGGAACCCGGCGCACGGGGCGCCGGGAGTGAGACCGGCGCACATACCCATTCGCCGCTCCCGGTTCGGGTCGCCCTGGAGGGCGTGACGGAGGGTGGCGGGCCGCTGCCCGAGCTGGTCGTCGGGGACCATGGCTGGGTCTGCGGGGCAGGTCAGCTGGGGATTGAGGCCATCGGCCTGGCGGATACGGACGATCCGGCCCTCTTCGTCGGCGAGGCCGAGGGGCGCATCTCCGTCGTTGTTCCGCTTGATGACGCGGTGCGGTCTGATTACTACCGACCGCTTACTCGGTATGTACTCAATCGAGCGTGTCTGTCACAGTAGGCGGCCGATGGCTGCTCCTCTTCCCCACTCGCACCACACGCCCCTAGTCTGGGAGTGAGCGCACAGCGACGTTGAGTCACCGGAGGGGAAGCCGGTGCGCGTCGGGTGCGGAAGGTACAGGTGGGTCATGGCTGCTGGCAGCGAGAGGCCTCTCAACGAGGTCAAGTTTCTTACCGTGGCGGAAGTTGCCTCGGTGATGCGAGTGTCGAAGATGACCGTGTATCGCTTGGTACACAGCGGTCATCTGCCGGCGATCCGGGTGGGCAGGTCCTTCCGGGTTCCGGAGCAAGCGGTTCACGAGTACCTCCGCGAATCATTCGTGGGGGTGGAATCCGCGTAACCGTAGCCGGGCGAATCCCCTCGGATTACGTCCCTCACTCGGCGGCAGGTAGGCTAGGCCGACGTAGGTCGTGTGGGCCCAGACGCCCCGCACCGAGTGAAGAGAAGTGAGCGAGGGTAGTCGTGGGCTCTGTTATCAAGAAGCGGCGTAAGCGGATGGCCAAGAAGAAGCACCGCAAGCTGCTCAAGCGCACCCGCGTTCAGCGTCGCAACAAGAAGTAAGCGACCGCTGTACGTGTCTCTGCGGCCCTTCCACCTTCACGGTGGGAGGGCCGCGGTGCGTTTGTGGGTGGCCAAAGGAGCGGTCGTGGCAAAAGACCGCCGTGCGGTCATCACAGCGCAACACGTAACCGCTACGGTGACGCATAAGAGTGGACCTAGGCGGACCTAAGGAAGGCGCTGATCTTGGGGAAGGTCGTGCTCGTCACGGGAGTGGCCCGGCAGCTCGGAGGCCGGCTCGTCCGGCGTATCCAGCGGGATCCCGAGGTGGACCGGGTGATCGGGGTCGATGCGGTGGCGCCCGAGCATCATCTTGGCGGGGCCGACTTCGTTCGAGCGGACATCCGCCAGCCCGCCATCGCGCGCGTGCTCGCCGAGCATGCCGTCGACACCGTCGTGCACATGGATGTCACCGGTACACCGCTGGGCACCGGCGGCCGTACGACGGTGAAGGAAACCAATGTCATCGGCACCATGCAACTGCTCGGTGCCTGCCAGAAGTCGCCGACCGTCAAGCGGCTGGTGATCAAGTCCAGTACGAGTGTGTACGGCTCCGCGCCCCGCGATCCGGCGGTCTTCAACGAGACCACGCCACCCAAGTCGCTGCCGAGCGGTGGGTTCGCGAAGGACACGGTCGAGGTCGAGGGGTACGTACGGGGCTTCGCGCGGCGACGGCCGGATGTGGCGGTGTGCGTACTGCGCTTCGCGAACATCCTCGGGCCGTGCGCCGACTCGCCGCTCGCCGAGTTCTTCTCGCTGCCCGTCATGCCGACCGTCTTCGGCTACGACCCGAGGCTGCAGTTCGTCCACGAGGACGATGTGATCGATGTGCTGCGGATCGCCCTGCACGAGCCGCGGCGAGGCACGCTCAACAGCGGCACGTTCAATGTCGCGGGCGATGGTGTACTGCTGCTCTCGCAGTGTTCCCGGCGGCTGGGCCGGCCGACGATGCCGGTTCTGCTGCCTGCGGTCACCTGGGTCGGCTCCGCGCTGCGTACGATCGGCATTACGGACTTCTCGCCCGAACAGATCCGGCTGCTCACGCACGGCCGGGTGGTGAGCACCACTCAGATGCGCGAGACGCTCGGGTTCGTGCCGAAGTACACGACAGCGGAGGCCTTCGCGGACTTCGCACGCAGCCGCGGGCCGGGGCTGCTGCCGCCGGACGCGCTCGCCAGGGCTGTGGACCAGGTGGCCGCGGCACTGCCTTTGGCCGGCAGCGCGAGGACGACAGCCGCGAGCAAGGCGATGGACCAAGCCGATCGATGACTCCGATCGACGAGGGCGATCGCCGAAGCCGATCGAGTAGGACGACCATGAAGACGACTCAGAGCGACGCCGAATAAGGAGCGCAGCCAACGATGGCGGACGCCAAGGTCATTCCGTTCGACGACGACCGTTCGCGCGGCAGCGCGCAGCGCTCGGCGCGGCGGCGCCCCGCAGGAAGCAGCCGTCGGAAGGCCGAGCCCGCGGCGGTGCGCGAGGTTCCGGTCAGCCCGCTGCCGGGGCAGCAGAAGGACGGAGAGCCCCGGGGAGCGGTTCGGGCACCCGAGGCGGGCCGGCAGCCCCTGGTGGGCCAGGAGCCGACGCGCGGAGGCGGCTGGGAGCGGCGGATCGCCGGCGGCCTGGCGTTTCTCCGGCGGCGCGTCACCGGTGACTACGAGGTCGACGAGTTCGGCTACGACAAGGAGCTCACCGACCAGGTCCTGATGTCGATGGTCCGCCCGCTGTACGAGAAGTACTTCCGGGTCGAGGTGAAGGGCATCGAGAACATCCCGTCCGAGGGCGGGGCGCTGGTGGTGGCCAACCACTCGGGGACGCTTCCGCTGGACGGGCTGATGATGCAGGTCGCCGTCCACGACAACCATCCGGCCAACCGGCATCTGCGGCTGCTCGCCGCGGATCTGGTCTTCATGCTGCCGGTGGTCAACGAACTGGCCCGCAAGGCCGGGCACACCCTGGCGTGTGCGGAGGACGCGGAACGGCTGCTGCAGCGCGGCGAGGTCGTCGGCGTGATGCCGGAGGGCTTCAAGGGCATCGGCAAGCCGTTCAGCGACCGTTACAAGCTTCAGCGCTTCGGGCGGGGCGGATTCGTGTCGACGGCACTGCGGGCGGGGGCACCGATCGTGCCGTGCTCGATCGTCGGTGCCGAGGAGATATACCCGATGATCGGCAACGCGAAGACGCTGGCGCGGCTCCTCGGGTTCCCGTACTTCCCGATCACGCCGACGTTTCCGTGGCTGGGGCCGCTGGGCGCGGTGCCGTTGCCGACGAAGTGGACGATCCAGTTCGGCGAGCCGATCCAGACGAACGGGTATCCGCCGGAAGCGGCGGAGGATCCGATGCTGATGTTCAATCTGACGGATCAGGTACGGGAGCAGATCCAGCACACGCTGTACAAGTTGCTGGTGCAGCGCCGGTCCGTGTTCTTCTGACGCGGTTCTTCTCACGCGGATTCTTCCGGCGCGACTCTTCTGACGCGGCTTTTCTGAACACATGTACCGGCCGGACGTACGAAGGTGGGGCGCCCCTTTTCAGGGACGCCCCACCTTCGTACGTACCGCCTGCTAATCGTTCTCGCTGTCGAGTCCGAGGCCCGGCAGGATCCCCGGCAGCAGCGGCGGGATCGTGACGTCCGGCTCCGGTTGTGCGGGTTTGCTGCCGGACGGGGACGGTGTGGCGCCGCTCGACGGACGCTCGAACAGGCCGCCCGTGTCGCCGCCGAGCAGGTCGTCGTCCGCCGTGCTGCCCGAACCGGACGGACGCGGACTGCCGCTGTCTCCAGTACGGCCACTGCCGGTGGCCGGTGAGGACTGTGTCGTACGGCCCGGGTCCGAGGCGTTGCCCGAGTCCTGGGTGGCGCCGGGGCGCTGCGAGCCGCGGCCGCCCTTGTCCGGGACGCGTGGCAGCAGCGACGCCAGCGGGCCGACCTCTTGGTCTATGGCGTCGAAGACGGAGTTCACTTCGTCGCCGACGTCGGTCAGCTGGGCCGGCAGCCGGTCGCGGAGCCCGTTCCAGGCGTCGCGATGGGACCGGGAGAACGAGTCGAGCCTCGCCATCGGGCCGAGGGAGCCGTCCCTCGCGTACGCCTCGTGGAGCAGCCGGTGGCCCTCGGTGACGTCGTGTCTCATGCCGTTGAGTGCGCGGCGGACCTCGCCGAGCGACTCGTGGTCCATGGCGCCCGCCCGGCCGCGTTCCATCAGGCGGCGTGCCTCGCTGAGCCGGGTGGAGGCCTGGTCGAGGTAGAGCCCGCCGCGGTCGGAGTCGTCGTCCGCCAGGCCGAGCTTGAAATCTTCCATGCCACGCTTCAGCCCGTACAGCGAATCACCGGGAAGGGCGTCGGAGCTGGCAGCGGCCACTCCGCTGAAGGCTCCCGCAGCCACACCGACGGTGAGACCGCCGGCCGCGAGGCCCTTCGACCAACGGGAGCGTGGTCGCAATTTCCGGAGCGTGGAGGCCCGATGGGCGCCACGGCCGGGTGTCCGCTGTTCGGGCACCGTAGGGCCCGCGGACGCACCCCCCGAGGCGAACATCTCTTCCATGGCGGCCACGAGCTGTGCTCGCTGCACCACTTTGACCTCGGGATCCATCTCCGGTTTCGGCAGCTCGCCGAGACCGTTCGCCAGAGCCAACAGCCGTCCGGGCGCGGTCGGTTCGACCGATTCTTCGGGCTGCGCGGCCGCCTGATCTTCCAAGGCCTGGGCGAAGGCGTTCGCCCGCCGGCGCGCCGAAACGTTCGCGATCACTGGCGGCACCTCCTCTCGTCATGACGATCGACTCCCCTGGGGGTCCGGATGGTTGCACACCTTGAACGCATCCACACGATCGAGTGAGTGGCTGCGGGCATGGCGTGACCACAGGGAGCCTGCATCCCGCACAACGAGCGTCGCGGCACTTGGGTTACGCGCGAAGGATGATGTGACCAGTGCGTCATTGAGGCGTCACCGATGGTGAGTTGGGAGTCGGTCAGCGGGCGTCGTCGGGGAGGAGCCGGGCCAGTGTGCGCACCGCCCGGTACTGGAGGGTCTTGATCGCGCCCTCGTTCTTGCCCATCACCCTGGCCGTCTCGGCGACCGAGAGGCCCTGCAGGAAGCGCAGGGTCACGCACTCCTGCTGCTGAGGGTTGAGCTTGTGGACCGCTTCCAGCAGTGCGGCGTTCGACAGGGACTCGAGGACCGAGTCCTCCGGGCTGCGCTCGACCTCGTTGGCGTCGAGCATCTCGCCGGTGGTTACTTCCAGCCGGAAGCGGCTGGACTTGAAGTGGTCGGCCACCAGATTGCGGGCGATCGTGACCAGCCAGGCGCCGAAGTCGCGCCCCTGCCAGGTGAACGTGGAGATACGGCGCAGGGCGCGCAGGAAGGTCTCGCTGGTGAGGTCCTCCGCCGTCGCCTTTCCGCCCACGCGGTAGTAGATGTAGCGGTAGACGGTGTCGCTGTACTGGTCGTAGAGGCGGCCGAAGGCGTCGGTCTCGCCCGCCTGGGCGCGCTCGACCAGGTCCATCATGCGGGCGCTGTCGCTGTCGGCGCTGGGTCGGCGGGCGGCGGTCGAGGAGCCGCCGGCGCCCCGGCTGCCTCGTCTGCCGACGGCCGCGCGGCCGTCGGCCAGGGCGTAGCAGGGGGCGGCCGGGCCGCTTGGGGCAAGGCGGGGCATGGCGAATGCGGGGACGGCGTACGCGGTGGGGACGAAGCCGCGCAAGTGGTCGAGGACCGTTGCGCGCAGCGTAGCCAGGCCCGAGGCGTCAACCCCGACGTGTGGGTACACGGGACTCCCAGAGGCAGAGCTTCCATCACGTGCAGTGCGGGACCGTTCACCCGTCGTGGGGACTGGTGGGGTCCGTCATGCGTCTGAGGAGAATAACGCTTCGTACAGGCGTTGCTACACCCAGTTGCTCAAATCGTCGTTTCAGTCGCTTCTGTTACGTCTAGGAGACGCATCAAGTCGCAGATCGTGAGCACTTGTTGATCGAATTGATTCGTGATCTGTCGTGTCGGGTGGTGGATTGTGCCCGACACGCGGCAACAGGACTGGCGGGAGCGCACAGGGGCAAGGGCCTGGATTGCCCGCGGAAAGCGCTGTCGTCGCCGGAGTGGGCGTCGCCGTTCGAGTCGGCGCCGGCCCAGGAGTCAGCGGCGGCGGCGATGGAGGGCGACCGCGGCCGCCGTGCCGCCCGCGATGGCGCCGACGCCCGCTGCCGCCGGAATGCCGACCTTGGCGGCCTTGCGGCCCGTCCGGTAGTCGCGCAGCCGCCACTCGCGCGCTCGCGCGTACTTGCGGAGCTTGGTGTCCGGGTTGATGGCGTACGGATGCCCCACCAGCGACAGCATCGGGATGTCGTTGTGCGAGTCGCTGTACGCCGCGCAGCGGGTCAGGTCCAGGCCCTCGGCGGCGGCCAGCGCGCGTACGGCCTCGGCCTTCGCGGGGCCGTGCAGCGGCTCGCCCACGAGCTTTCCGGTGTACACGCCGTCGAGGGACTCGGCGACCGTGCCCAGCGCGCCGGTCAGGCCGAGCCGGCGGGCGATGATCGTCGCGGTCTCGACGGGGGCCGCGGTCACCAGCCAGACCTTCTGTCCGGCGTCGAGGTGGGCCTGGGCGAGAGCGCGCGTGCCGGGCCAGATGCGGTCCGCCATGTACTCGTCGTAGATCTCTTCGCCGATCGACATCAGCTCGGAGACGCGGTGGCCCTTCACGATGGACAGGGCGGACTCGCGGACGTCCTGCATATGTTCCGGGTCCTCGACGCCGGCGAGCCGGAACCAGGTCTGCTGCCATGCGAACCGGGCCAGTTCGCGGCGCTGGAAGAACTTCCGCTTGTACAGGCCGCGGCCGAAGTGGAAGATCGCAGCGCCCTGCATCACGGTGTTGTCGAGGTCGAAGAAGGCGGCGGCCCGGTCGTCCCCGGCGACGGGGAAATCCGGTTCGGCGGCCGAGGCGGTGCCGTCCTGCGCCTCGAGTGCATCGAGCGCCTCGAAATGCTGCGACGACTTGCGCGCTGCCTCCGCTGCTGCCTCGCCTGCGAGCACGCTCCGCGCGGTGGCGGAGCGCCTACGGGGGGTGAGCCATCCCAGTGCGGCCATGTCGTGAGCATAGCCAGTCTGTTCGGTACTTCCCGACCCACCGGGATGCCATGGCGTGAACTCTCCGCGACCAACCCGTTAAACGGGCGATTCGGGCGTACGGGATGCGTGCCGCCGCCCTCCGGCGCGGGCGGAGAATGGGCACATGAGTCCTGTGTTGCGACGAGCGAAGAAGAAGGCCGCCGACGAGCGGGTGGTGACGCTGATCGGCAAGCCGGGATGTCACCTCTGTGACGACGCGCGGGCCGTGGTCGAGGAGGTGTGCACCGAGACCGGTGCGTCCTGGGAGGAGAAGGACATCACCCAGGACGAGGCGCTGCACCGGGCGTACTGGGAGCAGATTCCGGTCGTCCTGGTCGACGGCGAGCAGCACACGTTCTGGCGTGTCGACCCGGGACGGCTGCGCCGCGCGCTCGGGGCGTGAAGGAGCGGCCGGAGAGCATCGGGGTCGTTCTGCTCGGGTCCCGGACGCGGTCCAGCCTCTATCGGGACGCTATGCGGACAGGGCACAGTATGCGGTCTCGGGGGCGTAGTCGTGAGGAGTGTGTACGGTTTTGTCCCCTTCGGCTCTTCGGTGGACCCCTGCGGTCCAGAGTTCCAGGATCACGCGATCGGATGGCGTGACCCCGGTCACTTTGCACGGACAAAACGGACACCATCTTTGTGCACGCGTTCACAAAGACATAGCCTGCATTCGACGGGGCGGCCCTGTGACATACGGCCGCCTGCAGCCTCGCTCATCCCGCAGGAGCACCGTGGCAACTGGCCGAAATCACCGACCGGCGACCCGTAGCCGAGGAATCCCCGAGGCCACCGTCGCCCGACTCCCGCTGTACCTGCGCGCCCTGACCGCGCTGTCCGAGCGGTCCGTTCCCACGGTCTCGTCGGAGGAACTCGCCGCCGCGGCCGGAGTGAACTCCGCGAAGCTGCGCAAGGACTTCTCCTACCTGGGCTCCTACGGGACACGCGGTGTCGGCTACGACGTCGAGTACCTCGTCTACCAGATCTCGCGCGAGCTCGGTCTGACGCAGGACTGGCCCGTGGTCATCGTCGGTATCGGTAATCTCGGCGCCGCACTCGCCAACTACGGCGGTTTCGCCTCCCGGGGCTTCCGGGTCGCCGCGCTGATCGACGCCGACCCGGAGATGGCGGGAAAGCCGGTCGCCGGGATGCCCGTCCAGCACACGGACGAGCTCGAGAAGATCATCAGTGACAACGGAGTGTCGATCGGTGTCATCTCGACGCCCGCCGGCGCCGCGCAGCAGGTGTGCGAGCGGCTGATCGCGGCCGGTGTCACCTCGATCCTGAACTTCGCCCCCACCGTCCTCTCGGTGCCCGACGGCGTGGATGTGCGCAAGGTCGATCTCTCGATCGAGCTGCAGATCCTCGCCTTCCACGAGCAGCGGAAGGCCGGCGAGGAAGCCGAGGCCGCAGGCCGGAAGGGACCCGACGGGGACATGCCCGCCGTGATGCCGGCATGAGTCTCCTGGTTGTCGGGCTGAGCCATCGCAGCGCGCCGGTGAGCGTGCTGGAGCGGGCCTCGCTGTCCGCTGATGCGCAGATCAAGCTGCTCCAGGACACCCTCGCCGCGGAGCCCGCGGCCGAGGCGGCGGTGCTGGCCACCTGCAACCGCATCGAGCTGTACGCGGACGTGGACAAGTTCCACGCCGGTGTCGCGGAGCTCTCGACGCTGCTCGCACAGCACAGCGGGGTGGGGCTCGAGGAGCTCACTCCGTATCTCTACGTGCACTACGAGGACCGCGCCGTGCACCACCTCTTCTCGGTGGCCTGCGGTCTGGACTCCATGGTCGTCGGCGAGGGGCAGATCCTCGGACAGATCAAGGACGCTCTCGCCCTCGGGCAGGAACTGCACACCGCGGGCCGGCTGATCAACGACCTGTTCCAACAGGCCCTCCGCGTCGGCAAGCGCGCGCACAGCGAGACCGGGATCGACCGGGCCGGGCAGTCGCTCGTCACCTTCGGTCTCGAGCAGCTGGCCGCGGGCGCGTCCGTCGAGGCATGGGCCGCGGACAAGCGGGCGCTGGTCATCGGCGCCGGCTCGATGTCCTCACTCGCCGCGACGACGCTGGCGCGCCTTGGTGTACGTGAACTCGTCATCGCCAACCGGACGCTGGAGCGCGCGGAGCGACTGGCCGCGGTACTGACGGAGCCCGACGGGGTGAGCGCACACGCCGTGTCCATGGACGACGTCGCCGACGAGCTGACACGTGCCGATGTGGCGGTGTCCTGCACCGGTGCGACGGGCCTGGTCCTGACGGCCGAGTCCGTCGCGGCGGCGCTCGCGGAGCACGTGGTACCGGTGGCGGGTGCGGGGAACGACCTGCGCGCTCCGGACGGAAGTCTGGTGGCCCGTCTCGCCGCGGCCGCGGCGCGCGACGGCCGCCTGGCCGACAAGTCTGCTGCGGGGGGCGCGGACGTGGCGGACCGCGCGCCGTCCACCCGGTCCGGCGATACGTCCGTCCTCGGCGGCGCTGCCGTCGGTGACACCGGGACGCCGGCCGCCCGCGACGCCGCGGTGAACCTCGCCGAGACCGCCGGAGCGTGCCCCGTCGGGCTCGGCGACGGGCTCGGACCCGACGCGCTCGCGCAGCACCAGGTATGGGTCGACAACGCGCCCCGGGACACTCGGGTCGCCGGAGCCCTGCACGGGCGGGGCGCCACAGCCGCGGCCACCGCCCGCGTCCGGCTCGCCCTGCTCGACCTGGCCATGCCCCGTGACATCGACGGTGCCGTCCACCGGCTCGCCGGCGTACGGCTCGTCGACATCGAGTCGCTCGCCGAAGCCTCCGCCGACGCCCCGATGGCCGCCGATGTGGACCAGGTGCGCGGCATCGTCTCCGACGAGGTGGCCGCCTTCGGCGCCGCCCAGCGCGCCGCGCACATCACTCCGACCGTCGTCGCCCTGCGCACCATGGCCGCCGATGTCGTCGCCGGCGAGGTCGCGCGGCTCGAGGGCCGCCTCCCCGACCTGGACGACAAGGAGCGCGCCGAGATCACCCAGACCGTGCGCCGCGTCGTCGACAAGCTCCTGCACGCGCCCACCGTGCGGGTCAAGCAGCTGGCCAGCGAGCCCGGCGGCGCCGGGTACGCGGACGCGCTGCGGACACTCTTCGACCTCGACCCGGAGACGGTCGCCTCCGTCAGCCGGGCCGACCTGAATGACGCCGACGTCAAGAACCGAGGGCGAGTATGACCGAGAGGGCACTGAGGCTCGGGACCAGACGCAGCAAGCTGGCCATGGCTCAGTCCGGGCAAGTGGCGCAGGCGGTGCGCCAGTTGACCGGCCGTGCCGTCGAGCTTGTCGAGATCACCACGTACGGGGACACCTCCCGTGAGCATCTCGCGCAGATCGGCGGTACGGGGGTCTTCGTCACCGCACTGCGGGACGCCCTGCTGCGGGGGGACGTCGACTTCGCCGTTCACTCGCTGAAGGACCTGCCCACCGCGCAGCCCGACGACCTGGCGCTGGCGGCCGTGCCGCCGCGCGAGGACCCGCGGGACGCGCTGGTGGCGCGCGACGGACTGACCTTCGACCGGCTGCCGGACGGAGCCAGGATCGGCACCGGTTCGCCGCGCAGGATGGCGCAGCTCAACGCGTACGCGCGCAGCCATGGCATGGCAATCGAGACCGTGCCGATCCGCGGGAATGTCGATACGCGGATCGGATACGTACGCAGCGGGGAGCTGGACGCCGTGGTTCTTGCCGCGGCCGGGCTCAACCGCATCGGCAGGATCGACGAGGTCACCGACTTCCTGGCGGTCGACTTCGTCCTGCCCGCCCCCGGCCAGGGGGCACTGGCGATCGAGTGTGCCGCGGTCAACGCGGACCTCATCGCCGCGCTCGCCGAGCTCGACGACCCGTACACTCGGGCCGCCGTGACCGCCGAGCGTTCCCTGCTCGCCGCCCTGGAGGCCGGCTGCACCGCACCTGTGGGTGCGCTGGCCGACCTGCTGGCCGACGGGCAGGTTGTCACCGAGATGCGCCTGCGCGGCGTCGTCGGCACAACCGACGGCTCGACGCTGGTGCAGCTGTCCACCACCGGTCCCGTACCCACGTCGCACGGCGACGCCATCGCGCTCGGTCGCGAACTGGCGTCCGAGATGCTGGCCAAGGGTGCGGCCGGTCTTATGGGGGAGCGAGCACGTTGAGCCCCACCAACTTTCCGGCCCTTCCTGCACACGGACACGGGCACGTCACCTTCCTCGGCGCCGGACCCGGCGACCCCGGACTGCTGACACTGCGCGCCGTCGAGGCGCTCGCGGGTGCTGACGTACTGATCGCCGAGCCCGATGTGCTCGACGTGGTACGCAGCCATGCGCGAGCGAGCGTAAGCACGCCTGAACTGACGGTTGTTGACGACGCGTCAACAACCGCCGGGATCCCCGTCCTCAGGGATGCGGCCAATCTTGTCATGGAGGCCGCGAGGGTCGGCAAGCGGGTCGTCCGCGCAGTCTCCGGTGACCCTGGCCTCGATGGAAACGCAGGTCAGGAGATGCTCGCCTGCGCCGCGGAGGGGATTCCCTTCGAGGTCGTGCCGGGTGTCGCCACGGCGGTGGGCGTGCCCGCGTACGCCGGTGTGCCGTTGCGCGACCCGCAGGGCGCCGACGTCCGTTTCGTGGACGCCCGTAGCGCGAGTGACCGGTGCTGGACCGAGGTCGGCGCGAGCGACGGCACGGTCGTCGTCTCCGCGACGCTGGAGACGGTCGCCGCGGCGGCGGGCGAGCTGGTGGCCGCGGGCCGCAAGCCGGACACGCCGCTGACCGTGACCGTCGCCGGTACGACGACGCGGCAGCGGACGTGGTCCGCGACGCTGGGAACGATCGCGCAGGTCCTGAAGCAGGCGAAGGTACTGCCCTCGCCGGAGGGTCACCGGCCTGTCATAGCCGTGGTGGGTGAGCGCAGCGCCGCCGCCCAGCGGGACCAGCTCTCGTGGTTCGAGTCCAAGCCGCTCTTCGGCTGGAAGGTGCTCGTGCCGCGGACCAAGGAGCAGGCGGCTTCGCTCTCCGACCAACTGCGCAGCTACGGAGCCGTGCCGCACGAGGTGCCGACGATCGCCGTCGAGCCGCCACGGACGCCCCAGCAGATGGAGCGCGCGGTCAAGGGCCTGGTGACGGGCCGCTACGAGTGGATCGCTTTCACGAGCGTGAATGCCGTGAAGGCGGTGCGGGAGAAGTTCGAGGAGTACGGGCTCGACGCGCGTGCTTTCGCGGGTATCAAGGTCGCGGCGGTGGGCGAGCAGACCGCTGCCGCGCTGGTCGACTTCGGCGTCAAGCCTGATCTTGTGCCGAGCGGGGAGCAGTCGGCCGCCGGTCTGCTCGAGGACTGGCCGCCGTACGACCCGGTTTTCGACCCGATCGACCGGGTCTTCCTGCCGCGTGCGGACATCGCCACCGAGACGCTGGTGGCGGGCCTCATCGAGCTGGGCTGGGAGGTCGACGACGTGACCGCGTACCGGACGGTGCGGGCATCGCCGCCGCCGGCGGACACGCGTGAGGCCATCAAGGGCGGCGGGTTCGACGCGGTGCTGTTCACGTCGTCGAGCACCGTGCGGAATCTGGTGGGCATAGCCGGCAAGCCGCACAACGTGACCGTGATCGCCTGCATCGGCCCGGCGACCGCCAAGACGGCGGAGGAGCACGGGCTGCGGGTGGACGTGCTCTCGCCGGAGCCGTCGGTGCACAAGCTGGCCCAGGCGCTGGCGGACTTCGGCGCGCAGCGCCGGGCGGCGGCGGTGGAGGCGGGCGAGCACGTGACGCGTCCGAGCGAGCGGCGTCCCGGCGGACGGCGGCGGCGTACGACGTAGTTCGGTGCGGGGGCGGGGTGCGGGTCGCCTTCGGGGCGTTTCCCCACCCCGCCCCTTCCCGTAACCGGGGGCTGCCCCCAGACCCCGGTACGGCCTTCGGCCGTGTCCTCAATCGCCGGACGGGCCGGGTTTTCCCGGACATGCTTGAGGTGCGGGGGCCGGGGCCGAGCCCGGCAGGCCCGCCCGGGCCCGACACCCTGTCGGCACCCGCGCACCCCCGCCCGGCGTAGCGTTGCTCCCATGACTGCGTACGGATCCTTTCCCGGCGCGCGGCCGCGGCGGCTGCGCACGACTCCCGCGATGCGACGGATGGTCGCGGAGACCCGGCTCCACCCCGCCGATCTGATCCTGCCCGCCTTCGTGCGGGAAGGGATCAGCGAGCCGGTGCCGATCTCCGCGATGCCCGGCGTCGTGCAGCACACCCGCGACACCTTGCGGAAGGCGGCCGTCGAGGCGCTTGAGGCCGGGGTTGCCGGAATCATGCTGTTCGGGGTGCCGGAGGACGCGAAGAAGGACGCCGCCGGGACAGCGGGGACGGATCCGGACGGGATTCTGCAGGTCGCGATCCGGGATGTGAAGGCCGAGGTTGGTGACGAGCTCGTCATCATGTCCGATCTCTGTCTGGACGAGTACACCGATCACGGGCACTGCGGGGTGCTGGACGCCGAGGGGCGCGTCGACAATGACGCGACCCTCGAGCGGTACGCCGAGATGGCGCAGGTCCAGGCGGACGCGGGCGTCCATGTCGTCGGGCCCAGCGGGATGATGGACGGCCAGGTCGGCGTCATCCGCGACGCGCTGGACCGGACGGGGCACGAGGACGTGGCGGTCCTCGCGTACACCGTCAAGTACTCCTCCGCCTTCTACGGGCCGTTCCGTGAGGCCGTCGGGTCCTCGCTGCGCGGTGACCGCAAGACGTATCAGCAGGACCCCGCCAACCTCAGGGAGTCCCTGCGGGAGTTGGCACTGGACCTGGCCGAGGGCGCCGACATGGTGATGGTCAAGCCCGCGGGTCCGTATCTCGATGTGCTGGCGAAGGTCGCGGACGCCGTGGATGTGCCGGTCGCCGCGTACCAGATCAGCGGTGAGTACGCGATGATCGAGGCCGCCGCCGAGAAGGGCTGGATCGACCGGGACAGGGCGATTCTGGAGGCCTTGACCGGGATCAGGCGGGCCGGTGCGCAGATGATCCTGACCTACTGGGCGACGGAGGTCGCGCGCACGCTCTGAGCCGGAAACTGGTGCGGCTGCGGGCCGGGGGACTGTTCTCCCCGGCCCGCAGCCCGTTTTCGGGGGGTTGTCAGCAGTACAGGTTGCCGCCGGGGGCGACGCCGAGGATCTGGGTGAACGACTGGTAGCTGTTGACGCGGCTCTGGACCTGCGCCGGGTTCTTGCCGTCGCATTCCAGCGAGCCGTTGATGGAGCGGATGGTCTGGCCGAAGCCCGCCTGGTTGACCATGGCGTTGTGGGGGGTCATCGTGCCCGGGCCGTTCTGGGTGTTCCAGTACCAGAGGCCCGTCTTCCAGGCCACCGCGGCGTCGTTCTGCACAAGCCAGGGGTTGCCCAGCAGGTCGATGCCGAGCGCGTCGCCCGCGGCCTTGTAGTTGAAGTTCCAGCTGAGCTGGATCGGGCCGCGGCCGTAGTACGCCGCCTGGCCGGCCGGGCAGCCGTAGGGCCGGCTCCAGTCGCAGTAGTGCGGGTAGTTGGCCTGGTTCTGCTCCACGACGTGGACCAGACCGCCGGTCTCGTGGCTGACGTTCGCGAGGAAGGCCGCGGCCTCCTGCTTCTTGACGGTGTCGCTACCGGTGTTCGCGAAGCCCGGGTAAGCGCTCAGCGCGGCCTTCAGCCCGTTGTAGGTGTAGAACGAATTCCGGCTCGGGAACATCTGGTTGAACTGCGCCTCGCTCACGACGAAGCCGGAGGGGGACGGGTTCCCGCCGCCGCTGCACGTGTACGGGTCCCAGAACCAGGTGCTGATGGTGGGGTCGTAGCCCGGATTGTCGTGCTCGGCTATGTAGTACTTGCCGTCCGTGTATTTGACAACGTTGCCAGTGACGTACGAAGTACCGGCTGACCAGTTCGGCGCGGACGTGCACGCATCCGCGGAGGCGGCGGACGCGGCGGGCATGAAGGCTGCCGCCACTCCGCTCCCGACGAGGATCGCGACGAGCAACGCCATGATGCGGTGTCTCAGCACTCGTGACTCCTTTGCGCGGCAACGGCCTTGTCCGGAACGACAGTTGTCGTCCGGACAGGCCGCGGTGGGGGGCTGTGCCGCACACTCAAGCGTGTTGTCGTGATCGAGTCAAGGTATAGACCAATGCGGTGGAAGTTCAGCCGAAAATGTCCGTCAGTCCCACCAGAAGGTCCAGTGCTGTCGGCCGAGCAGAGCCGACTCCGCGTACTCGCGGATCGTGTCGTACCCCTGCCATACGTTGTCCGGGCAGAACGCGTGGTGCTCGGCGGCGACGGCCAGGGCCTCCGCCATCGTGCGGGGCGGGGCCGCGACGGAGATGTCCAGGCGGTCGAAGTGGAGCGCTACGACCCGTATGCCGAAGCGGTCCTCCCATGAGCGCAGCACGGCGGACAGCGGGCCGGTGTCCGCGTGATTGCAGGCGCCGGTCCAGCCCAGCGCCGCGGGGATGTCCGCGCTGCGGCGTACGGGTATCAGCCCGGCCCGGGCGTCCCCGAGCTGTCCGGCCTCCAGCAGCCCGGCGGCGACACCGGCGGCCGTGACGTCCGGGTCGGCCTCCGGCTCGCCCGCCGGGGCGAGGCCGGGCCACTCGGTCGTGAAGGGCGCGATGGTGTCCGCGTCGTCCTCGTCGCCGTCCTCCGCCTGGACGTGGTCCCACAGGGCCGGCAGAACCTCTTCGGCGTCGTGGTCGTCCGGATCCGACACCTGGGCGAGCCCGAGATCCCGGTCCCAGGTGTGGCCCTTGTCGTTCACAAGCAGCACAGGATGCATGCCGGACGCCTCCCGGGCGGGCAGGAGTCGCGCCCAAGTGCTGGGCTGCGCGGGCTCGTTCGCGTACCAGAGGGACGGCTGGACGCGCATGGCACCGGGCGGCAGATCGAGGCCGAGTGCGTTCGGGTTGATCACCATGCAGGCGACTTTAGGGGCCGCCACTGACAATCGGCCCAGAGCACGGTCGCGCTGAAGGCGGCCCAGGCGGGGGTGGTGGGGGTGGACATGGGGGCCGGGCGGGCCGGAGCCGACGACTAGTGGTGATCTCGCCTCCGGCGGCGCACTCTGGAAGAGGTACCGGAGGTGATCCGCCATGCAGACACTCGTCGGATGGCATGTAGAGATGGAATTCACTGAGGAAGGCGACCGGACCAGGGCGGCCGCCATGGTGAGACTGGGCGACGGCACGGAAATACGCGGCCACGGCAATGCCCAGCGCCACCCGTCCGATTCGGAACAGCTGCGGGTCGGCGAGGAGATCGCGGGCGCACGAGCGCTCATGGACATGGCCTCGCAACTGCTGCAGAAGGCCCACACGGAGATCGACGAGGCCTCGGGCAGAAAGTCGCACGCACTGATGTGACGGGATGCGGTACGGCCCCCGCCGGGTTTCCGGCGGGGGACGCACCCGTGCGCTCCACGAGTCCTGGGCGCCGTACGCGCCCTGCGCGCCTCAGTAGGTGAGCGCGTCCGCCATGGTGCTCTGCCAGTAGCTGACGGCGGCGTTCGAGTCGGCGTACGTGCCGGCGGGGAGGGTGAGCACGTCGGGGGCCGTTTCGGTTGAGCCGGAGCCACTGCGCGGGGCGAAGTGGACGGTGAGCTTCTCTACCGTTTGTCCGTTCTCGCCGCTGTCGTCGGCCTCCAGGAGGAGCGAGGCGTACGCGGACTCCCCTGGAGCGATGGTGACGACCGCCTGCGGCTTGCTGGAGTCCATGATCTGCGTGACGGCCTGGGCGTCGTCGAAGCGCAGGAGCGGGGCGTGGTAGGCGTTGCACGCCTTCGAGCCGGTGTTGGTCATGGTGAGCAGCAGGTGGTTGACGGGGCGGCTCACCTTGCTGACGGTGACCTTGGTGTTCTCGCCGATGCAGGCGGCGGTGACGGGGCCGGAGCCGTCCGCCTTGCCGGTGCCCTTGCCGCCGCTGCTGCTGTTCTTGCCGCCGCCCGTCGAACGGCCGCCGTTGCCGGTGCGGTTGTCGCTGCCCGCGGGGGTGTTCGTGGGGTTGGGCGCGGGCTTGGCGCCCGTGGACGGGGTACTCGTGGACGCGGCCGCCGCGCCCGACTTCTTTGCGTCGGCGTCGCTGTCGTCGCCGGACTGGCAGGCCGTCAGAGAGAAGGCGGCCAGCAGAGCGGTGGCGGCGACGGCGGTGGTGCGGATACGGGCGTTGCGCATGGTGTTCGGTTCTCCCCGTGTGGATCGTCTGTGGATCAGAACTGGCAGATGAGGGCCGTGACGACAGCAGTCGCTGCGATCACCACAAGCACGGCCACCACATCGATGAGGCAATTGCGTATGCGGGTTGGCATGGCTTCTTCGGCTGCTTCCCGGTGGGCTGTGCGGTGTGATCACAGACTGCGTGGCGGCCGATTCCGGCCGCAACAGCCCCTGAACCATTGGGGATGCTGGAACGCTTGCGCGTACGGTGACCTGGGGGGATACCCCGTCCCTGGAACGGCTTTCCGGGACAGTCGGCAGCGCTTACGAGGGGGAACACCGCACGTGGCGACACTGGAGGCCGAGGAGTTCGCGGCCCTGCTCAGGCAACTGAAGGATCGCTCGGGACGCAGCTACGGCATCCTCGCGGGCAAGCTGCACGTCAGTACGTCCACGCTCCACCGGTACTGCAACGGCGACGCCGTCCCCACCGATTACGCCCCCGTGGAGCGGATGGCCCGGCTCTGCGCGGCGACGCCGGACGAGCTTGTGGAGCTGCACCGGCGATGGATCCTGGCGGACGGCGCGCGTCGGCGTGCGCGGGTCGAGGGCGCGGCGGTGGAACCTGTGCCGGAGGTGTCTGAGCCGCGCCCCGTGCCTGAGCCGGGCCCTGTGCCTGAGCCGGACCTCGTGCCGGAGGTGGCCGTGCCGGAGGTGGCGTCCGAGCGGGGAGCGGTGCCCGAGGGTGGGGCCGGGCGTCGCACCCGCGACCCCAAGAGGCTGCGGATCGCGCTCGCCGCAGGCGCCGTTGTCGCCCTGGCCGTGCCCGCCGCCTTCATCGCGAGCCACGCGGCAACGCAGGACCAGGACGACAAGCAGAAGTCCCCCGCCGTAGCCGGGGCCAGTGCCCCGCCCGGCACCGCCGCGCCCGGTTCCGCGTCACCGAGCGCCTCGCCGAGCGGCAGCCCGGCCAAGAGTGCCTCGCCCAGCGGGAGCCGGGCGGCGACACCGGCCGCGGGCGTGGCCCCCACGCCTCCGGCCCAGTCCGGCGGCGTACCGCTGCGGGTGGGCGTCAGCTCGTACAACTGGGAGGAGCCCTGCGGTCAGTACTACCTCCTCGACCAGGCGCCCGACGCCGTTCCGCCCCCGCCCGCGCCGCAGGACAACCGGAGCTGGGCCCGTGCGCTGGGCGGGGTGGACGGCGGCCACCTGCTGCTTCAGCTGACCGCGACGGGCAAGACGGCGGACTCGGTGGTGCTGAACGCCGTGCATGTACGGGTCGTTGCGCGCAGCGCACCCCTCGACTGGAAGGCGTACTCGATGTCCTACGGCTGCGGCGGTGGCATCACCCCGCAGGCCTTCGACATCGACCTGGATGCCGGGCAGCCGCTGGTGAAGCCCGTGGCGGGGCAGGACGGCGACACCGTCGTGCCCGCCAAGGACTTCCCGTACAAGGTCGCGTCCAACGATCCGCAGGTGCTCAACCTCGACCTCCACACCGAGGGACACGATGTCAGCTGGTACCTCGAGCTCGACTGGAGCAGCGGGGACCGGCGGGGGACGGTGCGTGTCGACGACGACGGGAAGCCGTTCCGTACGAGCGCGATCAAGGGACGGACCGAGTACGGGTACTGGCCGGACAAGAGCGCTTGGGTCGCGCAGGAGCGTCCTGAGGGTCCCTGAGAGTCTCCGAGGGGCGTTGAGTTCAGAGACGGTCGGGGGTGTGGATGCCGAGGAGCGCCATGCCCTGGTGGAGCGTACGGGCGGTGATGTCGCACAGGAAGAGGCGGTTCTCGACCTGGGCCGGGGTCTCGGCCTTCAGGACCGGGCACAGCGCGTAGAACGTGGTGTACAGCGAGGCCAGCTGGTAGAGGTACGCGGCCAGCTTGTGCGGCTCGTACGAGCCCGCGACCTCCGCCAGCGTCTCGCCGAACTGGTCCAGGTGCAGACCCAATGCCCGCTCCGCCGCGGCCAGTTCGAGCTCCGGGTGTGCGCCCGGCTTGGCGTCGCCCGACTTGCGCAGGATCGACTGGATACGGGCGTACGCGTATTGCAGGTACACCGACGTGTCGCCGTTGAGCGAGACCATCTGGTCGAGGTCGAACTTGTAGTCCCGCGCCGCCGACGTCGACAGGTCGGCGTACTTGATCGCGCCGATGCCCACCTGCGTACCGCGCTCCGCGATCTCCTCCTCGGTGAGCTGGTTCTCCTCGTCCTTCTCCCGCACGACCGCCGTCGCCCGTTCGATCGCCTCGTTCAGCAGGTCCACCAGCCGTACCGTCTCGCCCTCACGGGTCTTGAACGGCTTGCCGTCCTTGCCGAGCACCGTGCCGAACGCCAGCTGGACGGCCTTGACCTCGTCGTTCAGCCAGCCCGCCCGGCGCGCGGTCTCGAAGACCATCTTGAAGTGCAGGGACTGCCGGGCATCCACGACGTAGATGAGCGTGTTCGCCTTGAGGTTCTGCACCCGGTCGCGGATGGCGGAGAGGTCGGTGGCCGCGTAGCCGTAGCCGCCGTTGCTCTTCCTGACGATGAGCGGGGTCGGGTTGCCGTCCGGTCCCTTCACATCGTCGAAGAACACGCACAGCGCACCCTCCGAGCGGACCGCCACGCCCGACTCCTCCAGGAGGCGGCAGGTCTCGTCGAGCATGTCGTTGTAGCCGGACTCGCCGACGATGTCGGGGTCGCGGATCTCCATGTCGAGCTTGTTGAAGACCGAGTAGAAGTAGATCTTCGACTCGTCGACGAACCGCTGCCAGTGGGCGCGCGTCTCGGGGTCTCCGGCCTGAAGGTCCACCACCCGGTTACGGGCGCGGTCCTTGAACGCCTCGTCGGAGTCGAAGAGCGCGCGCGAAGCCTTGTAGATGCGGTTCAGCGAGGACATCGCCTCCTCGCCGGTGACCTCCTCGCCGCCCTCGTGGTCCAGCTCGTGCGGGTGCTCGATCAGGTACTGGATGAGCATGCCGTACTGGGTGCCCCAGTCGCCGATGTGATGGCGCCGGACCACCGTCTCGCCGGTGAACTCCAGGATCTCGACCATCGCGGCGCCGATCACCGCGGAGCGGAGGTGCCCGACGTGCATCTCCTTGGCCACGTTCGGCTGGGCGTAGTCGATGACCGTGGTGCCCGGGTTCTCGGCGTACGGGACACCGAGCCGCTCGTCGGCGGCGCGTGCGGCGAGGGTCTTCACGATCGCCTCGTCGGTGAGCGTGATGTTGAGGAAGCCGGGGCCCGAGACCTCGATCTCCTTGAGCAGGTCACCGGTGGGCAGGCCCTCGACGACCTTGGCCGCCAGCTCGCGCGGGTTGCCCTTCAGCTTCTTGGCGAGCGCCAGGATGCCGTTGGCCTGGAAGTCGGCCCGGTCGCTACGTCGCAGCAAGGGGTCGGCGGAGCCGGCTTCCGGCAGAGCTGCCGAAAGGGCGTCCGCGAGGCGCTGCTGCACGGTCGAAGCGAGGGAAGGGACCGAGGCCATGAGCTTCCGTTCTTGTCGAGTCTCGTCGAGAGGTCTATTTCGGTTGTCAAGTGTCCCATGGGGCGGCAGCCTCTTTCTCCCGAGTTCTGTCCGGTTTCCGTCCGGGACGAGCAACCTCCGAGTGGGGCGTTCCGTCTGGGACAATGGCGTACGACGCCTGTCGAGAACCCGCAAGAGAACCCCCAAGCATTCAAGGACGTGCCGATCGTGGCTCAGAGCAGCACCGAGACCGACTGGGTCTCCCGTTTCGCGGACGAGGTCATCGCCGAGTCGGAGCGACGTGCGCCTGGCAAACCGGTCGTCGTCGCGTCCGGTCTGTCGCCGTCAGGCCCGATTCACCTGGGCAATCTCCGTGAGGTGATGACCCCGCACCTGGTCGCGGACGAGATCCGGCGGCGCGGTCACGAGGTCCGTCATCTGATCTCGTGGGACGACTACGACCGGTACCGCAAGGTGCCTGCCGGGGTCCCCGGCGTGGACGACTCGTGGGGCGAGCACATCGGCAAGCCGCTCACCTCGGTGCCCGCACCGGCCGGGTCGGCCTCCCCGAACTGGGCCGAGCACTTCAAGGCCGCGATGGTCGAGGCGCTGGCCGAGCTGGGTGTCGAGTACGACGGCATCAGCCAGACCGAGCAGTACACCTCGGGTGTCTACCGCGAGCAGATCCTGCACGCGATGAAGAACCGCGGCAAGATCGACGCGATCCTCGACCAGTACCGGACCAAGAAGGCGCCCGCCAAGAAGTCGCAGAAGCCGGTGGACGAGGCGGAGCTGGAGGCGGCGGAGGGTTCCGGCGCGGCCGCCGAGGACGACGGCAGCGGGGGCGCCGCCGGGTACTTCCCGTACAAGCCGTACTGCGGCCGGTGCGAGAAGGACCTGACGACCGTCACCTCGTACGACGACGAGACGACCGAGCTCGTGTACACCTGCACGGCGTGCGGCTTCGGCGAGACCGTGCGGCTGAGCGAGTTCAACCGCGGCAAGCTGGTCTGGAAGGTCGACTGGCCGATGCGCTGGGCGTACGAGGGCGTGATCTTCGAGCCGAGCGGTGTCGACCACTCCTCGCCGGGATCGTCGTTCGTCGTCGGCGGGCAGATCGTGCGCGAGATCTTCGACGGCGTGCAGCCGATCGGTCCGATGTACGCGTTCGTGGGAATCTCCGGGATGGCGAAGATGTCGTCGTCCCGTGGCGGCGTGCCGACGCCGGCCGACGCGCTGAAGATCATGGAGGCGCCGCTGCTTCGCTGGCTGTACGCGCGCCGCAAGCCGAACCAGTCCTTCAAGATCGCCTTCGACCAGGAGATCCAGCGGCTGTACGACGAGTGGGACAAGCTGGAGGCCAAGGTCGCGGACGGGACCGCGCTGCCGGCGGATGCCGCGGCGCACTCACGGGCCGCGCGGACGGCCGCGCGTGAGCTGCCGCGTACGCCGCGCCCGCTCTCGTACCGGACGCTCGCCTCGGTCGTCGACATCACGGCGGGTCACGACGAGCAGACGATCCGGATCCTGAGTGATCTCGACCCGGCGAACCCGCTGTCCTCGCTGGACGAGGCACGGCCCCGGCTGGACCGCGCCGAGAACTGGATCACCACCCAGGTCCCGGCCGACCAGCGCACCCTGGTCCGAGAGGAGCCGGACACCGAGCTGCTCGGCTCGCTGGACGACCAGGCGCGCGAGTCGCTGCGGCTGCTCCTGGAGGGGCTGGACACGCACTGGTCGCTGGACGGTCTGACGACGCTCGTCTACGGCGTGCCGAAGGTGCTGGCGGGCCTGGAGCCCGACGCCAAGCCGACGCCGGAGCTGAAGGCCGCGCAGCGGTCCTTCTTCGCGCTGCTCTACCACCTGCTGGTCGGTAAGGACACCGGGCCGCGGCTGCCGACGCTGCTGCTGGCGGTGGGGGCCGAGCGGGTGCGGAAGCTGCTCGGCGCGTAGCTGCCCCTGTACACAGGGCCCTCGTCCGGGATCGGACGAGGGCCCTGTGGCGTTGCCCCGAGTCTTGGTTACGCGAGTTCTCGGGTTCTGGTCGGGTGCGTCCTGGTTATGCGATGTGTTCGGCGTCCGCGTCCAGTTCGGTCTGGTAGCGGTAGCGGAAGTCCCGCAGATAGCCCCTGAGCGAGCTCTCGCTCAGCGGGCCGCCGGTGCGGCCCGTGATGCCGTAGAGGTCCATCAGATAGAGGCCGAACTGCCGGGCGTTGGGGAAGTCGCCGTGCTCGCTGACGTACTTGCGGAAGGCGTTGAAGTACGCCTCCTCGCGCGTGAGGTCGTCGGGCAGACCCGGAGTCGGAAGCTCCTCGACCTCCGACTCCGGGTCGGCGTACTCCTCGGCCGGCTGCTGCTGCCCGGCGGCGGGGCCGGGCTCGGCGTACTGGGCCGGGGCGTCTGTGCGCTGGCCGGGGACGACGCCACCGAGGGGCCGGGTGCGGCCGGGGCCCGCCGGGACGCGTACCGGGGTGGGCTCCAGACCCTCGACGTACGTCGGGTTGAACGCACTCTCGTACGCGTCCTGCGGGACCTGTGGAGCCGCGAACCAGGGGCTCTCGAGGTTCTCCTGCTGGTACTGCTGCTCCGCGTACTGCTGGTCTCCCTGGGCCTGGGCCTGGATCCGGCCCTGGCCCTGCATCTGGCCGTCGTGCTGCTCGTACTGCGCGTACTGCTCGTCCTGCTCGAATTCCTCGTGCTCCTGGGGCCACTCCGGCCCGCCGGGCTCCTGGACCTGGGCCCGGCCCTGAGCCTGCGCCCGCGGCAACTGGGGCTGGGGCTGGGGTGCCGGTGCCGGCGGGAGCAGTGCCGGCTCGACGCCCGCCGCTGCCAGCCCCGCCGGAGCCGTCTCCGCCAGCGGTACGCCGTACTTCGCGAGGCGCAGCGGCATCAGCGACTCCACCGGGGCCTTGCGGCGCCACGACCGTCCGAAGCGGGCCTGGAGGCGGGCCTGGTAGATCAGCCGGTCCTGCTCGAGCTTGATGACCTGCTCGTAACTGCGCAGCTCCCACAGCTTCATCCGGCGCCACAGTTTGAACGTGGGTATCGGGGACAGCAGCCAGCGGGTGAGGCGTACACCTTCCATGTGCTTGTCGGCCGTGATGTCCGCGATCCGGCCCACCGCGTGCCGCGCCGCCTCGACCGAGACGACGAACAGGATCGGAATGACCGCGTGCATGCCGACGCCGAGCGGGTCGGGCCAGGACGCCGCGCCGTTGAAGGCGATGGTGGCGACGGTGAGCAGCCAGGCGGTCTGGCGGAGCAGCGGGAAGGGGATGCGCAGCCAGGTCAGCAGCAGATCCAGGGCGAGCAGGACGCAGATACCCGCGTCGATGCCGATCGGGAAGACGATGGAGAAGTCGCCGAAGCCCTTCTTCAGGGCGAGCTCGCGTACGGCGGCGTACGACCCCGCGAAACCGATCGCGGCGATGATGACCGCGCCCGTGACGACGAGCCCGATGAGTATGCGGTGCGTGCGTGTCAGCTGCATCGCGGCCACCCGCGATCCCCTCCCGTTTTCGAATCCAGCGGGCACAGCCTGGCACATGCTTGCGGAGCCCGTCCCTCCGGGGAGCGACGGGCCCCGTGAACAGGCCGGGTGCGGAACCTACTTGTTGGCGGCGGTGACCGAGGCCACAGCCTCCTTCGACGCCGTCATGGCGTCCTTCATCAGGTCGGAGGCGGACGGGCTCTTCGCGCCCGCGTAGCCGGTGCCGTTGTAGGTGAGCGTGATCACGACATTGCCGGTGCGCGCCACGACCGTCGCATACGTGAAGTCCTCGCCGGTCTTCTCCAGGTCGTAGCCGACGGCCGTGGCCGCTTCGCCGAGGCCGGCCGCGGGCGAGCTCCGCACCTTCTTGGCGCCCTCCACGGACTTCGCCTTGGAGATCTCCTTGGCGTAGCTGTCCTCGGCGCGCTTCTCGCCGCTGATACCGAGGGACGACTCGGACTCGTACCGGAGGAAGGAGACATCGAGCCAGCGGTACTGCGAGCCCTTGACGCCGTTGTCGTCCAGACCGTTCCAGGAGCAACTGCCGCGGTTGGCGATGTCCGTGGACTTGCCGGCGGTGCCCGACTTGACCTTGGTCTTCGGCACCAGCTGCTCGATCGTCTTCGCGGAGATCGTCTTGCAGGGCTCGGGAAGCCTCGAGTACTTCGCGGGTGCGACGGTCGCCGGCTTCTGCACGTCCGACGAGGAGGCGGAGGAGGAGGAAGAGTCCTTCTTGCTGTCACCGGCGGAGTCGGACGAGCAGCCGGCGACGACAAGCATCACCGGGACGGCTGCGCAGGCGAGTATGCGGGTGAGTCGCGGGGCTGAACGGTGCATGGTTCCTTCAGTCGATTGTCGTACGGTCCGGTTGTCGTAGGGTCCGGTCGGCGAGGCCACGGTACGCGGACATGGCCCGTCCACGGGTGTGTCTCCGGATACGTACGTTCGTCCTCGGGCCCGCTCAGTCGGTGAACTGCTCGACCAGTCCACGGGCCAGCCCTTGTGCCTTTTCCTGCAGTTCCTTGCTGTCCGGGACCTCTGTCGTCACGGCGGCCTGCTCGGCGTAGACGATGGTCACGATGACGTTCGATGTGCGGAAGACCACGCTCACGGTGCGGCGCTGGGCGGTGGAACCGGCCCCGGCCCCGGTGAGGACGTCGTCGAGGAAGGCGGCGTCGCCGAGGCTCTCGAGGACCCGCGGCGCAAGTCCGTCGGGGGTGCCGGTGCCCGATGGCGTTCCTGTGCCGGTCGGCGTGGACGGCGTGGTCGGAGTGGTCGGCGGAGTCGCGGGTGCCGTGGACTGTGCGGGGGCCGTGGATTCCTGTCCCTTCCCGCCACGGGGGTCGACGGCAACCGGCAGCGAGGCCGCGGCCTGCTTCTTCGCGAAGACCTCCTGAGCCCGGTCCTCGTCGCTCACCGCCCCGTCGTAGGAGACGACGCGCTCGAAGTCGAGCGTGAGGTGATGGGAGGCGTCCGGGGCGTCGGCCTTCCAGCTGCAGCCGACGCGGCGGTCGGTGTCGTAGGTGACGGCGGCCGTACCGCGGTACACGTTCTGCTGCTGGTCCTCGGGGAGCTCGGCGGCGCCGGGCAGCAAGTCCTTGAGGGTGGAGCGCTCGACGGAGCGGCAGGGCTCGAGGAGAGTGCGGTACTTGCCCGGGGGAGCGGCGGAGGACTTGGCTCCGCCCGCCTTGGAGTCGGTGGTGGAGCCGTCGGTGCCGGTGCCGGCGGTGCAGCCGGCGACGAGCGCGACGAGGAGCGCCGCCAGGCCGGGTACGTACGCCTTTCGTTGCACGGTCCCAGGCTCCTTTCGGGAGGAAAAGCGGTTGCCGCCCGATGGCGGCCGATGGACACAATGTCTATCGCACACGCTGCCGTGGATGCCGGTCCGTTGAGTCTTTTGCGGTCCTTGGCACCGGATTTTGTGTTTTAGGCTTTTACGGGGGAATCGAGGAGTTATGTCGTATGTAGAGGTGCCGGGCGCCAAGGTCCCGATCCGGATGTGGGCCGACCCTTCGACGGTTGAGGGCGGTGCGATGCAGCAGCTGCGGAACGTCGCCACCCTGCCCTGGATCAAGGGCCTGGCCGTCATGCCGGACGTCCACTACGGCAAGGGCGCCACGGTCGGCTCGGTGATCGCGATGCACGGCGCGGTCTGCCCGGCGGCGGTCGGAGTCGATATCGGCTGCGGTATGTCGGCCGTGAAGACCTCGCTCACCGCGAACGATCTGCCGGGTGACCTTTCCCGGCTCCGCACCAAGATCGAGCAGGCGATTCCGGTCGGCCGGGGGATGCACGACGATCCGGTGGACCCGGGCCGCGTGCACGGTTTCCCGACGGCGGGATGGGACGACTTCTGGAGCCGGTTCGACGGGGTGGCCGATGCGGTCAAGTTCCGTCAGGACCGGGCGACGAAGCAGATGGGAACGCTTGGATCCGGGAACCACTTTGTCGAGTTCTGTCTCGACGAATCGGGTTCGGTCTGGCTGATGCTGCACTCCGGATCACGGAACATCGGCAAGGAACTGGCCGACTTCCATATCGGCGAGGCACAGAAACTGCCGCACAACCAGGGCCTGGTCGACCGCGACCTGGCGGTCTTCATCTCGGACACCCCGCAGATGGCGGCGTACCGGAACGACCTGTTCTGGGCGCAGGAGTACGCGAAGTACAACCGCGCGATCATGATGGGGCTCTTCCAGGACGTGGTCCGCAAGGAATTCAAGAAGGCGAAGGTGACCTTCGAGCCGGTGATCTCCTGCCACCACAACTATGTGGCGGAGGAGCGGTACGAGGGGATGGACCTGCTGGTCACCCGGAAGGGCGCCATCCGCGCCGGCAGCGGGGAGTTCGGCATCATTCCGGGGTCGATGGGCACCGGTTCGTACATCGTGAAGGGGCTCGGGAACGCCGAGTCCTTCAACTCGGCGTCGCACGGGGCGGGTCGGAAGATGAGCCGTAGCGCGGCGAAGCGGCGGTTCTCGACGAAGGATCTGGAGGAGCAGACGCGGGGTGTGGAGTGCCGTAAGGACTCCGGCGTCGTGGATGAGATCCCGGGTGCGTACAAGCCGATCGAGAAGGTGATGGAGCAGCAGCGGGACCTGGTCCAGGTCGTCGCGAAGCTCAAGCAGGTCATCTGCGTGAAGGGCTGAGGGCGCCTACCGTCGAGGGGCCGTGGACGCCGCACAATGTGCGGCGTCCGCGGCCCCTCATCGGAGTCGGCCGGCTGCCCGGGATGCTGCACGGCAGATCTTCGACCTGCGCTGACACCGAAAAGCCGGAGCACTGACAGCCGATCGGCGCGTCTCATGGCATCGTGACCGAACAGCCTTCATCCACGTTGTGGCGCTTCATCGAGGACGACGATTCGAGCGCCTTCACGCTCGTCGTGGACACCTCCAACGGGCCGTACATGCGCCGCATAGCGCCCGCCCTGCCGCTGCCTGCCAATGTTGAGCACGGACCCGGCGCCGAGGCGGCCGCCCACACCGCCGCAGCCACCTGGGGCATGCCCGACTTCGTCTTCCAGCAGGCCGAACACGCCAGCAAGGGATCGGGGCGAACTGGGCGACAGGCTGCTCCTCGCCGGCCAACGCGGCGCGGTCATCCAGGTCAAGGCACGCACCGTCGCGCCCAAGCCGGACGCCGAAGAACGTGCCTGTTGCGGTCAACCTGCTGGCCGGGACAGCCGCGCCGCCGGCTGAGCCGGGCGAGGCACTGGGCTCCCGCTCAAGATTCGTTCAGACCTCCGAGCACCGGCGCCGAACGCCAGGACCCATGTCTTCAACGCTGGCAGGCGGTCAGGTGCGCAGGTCCAGCATGGCGGCCATGGCCGCCACCACGGACGGGGCCACCTGGTAGTAGACCCACGTCCCGCGCCGCTGGGAGGTCAGGAGTCCCGCCTCGCGCAGCTTCTTCAGGTGATGCGAAACGGTCGGCTGCGAGACGCCGACGTCGGAGATGTCGCACACACATGCCTCCCCGCCCGGGTATGAGGCGATACGCGAGAACAGGCGCAGCCGCACCGGGTCGGACAGCGCCTTGAACATGGCCGCCATCTTCTCCGCGTCGCCCTGGGAGAGCTCCCCGGCGGTGATCGGCGGGCAGCACGGCACTGCGGCCTCGGTGTCCAGGAGTGGCAGCTCCGCAATTTCAGACTTCGACATGCGTCTATGTTGACACTTGTCGATGCAAGTGACAAGCTCCAGGCATCGACAGGTATCTATATAAGAGGTTGTCATGGCAGGACTGATGCGGACCGTGCTCACCACCCGGGCTCGCCGCGCGGCCCGTCACCTGGCCGGCGTCAGCTTCTGCGACGGCCGCGGGCAGGTGTGCGACAGCACCTACTGGGCCGCCGTTCACCAGCAGCGCACCCAGCTGAGAGTCCTCTCTGCCCGCTGATTCCTCGCACCCACTTCTGGAGACTGACCACCATGACCGAGCAGCAGCTCCCCGTCATCGTCATCGGAGCCGGACCGGCCGGCCTGGCAGCCGCCGCCCACCTCATCGAGCAGGGCCTCGAACCCCTGGTCCTGGAATCAGGCGAAACGGCCGGGTCCGCGGTGCGCGAGTGGTCGCATGTGCGCCTGTTCTCCACCTGGGGCGAGGTCACCGACCCCGCCGCTGAGAAGCTGCTGGCCCCGACCGGCTGGGTCAAGCCCGACGCCGCCACGTATCCGACTGGCGGGGACTGGGCCGAGCAGTACCTCCAGCCGCTGGCCGACGTCCTGGGCGAGCGCGTGCGCCTGGGCGCCACCGTCACCGGGGTCTCCCGCGTCGGCCGTGACCGTATCGTCGACGCCGACCGGGACAAGCAGCCGTTCGTCGTGCACGTCAGCACGGCAGACGGCGGCGAGGAGCGTATCTTCGCTCGCGCCGTGATCGATGCTTCCGGGACGTGGACCACCCCCAGCCCGGCCGGCGGCAGCGGTCTTCCTGCCCTCGGCGAGAAGGCGGCAGCCGACCGCATCGCCTACCGCGTCCCCGAACTCAAGGACTCCGCGGTCCGCACCCGTTACGCAGGAAAGCGCACCGCCGTCATCGGCTCCGGCGCCTCCGCGTTCACCGCTCTCGCCTACCTGGCCGACCTTGCCCAGGCCGACGACGGCACCGGCACGCACGGCGTGTGGATCCTGCGCCGCGGCATCTCCGGCTCCACCTTCGGCGGCGGCGAAGCGGACCAACTGCCCGCCCGCGGCGCCCTCGGCCTGGCGGCGAAGGCCGCCGTCGACAACGGATACGCCGAGGCGGTTACCGGCTTCCGCACCGACACGATCGAGCGCGACGCCGACGGCCGACTGATCCTCGTCGGCGAGGACGGACAGCGCCTGGACCCGGTGGACGAGGTCATTGTGCTCACCGGCTTCCGCCCCGACCTCACCTTCCTCGACGAGCTCCGCCTCGGTCTCGACGAGCGTCTCCAGGCCCCGGTCGAACTCGCTCCACTGATCGACCCCAACCAGCACTCCTGCGGCACTGTCTACCCGCACGGCCACCGCGAGCTCTCCCACCCCGAGCAGGGCATCTACCTGGTCGGCATGAAGTCCTACGGCCGCGCCCCGACGTTCCTGGCCATGACCGGCTACGAGCAGGTCCGCTCAGTCGCCGCCGCCATCGCCGGCGACGTCGAAGCGGCCGACCGGGTCGAACTCACCCTCCCCGAAACCGGAGTGTGCGGAGGTGCCGGACTCTTCGACGAGCCCGACACCACCAAGAACGAGAGCGACGGCGGAGGCTGCTGCGCGACCCCCACCACTCTCCAGATCGGCATCGGCGCACCGGTCGCATCCGGCGGCTGTTGACAGCCGGTCCGCCCAACTCAGCAGGAGGATCACCATGTCCCGCGTTCAACTTGCCCTGCGTGTGCCCGACCTTGAGGCGTCCGTCGTCTTCTACACCAAGCTGTTCGGCACCGCACCGGCCAAGCGCCGCGACGGCTACGCCAACTTCGCCGTCGCCGAACCCCCGCTCAAGCTCGTCCTCATCCAGGGCAGCCCGGGTGAGGCCACCCGTATGGACCACCTCGGCGTCGAAGTCGACTCCTCCGAGGCGGTCAACGCCGCCACCGCCCGGCTCGGCGCATCCGGCCTCGAAACCGACGTGGAACGGGACACCACCTGCTGCTATGCCCTCCAGGACAAGGTCTGGGTCCACGGACCCGGCCAAGAACCCTGGGAGGTCTACGTCGTCAAAGCCGACGCCGACAGCCTCGCCAAGCAGACGGGCGGCACCTGCTGCACCGAAAACGCAGCCATCGACCTTGAGGCACCCGAGCCGGCCGCGTCCGGCGGCTGTTGCTGACCATGACCGACCTCCACACCAGCGGGGCCGCGACCGGAACAGGGGACCGGTCGCGGCCCCGCGCCGTGCTTCCCGCCCTCTGCGCCACACAGGTCACCAGCTGGGGCATCGTCTACTACGCATTCCCCGTGCTGCTGCCGCGCCTGACAGAGGACACCGGCTGGTCCGTGACCGCAGCCACAGCTGCGTTCTCCGCCGCACTGCTGGTCTCGGCTCTCGCCGGAATACCCGTGGGCCGGTGTGTCGTCGTCCGGGTGCCTTGAGGCGAGGATCGCAGGCTAGGCTCGTTAATTTGTTCGATGACCGGCGGCGACAGGATGTGGGATGGCGTTGGAACGTGATGTCCCTTCGGAGACTTGCGCCCGTGACCCTGGGGCTTGGCCGCGCGGGGTCGGGATCCCGAGTGATCTGTTGGCGGCGAAGGGGCTGGCGTATGACCCATGTGGGTTCACGTGCTCACGGCCGGTGCCTGAAGCGGAGAGCGCTGAGTACGGGGCGTGCGAGTTCACCCTGGACGGCTTCTCGGTGAAGTTCCGTGTGGCCAGGACAACCCCGACGAAGGTCGGTCAGTTCGTCACGGTGTGGAAGAGGTCGGCGAGCGGGCCGATCCAGCCGTTCGACGCCGAGGATCCCGTTGATCTGTTCGTCATCAGCACCCGCGATGGCCGGCGGTTCGGACAGTTCGTATTCCCGCGAGACGTCCTCTGCAAGCGGGGCATCGTGTCGGAGAACGGTTCCTCCGGGAAACGGGCATTCCGCGTCTATCCGCCATGGGTGACGACCAGCAACCGTCAGGCTCGCAACTCACAGATCTGGCAGCTGAACCACTTCCTGCAGTTGCCTGAAGACGAGCCCATCGACAGGGCCCGGGCCCGCGCCCTGTTTCACCCCCATGGCCGCCTCTGACACAGACGGGGGTGGTCTGCCTCATGAGCCGCGGGCGACAGTCGAGCCGTCCGCCTGATGGCCGGTCAAGAGGGTTGGGGCAAGCCGCCGATGAGCAAGTGAGCGGACCGAAGAGACGCGGGAGACGTGATGTGGCATGACCTGATGAGTGCGGGCATCTCGTACGGCGAGAAGGTGGTGCGCACCGTGCTGGTCTATCTGGTGATCCTGGTGCTGCTCCGGTTGAGCGGGAAACGGGAGCTCGCTCAGCTCAACACCTTTGACCTGGTGGTCATGCTGCTGCTGGCCAACGTGGTGCAGAACGCCATCATCGGACCCGACAATTCCGTGGCCGGAGCCGTCTTCGGCGCTGCCGTACTGCTCGCGGTGAACGCACTCGTTGTCCGGACAGCCTCGCTGTCCAGCCGGCTCGGCCGTTTGCTCGAGGGATCGCCCGTCGTTCTCGCGCGCGACGGGCAGTGGCTGCCCTCCGAGATCAGGCGCAGCGGACTGAGCCGCGCGGACCTGGATGTCGCGGTCAAACGGCAGGGCGGCGACGATGTCTCCGAGACCACCACGGTCAGCCTGGAGCCGAGCGGTTCGCTGCTGGTCAGCCTGCGCGAGGGCGACCAGGCGGCCGACAAGAACGACGTCGCCGCTCTGAGAGCCGAGATCGCCGCGTTGCGGCAGCAGCTCACACACCCCGGGCCCGGATCCGGCACGGGGCCACGCTGACGCGCCCCTCCACAACTATGTCGCGGAACATCGGTTCGTTCTGCTCGTTGGGGAGCCGCGAAACCCGGCTGACCCTCGCCTGCCCTCAGGCGTCGGGGGAGGTCGGTCTGCTGTTCCATGAGGCCGGCGCGCTCTCGACCCAGCTCATCGAACTGACCATGAGCCGCCCTCCGGAGGCAGTGGTCGACGCGCATCGCGCCTTTGGCATGCTCGCCACCGGCATGGACACTCTTCCTCCCCGCTCGGCGCCCTGAGGACAGAGCCAGTGATCGACAGGCCCCGGACCAGCAGTGGTCCGGGGCCTTGCGCTGTGATGGTGATTGTCGGAGCCTGGTGTCACAGCTCGCCTGCCCGGCCGGCCGTGGAGTTTTGGAGGCCGAGCGGCCCCGCGCTCCGGCCGTCGCCGCGGAAACCTCCAGATGCTGACCGTGCTGCCGGCCGTGCTGCGTGTCGACCGGACCCCGGTCCCGGGACAGTCACATCCTCGGGCCGGAGACCGCAATCAAGGGATCTCTTCGCCTCTCACTCAAACGGCACTCAGGGGAGGTGCGAACCGCCGACGGCTCACCTAATGGGAGCGGGAGACCGCGCCGCTCACGCGGTGGATGACCGACGACCGGTGGCGAAGGAGGCCCTTACGGCATGCACCCCGACTACGCCGCGGCACTGCTCCGGGCGTTGTTCACCCAGCCCCCTGTCGGCCTGTACGTACTGGACCCCGATCTACGGATCGTGCGGTTCAATGCCGCCGCGCCGGGCGCGCAGCGCTTCAGTGAGAGTGAGGCCGTGGGCCATACCCTGCGGGACCTCGGGTTCGTCGTGGACGAGGTCGACCGCATGCTCCGCGAAGTGCTGGCCACCGGGGAACCGCTCAGCGACTTCCGGTACGAAGGCCGGATGCCCCGTGGTCCCGATGGAGTGCGGGTACTGACCGTCTCGGCATTCCGCCTCCAGAGCGCCGACGGCCGCACGCTGGGAGTCGCCGGCACGGTGGTCGACATCACCGAGCAGCACCGCGCCCAGCGACGGCTCGAACTGATGTACCGCGCCGGTGGACAGATCGGGACCACCCTGGATGTGTTCCGTACGGCGCAGGAGCTCGCCGATATCGCCGCGCCCGGCGTGGCCGACGTGGTGGCGGTGGACGTTCTCGACAGCGTGCTGCATGGCGAAGCCCCCGCTCCGGGGCCCCTGCTCAACCCGGTCACCCTGCGACGGGCGGGATTCCGGGCGACCGCCCCGGAAGCGGTCCGGACCTCGTACGAGGTCGGTGATGTCAGGGTGATGCGGTACGGCAGCCCGTATGCCCAGTCCCTGACAGACCTGCGGCCCCGTCTCATCCGCAGACTCGGAGCGGACGAACGGTGGCCGACCGGCGATCCGGCTGCCGCCGAGATACTGCGGGACGCGGGTGCGCACTCGCTCATTGCCGTGCCGCTGGCGGCGCGTGGAGTGGTCCTCGGGTTGGCGGCCTTCTTCCGCACCAAGGGTTCACCGCCCTTCGAGGAAGCGGACCTGAGTGCCGCCGTCGACCTGGTGGCCCGTGCCGCGGTATGCATCGACAACGCCCGCCGCTACGAGCGCGAGCACACCCTCGCCCGACTCACTCAACGGTCATTGGTGCCCACCCGGCTGCCCACGCACACGGCCGTGGAGACGGCGTACACCTATTTGCCGGTGGCCTCGAGTGGAGCCTGGTACGACGTCATCCCGCTGTCCGGCGCGCGGGTCGCTCTCGTGGCCGGCGATGTGTCCGGGCGGGGCATGGGGACCGTGACCACCATGGGACGGCTGCGCACCGCAGTCACGGCGTTCGCCGCCATGGACCTGCCGCCCGACGAGCTTCTCGAGCGCTTGCACAGCCTGACCGAGGAACTCTCACACGGTTACACGCCCGCGCAGGCCGATCAGAGGCCGGCCCTGACGGCGACCTGCCTCTACACCGTCTACGACCCCGCCGACGGCAGCTGTGTCCTCTCCCGTGCAGGCCACCCTCCGCCCGTCCTCGGCCTGCCCGACGGCACGGTGCGGATCATTGACTGCCCGACCGGCCCCGTCCTGGGACGAGGGGTCTCCTCGTACACGACCACGCGCGTGGACGTGCCCGAGGGCAGCATCCTCGCCCTCCACAACGCCGGGCTCATCCAGGGCACCACGGAAAGCCGGCTCCCCCTCTACCGGAAAGTCCTGGGCAGACCTACGGGAGCCCTGCAGGACACGTGCGACGCTCTGGCTGCCGTACTGCTCCCCGAGCCCCCCGACGAAGACGCCCTGCTGCTACTCGCACGCACCCGCTCACTCGGCCCTCAGAAGCTGGCCTCCTGGACGCTGGCCAACGCCCCGGAGAGTGCCGCCGAGGCCCGCCGTCTGGTCAGCGGTCGGCTCGCGGAATGGGGCCTCACCGATCTCGACTTCACCACCGGGCTCATCGCCAGCGAGCTGGTGACCAATGCCGTCCGCTACTCCGAAGGGCCGATCGGGCTCCGCCTGATCCGTGACGCTGTTCTGACCTGTGAGGTCGCGGACTCCAGCAATGCCTCTCCCCATCTGCGACATGCCGAGGACGACGACGAGGGCGGCCGCGGCCTGTACCTGGTCGCCCAGTTCAGCCAGGCCTGGGGCACCCGACGCACGGGGAGAGGCAAGACCATCTGGACCGAGCAGACGCCCCTCTGACGGCGGGACGCAGGGGCGTGCGGCAGCCGTCAGAGCTCGCGGTGCACCTTGGAGTTGGAGGCCTGGGCGCGGGGGCGGACCACCAGCAGATCGATGTTGACGTGGGAGGGGCGGGTGACGGCCCAGGTGATGGTGTCGGCGACATCGTCGGCGGTGAGGGGCTGGGCCACGCCCGCGTAGACCTTGGCCGCCTTCTCCTCGTCACCGCGGAAGCGGGTCGTGGCGAACTCGTCGGTCTTGACCATGCCCGGGGCGATCTCGATCACGCGGACCGGGGTGCCGACGATCTCCAGGCGAAGGGTTTCGGCCAGGACACGGGCGCCGTTCTTGGCGGCGACATAGCCCGCGCCGCCCTCGTAGGTGGCGTGGCCCGCCGTGGAGGAGAGGATGACGACGGTACCGTCGCCGCTCCTGGTGAGCGCCGGGAGCAGAGCCTGGGTGGCGTGGAGCGTGCCGATGACATTGACCTCGTACATCGTGCGCCAGTCGGCGGGGTCGCCGGTGGCGACGGGGTCGGCGCCGAGTGCGCCGCCGGCGTTGTTGACGAGGACGTCGCAGCGGTCGAGGGAGGCGGCGAAGGTGTCGACGGCCGGGCGGTCGGTGACATCGAGGGCGTATGCGGTGGCCTGGTAGCCCGCGCCGGTGAGTTCGGCGGCGAGTGCCTCGACGCGGTCCTTGCGGCGGGCGGTGAGGATGACGTGGTGGCCGGCGGCGGCCAGTTGCCGTGCGGTGGCGGCACCGATGCCGCTGCTGGCTCCGGTGACGACGGCGACGGGGGTCCCAGCGGCGGTCATGACGTACTCCTCGCGCGTGTGATCGATATGCGGCCAGGATAGGCGGCCCTGTGGCGGGTCGCGGAGTCAGCGGCCGCGCGGGGCGTACATGATCACGGCCATGCCTGCCAGGCAGACCAGGGCTCCGATCACGTCCCAGCGGTCGGGGCGGTAGCCGTCGGCGACCATGCCCCAGGCGATCGAGCCCGCCACGAAGACTCCGCCGTACGCGGCGAGGATGCGGCCGAACTCGTCGTCCGGCTGGAGGGTGGCGACGAAGCCGTACGCGCCGAGGGCGATGACTCCCGCGCCGATCCAGATCCAGCCCCGGTGCTCCCTGAGCCCTTGCCAGACGAGCCAGGCTCCGCCGATCTCGAAGAGGGCGGCGACGAGGAAGAGAGCGGCGGAACGGGCGACAAGCATGGATGCAGGTTGTCATCCACGAGGCCGGGGACTCGCCGGAGCTGATGCACGAGGCCGGGGACTCGCCGGAGCCGATGATTAATCCGGTGCAATCGGGAGTAATCGGTATCTTCTGACCATGTGTGTGATGCGTAAGGCGCTGTGGGCGGTGTCCGCCGCGGCGGTGATGGTGATCGCCTCGGGGGCGAGTGCGGCCGCGGGTGACCGGGATATCGCGCCGGAGTCGGATGTGGCGCACCACGGCCAGGTCTCGCTGACGGACGGGCGGCTCGCGGTCTGGCTGCTGAGTGAGAGCTACGGTCCCTCGAGCCTTACGGACTCGACCGTGCGGCTGACCTTCTCGGTGCCCCTGGCCGGAGGGCAGGCACTGCCGCCCGGGTGCCTGTGGTCCGGGGACCGGGTGGTGCTCTGTGCCACGGGTGAGCTGCGGGCGGGCGGGGTCGGACGGCAGGCCGCGCTCGATCTGAGGACGGTGGGCACTCCGGACGAGGTGGTCGTGACCATCGGTACCCAGTGGAACGGCGGCGTGACCGACCGGAACACGCAGAACAACGAGCACCGGGTGCTGGTACCGGCGACCGGGGACCCGTACGTCTTCTGAGCGGGTGCCTTCCCGGTGGGCGGCACAACGGGGGCGGGCCGCGTGACAGGTGCTCGGTGCCGTTGACCCTATGGTGCCGATATCGCATATCGCGCCGGTGTCTCGCCGCTTCACGCCGGCTGCGTCGCATCGTCGGTGGGCGCGGTCTGCGTCGGCTCGCGGTCCGCGTCGGCGGGCTGTTCAGCGGTCGGCTGCCCAGGCGATATAGCCGTCGGGGCGGATCAGGAGTGCGGTGCGGCGGTCCGTCGTCCAGTGTGCCCGCATGACGCGGCCGGGGGCGGACGGGGCGGCAGGTGTCTCACCTGTCGGGCCGACCAGCACGAACTCTCCCGTGCGCAGTAGTTCGTACAGTCGGCCTTCGGCGAGCTCCAGGTCCGGTGCGCGCCTGCCCGTGAGGCGATGGGCGCCGCGCGTGGCGCCGTACGAGATGCCGATCCCGGAGATCATGCCCATCGCCTTGTCGGCGGCGGGACCGACCGCGTTCAGGAACCGGGAGGCGAGGGAGCGGGCCGCGCGCTGAAGCGGGGTGTGGGCCATGGCGAGGCGGACGATGCTGCCACTGCTGCGCAGCACCATCGCGCCGACGCGGTGCCGCTCTGTCTGGTAGCTCTCGAGCAGGGCCTCGGGGTCGGGAGCATCGCCGCGGAGGACCGAGGCGAGCTTCCAGGAGAGGTTCGCCGCGTCCTGGAGGCCGGTGTTCATGCCCTGGCCCCCGGCCGGGGAGTGGACGTGCGCGGCGTCGCCGGCGAGGAGGACGCGGCCGGTCCGGTAGGAGGGGACCTGGCGCTCGTCGCTGTGGAATCGGGAGATCCAGCGGGCGTCGTGCATGCCGTGGTCGGTACCGAGGGCGAGGCGGGCGATCTCGCGTACCTCCTCGAGGTCGACTGGCTCGCTGTCGGGGACCTGGCGCTTGCGGTTCCAGCCCATGACCCGGTACCAGCCGTCGCCGAAGGGGGCGATGAAGGCGAAGGCGTCGCCCGTGCCATTGACGGTGAGCAGGTCCGCGGGCTCATCGGTGAGCTTGACGTCCGCGAGGACGATGGACCGGATCACGGAGACACCCGGGAAGGGCAGGCCCAGGGACTTGCGCACGGCGCTGCGCACTCCGTCGGTGCCGACCAGATAGCGCGCCCGGAGGGTGGTACGCACGCCTTCGGCGTCCTGGATCTCGGCGGTGACCAAGCCCGACCCGGAGCCCGCGTCGGAGCCCGAGGCCGAGCCCGAGCCCGAGCCGGAGCCCGCGTCGGCGGACTGGTGCAGGCCGAGCAGCTCCGCCCCGTACCGGAAGTCGACGCCGGTGGACAGCGCCCGGCGCTCCAGCAGGTGCTCCACCTCGTACTGCGGGGTGATCAGCAGATAGGGAAAGCGGGACGGCAGCTTGGACAGGTCCAGCGAGAGCCGGCCGAACAGCCGCAGGCCGGTGATGGGAGTGCCCTTCTTGACCAGCTCGTCGGCCAGTCCCCGGGCGTCGAGCAGTTCCAGCGTGCGGGCGTGCACCCCGAAGGCGCGCGTCATGTTGCTGGTCTCGTGCGCACGGCGCTCTATGACCGTGACCGAGATGCCCGCCGCGGCGAGGTCGCCCGCGAGCAGCATCCCGGTGGGGCCCGCGCCCACGACGAGGACGTCGGTGATGTCGCCCGCCGCATCGGCTGTGCTGGATGTTCCGCTGGTGCTGGGCTTGCCGGTCATGGCTTTGCCTCCTGAGTGATGCCAACGATCGTTGGTCAACGCTTGTTGGCAAATGTAGAACCCTCGACACTGGCGTGTCAACACTTGTTGGCCTACAGTTGTTGGCATGACGACGGAAGCCCCCGGCGGTCCACGCCGCTCCGATGCCACCAAGGCCGCGATCCTCGAAGCCGCCCGCGAGCGCTTCGCGGCCGACGGCTATGAGCGCGCCACCATCCGTGCCATCGCGCGCGACGCCGGCATCGACCCGTCGATGGTCATGCGCTACTACGGAAACAAGGAGGGGCTGTTCGCCGCCGCCTCCGAATTCGACCTGCGACTACCGGAGTTGGGCGCTCTGCCCGGCAAGCACATAGGCGCGGTCCTCGTCTCCCACTTCCTCGACCGGTGGGAGCAGGACGAGGTGCTGACCGCTCTGCTGCGGGCCAGCGTCACCAATGCCGCGGCAGCCGAGCGCGCGCACCAGATCTTCAAGGGGCAGCTCGGGCCCGTCGCCGCCGGCGTCTGCCCGGACCCCGCGGAGGCGCCCCGCCGGGCCGCGCTCGTCGCCTCGCAGATCCTGGGCATGGCGCTCGCCCGCTATGTGCTCCGCTTCCCGCCCGCCGTCGAGATGACCCGTGAGGAGGTGGTGAGCTGGCTGGCCCCGACCGTCCAGCGCTATCTGACGGACGCGCGGCCGTAGCCGGTGCCTCTGAGTCTGGCGGTCGAGCCTGGGCCGAGTTGCGCCGAGCCTGCGCCGTACAATCTCTGCATGACGCAGAAGAGCACGGCCGACCGCAATGGGCTGATGAACGAGCTGGGCACCGCGTCACGCCGCTACATGGCCTCGTACGCCCTCTTCAACCAGGCGCTCGCCGACCATCTGCAGCTGCACCCCACCGATCTGCAGTGCCTCAATCTGCTCAGCCTGGAGCCGGAGCCTGTCACCACCGGCCGGGTCGCTGAGCTGACCGGACTCACCACCGGGTCCGCGACGCGGCTCGTCGACCGGCTGGAGAGGGCCGGATATGTCACGCGCGAACGCGACACCGCGGACCGGCGACGGGTGCTCGTGACCCTCGTGCCCGAGCGGATGGCGGACTTCGGTGCGGTGTGGCAGAAGCTGAACGGCGCCTGGTTCGCGATGTTCGACGCGTACAGCGACGACGAGATCGCCCTGCTCACGGCTCATATGCGACGGACCGTGGAGCTCAGCGCCGCGCAGGTCGAGCGGCTGCGCGGCGGGCAGCTCTGAACTACCGACCACCGCGGTACAGCTACGGCGCTACCGCCCTTGCGCTGCTACCGCACTACGCGGCAGCGCCGCCGAATTCGCGCAGCGCGTCCTCGACGATCGCCTCCAGCCGGGCGTGGTGCGCGCCCCGCCAGTAGACGCGCTCGCAGGCCGTGCACTGCGCGAAGACGTCGTACGAGCGCTGTGTCCCCTGCTCCAGATGTTCCTGGACCGACTCCTTGTCGGCGTCGGTCAGCCGGCCGTTGCATGCCGTGCACCGAGTCCATGGCGCGAGCGCCGGCGCGAACCGCTCCAGTACGTCCCGGAGTTGGTCATCGGGCCGGTCGCTGTAGATGTACGCCCCCGCCCAGATCTCCCGCCGCCGCAGCAGCCCGCGGTCCCTGGAGAGCAGGACCCGCCGCTCCTTCGCCGAGAGCGCCGCCAGGGCCGGGTCGCCGATGTCCTCGTTCTCGTACGCCGCGTCGACGCCGAGGAGCCGGAGCCGCCGCGCCAGTGTGCCGAGGTGGACGTCGAGCAGAAAGCGCAGCGGCGCTCCGGGTACCTGCTGCGGCCGCTCGACGCCGCGGACCTCGACGCTCTCGCCGGCGCGCGGGATGTGGGACACGGAGACCTGGCGGCCGTCGACGAGCAGCCGGCCTGCCTCGGTGAGCGGAACGCCGAGTGACTCGATGGCATGGCCGAGTGTCGAGGAGCCGTCGGTGACCAGGGTCGTACGGCCCTCGCGGCGCTCCAATGGGACGAAGAGACGCAGCTCAGGGGCGACGCTGAGGGTGATTTCCGGTCCGTTCACGCGGCAAGCATGTCATTGGGCGGCACGCGTCAGCCAGGGCTTTCCGGTCCGGCCACCAGGTCCGGCGGGGGCCGGCGGGATCCGCGGGGTCCGGTGGGCGCGGCGGTGGGCGCGGCGGTGGGCGCGGCGGTGGGTCGGCCCGGCCGGGGCCGGTGGGTTGCGGTCAGGCGCGGAAGGAGTCCGCGTTCTCCGTCGCCCATTCGGCGAAGGTACGGGCGGGGTGCCCGGTCAGCTCCTCGACGTTGCTGGTGAGAGGAGTGGGTGAACCGTCCGTCGAGGCCCAGTAGTCGAGCAGCCCGTCCGCGAAGGCGCCGGGCATGTAGTCGGCCATGGATTCCTTCCAGGCCTCGCGCGTCACGGTGTTGAAGGGAATGGAGCGGCCCGTGGCCTGCTCGAGGATCGCGATCTGCTCGGTGAAGGTGAGGGACTCGGGACCGGTCAGGTGGTACGTCGCGCCGCGCAGCGGCGGCCGGGTGAGAACCGCGAGCGCGGCTTCGGCGATGTCCTGCTCATGGATCGGATCGCCGTAACTGCCCGGGTACGGAAGGTCGATCGCCCCTGTGGACCGCAGTGCCCAGAGCCATGGGCGCGCGTTGCTCGCGAACGCGCCGGGCTGCAGGACGGTCGTTTCGATGGGTGAGGCCGCCAGGGCCTGCTCGACCGCGAGATGGGACGCGGCGACCGGGTTGCCGGCGGCGTCGGGGTCGAGGACCGAGCTGGAGGAGAGCAGCACGATGTGCTCGACGCCCGCAGCCGTGGCCTCTTCGAGGAACGCGCCGATCTGCGACGGCTCGGCGTAGAGGAACACGGAGGTGACCGATTCGAGGGCGGCCGGGAAGGTCGCGGGGTCGTCGAGGGCGCACTTCACGGCCTTGACGCCGGACGGCAGGATGAGCTTCTCGGGGCTGCCGGAGGCGGCGCGGACGTCGACTCCCGCCTCGTGCAGGAGCGCTATGAGGGAGGAGCCGACCTGACCGCGGCTTCCGGTGACGAGGATGGGCATGGAGGGATTCCTTCGGGACTCGGAGAGGGGGCAGCCGCAACGAAAACACTCGTCGTTGCGCAGAAACTGCGTGACGCAGATAAATATCCGCGAAAAGGGCCCGCTCGTCAAGCGGGCCCTGCCGCCTAGTCCATCAGGTCGATGCGCCAGTCGTTGGACCGCAGGATCCGGCCGGGCGGGTACTCGAAGTCGCACTCGCCCACCAGCTCGAAGCCCGCCTTCCCGCACACCGCGTTCGAGGGGCCGTTGGCCACGGACGGGAAGGCATGCAGATGGCGGTGCTTCTGCTCGGCCCGCGCCATCGCCACGACCGCCACCGTGCCCGCCGTCGCGATGCCCCGCCCCTGGAACGCGGGCAGGACACTCCACCCCGTCTCGTACACCTGCCCCCCGTCCCACGTCTGCTCCCAGAAGCCGACCGTGCCGGCGGCCACCCCGCTGCCCTCCAGCACGATGCGGAACATCCGGCCCCTGCCCGTCCGGTCCGCGCTCAGATCCACATACCGCCGGTGTCGCTTGACCAGCTGTTCTTCCGTTTCCGGGCCCCCCAGGTGATCCATCAGCTCAGGTGCGTTCGCAGCGCGGAGAAGGTCGAAGTCGTCCTCGGACCATGGCTCGATCCGTACCGTCGATGCTTTGATCTCCATGCCACGCACTGTAGGGCGAGGGCCGGACAACCGGGGGTCGGACGATGAGCTTCACCGGCGTATGGGCGGTCGGCGCCGTTCCCGGCGCCGAAGTCGCCGCTCTGCCCGGACGGTTCGTCCATCCGGCGGGCGACCTCGCGGGGGAGTGGACGACGCCTCCCGGCTACGCCGAGGATCTGGCCTGGTGGCTCGGCGGCGGCGACCGCGAGCCCTACTTCACGCCCGAACCCACGCCTGCCGCCCTCCGCTTCGCCGCCTTCGCCCGCAGCGGCGGCCCGAGCTCCCCGGCCGTCGCCGCCATGAAAGAGGCCGGCCTGGACCTGCTGCGCGATACCGAAGGGAGCGCCGCGTTCGTTGCCTCGGCGCGCAAGGGCGACCCGGCCATCGCCCTCTGCTACGCGCTCGGGGCGGCAGCCACGGCCCGGCTGCCGGGCTGGTTCGGTGACTTTCTGCTGACCGCCGCCGAGGTGCGCGCCGTCCTCCCGCACACCGAGTCCGCACTCGCCGTCACCGGGCCACGCCGCACCGAGGTCCTCGCCCGCATCGACGCCTGGATGTCGGCCATGAGCGACGGCCCGGAATTCGACGCGAGCACGCTGCTGGAGGGGCCGCTGCGGGTGCTGCGGTACGCGGCGGCCAACGGCGCGGGCGCGGTCGGCGTCACCGAGAGCTATTGAGAGCCGCCAAGGGGTGGGCGCGCGTACGCGGTCGGCGGGACGCCCACCGTCGCAGTGAAGTCCCTTACGAGATGCGCCTGATCGCTGTACCCGAGCTCGGCGGCCAGCGCCGCCCAGTCCAGGCCGGCTCCAGGACCTTCGTCGCCGCCCGGGCCCCCGCCCGCCGGCCCCCCACCGGCCGGGCCTTCGCCCGACTCGGCACGCTCCAGCGCCTCGTGGATGCGATAGCGCAGGATGACCCACTTGGGACCGACCCCCACGTACGCGGCGAACAGCCGCTGCAGCGAGCGCGCCGACACCCCTTCCGCGGCCGCCAGCTCGGCGACGCGCCGGATCGAGCGGTCCGTACGCACCAGGTCGACCAGTGCCATCGCGCGCAGCGCCTGCGGGTCGGCTTCCGGCTCGAGCCCCAGCAGGAAGGCATCCAGCGCGGCGACACGCGCGTCCTCCGCCTCCGCCTCCGCGTGCGCCCGGGCATGGGTCTCGGGCGGCCCGTCCTCCGCCGCCTCAGGACCGAGGATGCCGAGGACGGTGTCCTGGCCCGCGCCCGGCAGTACGTCCGCGACCGGCAGCCGCTGTCCCGTCCAGTCGGACACCGGCCGGTCCGGCGCGAACGGCCTGAAGCCGCCGGGGCGGAACTGCACCCCGCACACCCTGCCCCGACCCTCCAGTTTCTGTGTGAAGAGCCGCAGGCCGATGCCCGCCACCTCGCCCCAGCCGGCCGTTCCGCCGTACCGCTGGAAGACGACATTCACCGAGGGATGCGGCACCACATGGGAGGCGTACGGCTCCGTCAAGTCCCAGTCGATGAGCCAGTAGTGCTCGAGGTACGGACGCAGCGCCGGGGCGGGCTCGCGGCGGCGGAAACGCACCCGCGCGAAGAGCTCCTGGGCTTCGACGATGCCCCGGGTGTCGCGTCGCGGACCTGTCATGCCCGGATCCTATGTCGCGTTTGTTCAATACGCAGGGCGTCGGCCGTGCCTAGCGTCGAAGCATGACGAACACCATCAGTGAACTGCTGGAATCGGCGGTGGAACGTGCGGTACCGGTGGTGCGCGGCGTTGCCGACGACCGACTGGCCGACCCGACTCCGTGCACCGAGTACGACGTACGGGACCTGATCGATCACCTCCTCCAGGTGGTGATCAACTTCCAGGCCCTGGCGGCGCGGAAGGATGCCGATTTCGCTTCCGTTCGGCACTACACCGACGGCGACTGGCGAGGCCGGTTCGCCGACGAGACCGCCGCGCTTGTGGCGGCGTGGGCGGTTCCCGGAGCCGAGGAGGGCACGGCGGGGACACTGGGCCTCCCGGCCAGGACCGTGGGGCAGATGGTGCTGGGCGATCTGACCGTGCACGCCTGGGACTTGGCCCGCGCCACGGGGCAGGAGTTCACACCGGACCCCGTCGTGGTCGGTGAACTCGGGCCTTCGCTCGCGGAGATGGCGCCGATGGCGCGCAAGGGAGGCGTGTTCGGCGAGCCGTTCCCGCTGGCTGAGGGGGAGCGGGCTTCGGAGTTCGACCGGGTGCTCGCCCTGACCGGCCGGGACCCGCACTGGCAGCCGTAACAGCAGGAACCGGTGGTACTACCTCGCCGGCGGACTCCCGTCCCGGCCGCCCGGCTGTGTGCTCCGGCGACGGGCCTGGCGGGCCAGGCGGCCCCGGTTCTCCCGCTGGTAGCGCCGCTCCAGGTGGGCCTGGTGGTCCCGGCGGTCGCGGTACTCCCGGTACTCCATGTCGCCCCGGCTTCCGGGACGGCTGACGCCGCGGCCGTAGCGGACCTGGCCGAAGATCAGCACAGCCGCGGCCACCCACAGGACGGGCTCCATGAACCCGAGGCCGATCAGGACCAGGACGACGAGCAGGAAGACTGGATTCACGGTGGACCTCCGTGCGTGGACAGGAAGTTCACGCTGCCGGGGTCTCGGGCGGCCGCGCCGCCCAACCTAGCCCTGCCCGGGCGCCCGGAGAAGACACGCGACAGAGAAGCACGCGCGAGCAAAGATCTGTCCGGCGCAGCGGACGGCGTCGCCGGACGTCAGGCGTCCCCCCGATGTCGTGGGCGAGCGGCTCACGCGTCCTGAAGGCATGCGCCTCTGTCGTCCTGAAGGCGTGAGGATCGCACGCGCCGATGGAGCGGGAGCGCTGGGCCGAACGCGACGGGGCATCGTATAAATCCGGACAAACTCACCGCCGTACGGGACTTCCGACGCGCCGAGTGCCAGCGCATGACCGCAGGCCGGTCGGCGCCCGGCTGCCTGCGGGCCGGTTCGGCGGTTTCGCGGAAGGCGTCCGCGCGCAGTGCGGGAAGCAGCGGCCGACGCGGACGGCCCGGCTGGGGCCGTCCGCCGTTCATCCAGTCGCAGTCGCAGTCGCAGCCTTAGCCAACGGTTGCATCCGCATCCGCGTCCGTTGCGACGAGTGCGACCGCGGCCACGGTCGAAGCCCGGTCGGCTCAGGGCCACACCAGGCAGTATGGCTGGTGACCCGCCTCATGCAGACGATGGCTGAAATCCTGCCATTCATGGAGCAATTGGTACACATTGAAAGCGTCGCGCGGACCGCCCCGGTCCGGAACCGTCGACCAGATGAAGGCTGCCGCACCCACCGACTCCTCGCCGATGCCGCGCAGCGGGTCGACCACCGTCATCGGAAGCTTGACCACCGCGTAGTCGGGGTGGAGGACGACCAGCTCCAGCGGCGGCACCTTGTTCAGCGGCATGCCCTGGATTCCGGTGAGCACCATGGCGGCTATGGTCTCCGGTTTGATCTTGGCGAACATTCCGCCCATGCCGAGCTCGTCGCCGCCGAGCTCCTCGGGGCGCATCGAAATCGGCACCCGGGCGGCAGTGGCCCCGTCAGGTGCGCCGAAATATTTGTAGGTCACCCCCACTCGGCCGCTCCTGCTTCCCATGGGTTCATCCGCGCCGGCATCGCCTCGCCGATGCTTACCCCGCCGGGCAGGCTCAGGACCCAGGTCGTCGGTCCCCTCGCCCAGTCCGCCACCGCGATGCATATCTCCACCCGACCACTCGCAGCCCCCGCCGCGCAACCCGATCATCGTGACAGTGACCTCCCCCACGAAAGTGCTGTGAAACACCCGTCCGCAAGAACTTAGGGGCCTCTGACACCATGGATTCCGTGAGCATTCCCTATGTCGCCCCAGTTTCGCAGACGCGAGAGGGATGACGCCCTTTCGTAATACGAGGAGATCGCCCCGTCCGCTCACCGGTGGCCGAGATCATCTGTCCCGGCCCCCCGACCGCCCGCATCGCAGATCAGGACCAAAGTGTCGTATTCATACGAAGCCCCAGTTTCGCAGACGCTTTTCGACCGTGCGTCACTCGTGACGCCCGGCGGCGTGAACTCTCCCGTCCGTGCTTTCCGCGCCGTGGGCGGTACGCCCCGGTTCATGGTGTCCGGTACCGGCCCGTACCTCACCGATGCGGACGGGCGCGAATATGTCGACCTCGTCTGCTCGTGGGGTCCGATGATCCTCGGGCACTCCCACCCGGCCGTCATCGAGGCGGTGCAGGCCGCGGTCGCCCGCGGCACCTCCTTCGGCACGCCGGGCGAGGGCGAGGTCGCCCTCGCCGAGGAGATCGTGGCCCGGGTCGAGCCGGTGGAGCAGGTACGGCTTGTTTCCAGCGGTACGGAAGCGACGATGTCCGCGATCCGCCTCGCCCGTGGTTTCACCGGCCGGGCCAAGGTCGTGAAGTTCGCCGGCTGCTACCACGGACATGTGGACGCGCTGCTCGCCGCGGCCGGCTCCGGGGTGGCGACCCTCGGGCTGCCCGACACCCCGGGCGTCACCGGCGCGCAGGCCGGCGACACCATCGTGCTGCCGTACAACGATCTCGAAGCGGTGAACGAGGCCTTCCACACGCATCCGGGCGAGATCGCCTGCGTGATCACCGAGGCCTCGCCGGGCAACATGGGCGTCGTGCCGCCACTGCCGGGCTTCAACGAGGGGCTCAGGGCGGCCTGCGCCAAGAACGGCGCGCTGTACATCTCCGACGAGGTCATGACCGGCTTCCGTACGTCGAAGGCCGGCTGGTACGGCGTCGACGGCGTCGCGCCCGACCTGATGACCTTCGGCAAGGTCATGGGCGGCGGCTTCCCGGCCGCCGCGTTCGGCGGCCGCAAGGACGTCATGGAGTACCTTGCCCCGGCCGGCCCCGTCTACCAGGCGGGCACCCTCTCCGGAAACCCCGTCGCCACCGCCGCGGGCCTCGCGCAGCTGCGGCTGCTCGACGACGCCGCGTACGAGAAGATCGACGCCGTCTCGGCGGCGATCCGGACGCTGCTGACGGACGCGCTCGCCAAGGAGGGCGTCGCCCACCGGCTGCAGACCGCGAGCAACATGTTCTCCGTCTTCTTCACGGACAGGGACGTCAGGAACTACGAGGACGCGAAGAAGCAGCAGTCCTTCCGCTTCAACGCGTTCTTCCACGCGATGCTCTCCCAGGGCGTCTATCTGCCGCCGTCCGCCTTCGAGTCCTGGTTCGTCTCCACGGCCCACGACGAGCGGGCGATCGAGCGGATCGCCGCCGCGCTGCCCTCCGCCGCCCGCGCCGCCGCCGAGGCGACGGAGGTGTCCGCATGAGCGAGATCACAGTCGTCCATCTGGTGCGGCACGGCGAGGTCGAGAACCCCGACGGGGTGTTGTACGGCCGCCGTTCGGGCTATCACCTCTCCGAGCTCGGCCGTCAGATGGCCGACCGGGTCGCCGAGCATCTCGCGGACCGCGACATCACCCATGTCGTCTCATCGCCGCTGGAGCGCGCGCAGGAGACCGCCACGCCCGTCGCCAAGAGCCACAGCCTCACCCTCGACACCGACGAGCGGCTGATCGAGGCGGGCAATGTCTTCGAGGGCAAGACCTTCGGAGTGGGCGACGGAGCGCTGCGCAAGCCGGCCAACTGGAAGCATCTGACCAACCCGTTCCGCCCGTCCTGGGGTGAGCCGTACATCGATCAGGTCGTACGGATGATGGGCGCGCTGAACTCCGCGCGGGACGCGGCCCGCGGGCACGAGGCAGTCTGTGTCAGCCATCAGCTGCCGATCTGGATCGTGCGGAGTTTCGTCGAGCGGCGCCGGCTCTGGCACGATCCGCGCCGCCGGCAGTGCACTCTCGCGTCCCTGACCACCTTCACCTATCAGGACGACAAGATCGTCTCGGTCGGCTACACCGAACCGGCGCGCGATCTTGTACCGGCGCATCTTCTCGCGGGCGCCAAGCCCGTGAAGGGCAAGGCCAAAGCATTCGGTGCTTAGTTGCTCACGAAAATAAGTGACATCCCTTCGGAACCTCCGCCTCCCACCCGGCATCTAAGCCGGTGCCGGTGTGGATGGGCTCTCTGGACCAAGAGAGCGCGGATGGGGACGATATGCGCGACGTCAGTCGAAGGGGTTTGCTCGGGGCGGGACTTGGGACGGCGGCCGCGATGGGGATCGCGGGCTGCGGCTCGACCGGCCAGGACAGATCGGGACAGGCCGGGGCCGGCAAGGGCAGGGGCAGCACCCCTTCCAGGCTCGAGGGCCGGCCGATCGGCGACGGTTCCACGTCCGACACGGGAAAGCAGCCGCATCAGCCGCTGAAGCCCGTTCCTCTCGAACCGGGCCAGACGCCGCCGCAGTTCGTGATCTTTTCCTGGGACGGGGCGGGTGAGGTCGGCAACGGCCTCTTCCCGCGCTTCCTCGAACTCGCCAGGAATCACGATGCGGCGATGACCTTCTTCCTCTCCGGGATCTATCTGCTCCCCGAGTCGAAGAAGACGCTCTACCGTCCGCCGAACAATGGCATCGGCGCGTCCGACATCGGTTATCTCACCGACGACCACATCAAGGCGACGCTGAAGCACATACGCCAGGCATGGCTCGACGGTCACGAGATAGGCACGCACTTCAACGGGCACTTCTGCGCCGGTTCGGGAACGGTCGGCAAGTGGTCGCCCACGGACTGGCAGAACGAGATAGACCAGGCTGTGAAGTTCGTCACCGAGTGGCGTACGAACACCGGCTGGAACGACATCGACCCGCTGCCGTTCGACTACCGCAAGGAACTTGTCGGAGCCCGCACCCCCTGCCTGCTCGGCCAGGACAAGCTGCTGCCCACCGCGAAGAAGCTGGGCTGGCGCTACGACGCGAGCTCGCCCGGCGGCCGTCAGATGTGGCCCGAGAAGCGGCACGGCCTCTGGGATCTGCCGCTGCAGCAGATGCCGTTCCCCGGCCACTCCTTCGAGGTGCTCTCGATGGACTACAACATCCTCGCCAATCAGTCGCAGAATTCGACCAAGGGCATGCCCGAGCGCTATCCAGGCTGGAAGAAGCAGGCCACCGGTGCCTATCTCGCCGGATTCAAGCGCGCCTACGAGTCGAATCGCGCGCCGTTCTACATAGGCAACCACTTCGAGCAGTGGAACGGCGGCATCTACATGGACGCCGTCGAGGAGGCCCTCAAGGGCATGGCCGGCAAGAAGGACGTACGGCTGGTCTCCTTCCGGCAGTTCTGCGACTGGCTCGACGTCCAGGATCCGAAGGTGCTCGCCAAGCTCCGTTCGCTCGAGGTCGGTCAGTCTCCGGCAGGCGGCTGGAACACATTCCTTAAGACAGCCTGACAAGGGGCTATCCGGGCACCCAGGGGGGCGCGGAAAGATCCCCGGAACGGCCATGCGAAACTTTTCACATGAGCCTTAGCCGTGCCTCCCGTGCCGCGCTGCTGACCGCCCTGGTCGCCGCCGGAGCTCTCGCCCTGTCGGCCTGCAGCGGCGGGGACAACGGAAAGTCCGGCGGTGGCGGCGACACCAACTTCGTCACCGACACCGGGGGCATCTCCACCGTCGCCAAGGGCCGGCGCACCAGCACCAAGGAGCTCACCGGCGAGACCCTCGAGGGCAAGCCGCTCGACGTCGCCGACCTCAGGGGCAAGGTCGTCGTGATGAACGTCTGGGGTTCGTGGTGCCCGCCCTGCCGCGCCGAGGCCCCGCATTTCGCCAAGGTCGCCAAGGAGACGAAGGCGAAGGGTGTGGAGTTCGTGGGGATCAATACCCGCGACACCAACAAGGGTCCGGCGCTCGCCTTCGAGAAGGATTTCGAGGTCGGCTACCCGAGTCTGTACGACCCGGTGGGCAAGCTGATTGTCAATGGCTTCCCCAAGGGGAGCCTCAATCCACAGGCCATTCCCTCCACGATCGTGCTCGACCGCGAGGGAAAGATCGCCGCCCGCTCTCTCCAGGCGCTCGACGCCACACAGCTCCACAAGATCATTGACCCATTGATCGCGGAGAAGTGACCCTGTGGAAGCTCTGACGCCGTCCTCCTGGGGTGAGCCTCGGTGAACCAGACGGTCTTCAGTGGGGCACTGCTGGTCGCGCTGCCCATCGCCGTGCTCGGCGGCCTCGTCTCCTTCTTCTCGCCCTGCGTACTGCCGCTCGTACCCGGCTATCTCTCGTACGTCACCGGGGTCAGCGGCAGCGACCTGGCCGAGGCCAAGCGCGGCCGGATGGTCGCCGGAGCCTCCCTCTTCGTCCTCGGCTTCACCGCGGTCTTCGTCTCCGGCGGCGCGCTCTTCGGCTACTTCGGTGCGACGCTCCAGGGTGAGAAGGAGATTCTCTCCAAGGTCCTCGGCGGGCTGATGATCCTGCTGGGTGTGTTCTTCATGGGCCTGATGCCCTGGCTCACGCAGCGCGAATTCCGCCTCCACAAGCGGCCGGTGACCGGCCTGGCCGGCGCGCCGCTGCTGGGCGCGCTGTTCGGCGTCGGCTGGACGCCCTGCATCGGCCCGACGCTCGCGTCCGTGAACGCCCTCGCCGCCGAGCAGGCGAGCGCGGGCCGGGGGGCCATACTGACGGTCGCCTACTGCATCGGCCTCGGAATGCCCTTCGTCCTCGCGGCGGTGGCCTTCCGCAAGGCGCTCGGCGCTTTCGGCTGGGTCAAACGGCACTACGCCTGGGTGATGCGGATCGGCGGCATCATGATGATCGCGACCGGTCTGCTGCTGCTGACCGGTGTCTGGGACAGCCTGGTGCAGGGCATGCAGGGCTGGACCAACGGCTTCACGGTGGGGATCTGAGTTTCATGAGCAAGACAGCGACGGACGAGCAGAGGGACGACGGCAAGGACCTCGGAGCGGCCGGAGCCCAGCTCTCCACCGCGCCCAGGGAAGAGCTCATCGCCGGGCCCTCCCTGTCCGTCATCGGCTGGGTCCGCTGGTTCTGGCGGCAGCTGACCTCCATGCGGGTCGCGCTCATCCTGCTGTTCCTGCTCTCCCTCGGCGCGATCCCCGGCTCCCTCATCCCGCAGAACAGCGTGGACGAGCTGAAGGTGCAGACCTTCAAGGAGGCCCACAGGACGGTCTCGCCGCTCTACGAGAAGCTGCAGTTCTTCGACGTCTACAGCTCGGTGTGGTTCTCGGCGATCTACATCCTGCTGTTCGTCTCCCTCATCGGCTGCATCGTGCCGCGCTCCTGGCAGTTCGTCGGCCAGCTCCGCGGCCGGCCGCCGGGTGCCCCCGGACGGCTGACCAGGCTGCCTGCGTACACCACGTGGCGCAGTCAGGCGGAGCCCGAGCAGGTGCGTGAGGCCGCGCTCGCGATACTGAAGAAGCGCCGCTTCCGCGCCCACACGGTCGGCGACGCGGTCGCCGCCGAGAAGGGGTATCTGCGCGAGACCGGAAATCTCCTCTTCCACATCGCGCTGATCGTGATGCTGGTGGCCTTCGCCACGGGACAGCTCTTCAAGTCCGAGGGCGGCAAGCTGATCGTCGAGGGCGACGGGTTCTCCAACACGCTCACCCAGTACGACGACTTCAAGTCCGGCTCGATGTTCAGTTCGGACGAGCTCGTGCCGTTCAGCTTCAGGCTGGACAAGTTCACGGGTACGTACGAGGAGAAGGGGTCGCAGCGCGGCACGGCGCGCACCTTCGAGGCCGACGTCAGCTACTCGCAGGGCGGCGGGCCGGACAAGAAGTCCGTCATCCAGGTGAACAAGCCCCTGGTCGTCGACGGCACCAAGGTCTATCTGCTGTCGCACGGATACGCACCCGTCGTCACCGTCCGCGACGGCCGCGGCAATGTCGTCTTCAACGGCGCGGTGCCGTTGCTGCCGATCGACAACAACATCACATCGACCGGCGCGATCAAGGTGATGGACGGCTACCGCGACAAGAAGGGCAAGAAGGACCAGCTGGGCTTCCAGGCGTTCTTCGTGCCGACCTTCGGGGGCGCGGGCAAGGGCACGATGTTCTCGCAGTTCCCGGGTCTCGAGTTCCCGGTGCTCGCCCTCACCGGCTACCACGGCAGCCTCGGCGTCAACGCCGGTCTGCCGCAGAACGTGTACCAGCTCGACACCCGCAAGCTGACGCAGTTCAAGGACGCCAAGGGCCAGATCCTCAAGGCACGGCTGCTGCCCGGCGAGAAGATGACGCTGCCGGACGGCGCGGGCTCCATCACCTTCGAGAAGGAAGTGAAGGAGTGGGCCAGCTTCCAGATCTCGCAGCAGCCGGGCAGTGGATGGGCGCTGACCGGCGCGATCGCCGCCATCGGGGGCCTCGTCGGCTCGCTGTTCATCCAGCGCCGGCGCGTCTGGGTCCGGGCCGTGGCGGGGGAGGACGGCGTGACCGTCGTCGAAATGGCGGGGCTCGGCCGCAGCGAGTCCCCGAAGCTTCCCGAGGAGCTGGCCGATCTGGCGGTCACGCTCCATGCAGTGGCGCCGACCGCGCCGGATCCCGATACCGCAGATGTATCTGCTGAAGGGGCTGAGAAGTGACTCTCGCCGCCGCAACCACCAACGAGAATCTGGCGCACATCAGCAATGTGCTGATCTATTCGTCGATGGCCGTCTACACGATGGCCTTTCTCGCCCATATCGCCGAATGGGTCTTCGGCAGCCGCAGCAAGGTGGGCCGTACCGCCGCCGCGCTGACCGGCACCGCTGCCGCGGCCGGCTCGGTGAAGGTCCAGGTCAAGCAGCAGGGCGGGGGCACCGCCGTACTGGACAAGCCCAAGGTCATCACCCGCTCCGCGGCCGGGACGCGTGACGTCCCGGACGGACCCGGCGCGGCAGGCGGCACCGAGAAGGGCGATCTGTACGGCCGGATCGCCGTCTCGCTGACCGTCCTCGGCTTCCTCGTCGAGGCCGGCGGCGTCGTCGCCCGCGCGCTGTCGGTGCAGCGGGCCCCCTGGGGCAACATGTACGAGTTCTCCCTCACCTTCTCCACGGTGGCGGTCGGCGCGTACCTCGGCTTCCTGCTCGCCGGGAAGAATGTCCGCTGGATGGGCCTGCTGTTGGTCGCGACCGTCCTCGCCGACCTCGGCATCGCCACCACCTGGCTGTACACCGCCAGCGACCAGCTGGTCCCCGCCCTGCATTCGTACTGGCTGTGGATCCACGTCTCCACCGCGATCTTCTGCGGTGCGGTCTTCTACCTCGGCGCGGTCGGCACTCTTCTCTATCTGTTCCGTGACAGCTACGAGAACAAGCTCGCCCGCGGCGAGCAGCCCGGCGCCTTCGCGACCTCGGTCCTGGAACGGCTGCCCGCGGCCGCCTCGCTCGACAAGTTCGCGTACCGCATCAACGCCGCGGTCTTCCCGCTCTGGACCTTCACGATCATCGCGGGTGCGATCTGGGCCGGTGACGCCTGGGGCCGCTACTGGGGCTGGGACCCCAAGGAGGTCTGGTCCTTCATCACCTGGGTCGCGTACGCCTGCTATCTGCACGCCCGCGCGACAGCAGGCTGGAAGGGCCGCAAGGCGGCAACCCTGGCGCTCATCGCTTTCGGCTGCTGGCTCTTCAACTACTACGGCGTGAACATCTTCGTCACCGGCAAGCACTCCTACGCCGGCGTCTGACCGTTACGCCGGCGCCAGGCCCCGAGGTTCGGATCCGGAGGGCCGGGCGCGCCGGACGCGGTAGCGGCGCAGGCGTGCGGAACGGCCGACTGCGCGCGAGGCTGGTGCCATGACCTCCGCCGTCGACCATGGCACCGGCCGGAGCGAGGGAGGCACGCAGACCCTCCACTTCGAGCTCCGCCTGCCCCACCCTGTGGACCGGGTCTGGGCTGCCGTGGCCACACCCGGGGGCCTGCGGGGCTGGCTCGCGGCCGCCGATGTGCTCGAGCCCCGGCTCGGTGGCGCGGTCACGCTGCACCGGCCGGCCGCGGGTGCCGAGGGACGGCACATGCCCGTCGAGGGCCGCATCACCGCCTGGGACGTCGAGCACGTCGCCGAGTACACCGTGGACGTCCACGGCCGGATGCGCTTCCATCTGGAGCCGGCCGGCGGCACCGGCACGACGGTCCGGTTCACCAACGAGTTCCACGGCGACGACGAGCGGCGTCCGGAGCGCCTGGCGTGCTGGCACGACCATTTCGAGTACCTCGTCGACGCGCTCGACGGGCGGCCGGTGGACTGGTCCGGCTGGACTCCGCAGCGCAGGCAGGAGTTGCACGAGGCGTACGCGGACCGGGAGCGTGACGTCAGCAGGCCGTGATCGCGTCGAGCTGGGCGCGCAGATAGGTGTGCGAGTCGATGCCACGGACGTCGGTTCCCGGATCGCACTCGTAGAAGTAGACGAGTGAGATCAGCTCCTCGGCCGGTTCATCCGCCGGCGGCGGCAGCACCCGGTGGCGGCCCGAGCGCCAGCGGTCGCCCGTCCAGCGGGCCATCAGATCCCCGATGTTGATGGTGAACGCCTCCGGGTCGTACGGCGCGTCCTCCCAGCCGCCCTCGTCGGTGAACACCTGCAGCCCGCCCTTGCCCGCCTGCCGGTCCAGGACCGTGACCGTGCCGAAGTCGGTGTGCGGACCGATGCGGAACTGTCCGGGCTGCGGCTCGCCGACGGTGTCCCTCCCCGGATACCAGTTGATGTTGAAGCCCCAGGTGGGATGCCCGGTGTGCCGGGTGAAGAAGTCCCCGGCCTCGCCCAGCGCGACCCCGAGGAGCTCCAGCAGCAGGTCGGAGAGTGCCCGCAGCTGCCCGAGGTACGTCTCGACCAGCTCTTTCAGTTCCGGTACCTCCGCCGGCCAGGTGTTGGGCAGGAACCACTCGGCGTCGACCGCGGGGTCGCCGGTGGGGTCCTCGGCCGCGAAGGACAGCGACTCCTTCAGGTCCGGCGGAGTCTGCATACCTTCGGCGTACGCGTTCGCCTCGGCGCCGGGTCCCAGCCAGCCGCGTCCACCGACCTTGACGGCGTACGGCTCCTTGACGCCGGACGGCAGCCGGAAGAACTGCCGTGCCGCCTCCCGGATCTGCGCCCGCAGCCCTGGATCGATTCCGTGTCCCGTGACCAGGAGGAATCCGGCGGTCCGCAGGGCCTGGTCGACCCTCGCCGCGATCTCCGCGCGCGCGGACGCGTCCCCGGTGAGCCAAGGGCGCAGGTCGATGCCCGGAATCCTGGATTCAGTCACCGATGTCCTCGTTCCACAGTTCGGGGTTGGCCTCGATGAAGTCACGCATCAGGTTCCTGCACTCGGCGTCGTCCAACAGCACGATCTCCACGCCGTGTTCGGCCAGCCAGTCGTGCCCGCCGTGGAAGGTGGCCGCCTCGCCGACCACCACCCGGGAGATCCCGAACTGCCGGACCAGACCGCTGCAGTACCAGCACGGCGATAGGGTCGTCACCATCGTCGTACCCCGGTACGAGCGCTGCCGGCCGGCCGCCCGGAAGGCCGCCGTCTCGGCGTGCATCGACGGATCGCCGTCCTGTACGCGGCGGTTGTGGCCGCGGCCCAGCAGCTTCCCGTCCGCGCCGTACAGCGCGGCCCCGATGGGAATCCCGCCCTCGGCCAGCCCGGCCCGCGCCTCGTCGAGCGCTGTCGAAAGCCACGGCTCGTACTCCATGGCGTTCAGGACTGCTGGGGGTCGTCGCCGTTCTCGCGGCGCTTGAGCTCCTCCTCGCGGCGGCGCAGATCCGCCTCCCAGTCCTTGAGGAGCGCCTCGTCCTTCACCTCTTTGGACGGTGCGGCCTCGTCCTTGAGGGACTTGAGGAAGTCGGGGTTGTCGTCGGGCGCGACCCACTCCGTGCGGTGGCTGCGGTGCCGCTCGGAGGGTGTGCCGCCGTCGGCGGAGACCTTGCGCGCCTTGCCGGCGACGAGCCAGGCGACCGGGCCGATCAGCACCTCGCCGAAGAGCAGCACGATGATGATCCACACCACCTTGGGGAGGTGCTTGACCTCTTGCTCGGGGGTGTTGAGGCAGTCGATGAAGGCGTAGATCCACAGCGCCAGGACCAGCAGGAAGGGCAGATACCGGAGCATGGTGGTGCGATCCCCTCGGGGGAGCGGTGGCGGGGCCCCGTAGGCCCCGGTGACGGGTACAGGGTAGTGGGTGGCCGATACTGGTTGGCATGGCTTACGACGATCTTCGCTCCCTGCTCCGGGCGCTGGAGCGCGAGGGAGACCTCAAGCGCATCAAGGCCGAGGTTGATCCGTATCTGGAGGTCGGGGAGATCGTCGACCGCGTGAACAAGGCCGGGGGTCCCGCGCTGCTCTTCGAGAAGGTGCGCGGATCCGCGATGCCGCTCGCGATGAACGTCTTCGGTACGGACCGCCGGCTGCTCAAGGCGCTCGGCCTGAAGTCCTACGCGGAGATCAGCGACAAGATCGGCGGGCTGCTCAAGCCGGAGCTGCCGCACGGCTTCGTCGGCGTGCGGGAGGCCTTCGGCAAGCTCGGCACGATGGTGCATGTGCCGCCGAAGAAGGTGAAGGACGCGCCGGTGCAGGAGGTGGTCCTGCGCGGCGACGATGTGGACCTGGACCAGTTGCCGGCGCTGTTCACCTGGCCGGAGGACGGCGGCTCCTTCTTCAACCTGGGCCTCACGCACACCAAGCACCCGGAGACGGGCGTACGCAACCTCGGTCTGTACCGGCTGCAGCGCCACGACAGGCGCACCATCGGCATGCACTGGCAGATCCACAAGGACAGCCGCAACCACTACCAGGTGGCGGCCAAACGCGGTGAGCGGCTGCCGGTCGCGATCGCCTTCGGCTGCCCCCCGGCCGTGACGTACGCGTCCACCGCGCCGCTGCCCGGCGATATCGACGAGTACCTCTTCGCGGGCTTCGTCCAGGGCAAGCGGATCGAGATGGTCGACTGCAAGACGGTGCCGCTGCAGGTCCCGGCGAACGCCGAGGTCGTCATCGAGGGGTGGCTGGAGCCCGGCGAGACGCTGCCCGAGGGGCCGTTCGGCGACCACACCGGCTTCTACACTCCGCAGGAGCCCTTCCCGGCACTGACCATCGACTGCGTCACGATGCGCAAGCGCCCGCTGCTGCAGTCGATCGTGGTGGGCCGGCCGCCGACGGAGGACGGTCCGCTGGGCCGGGCCACGGAGCGGTTCTTCCTCCCCCTGCTCAAGATCATCGTGCCGGACATCGTGGACTACCACCTGCCCGAGTCCGGCGGCTTCCACAACTGCGCGATCGTCTCGATCGACAAGAAGTACCCGAAGCACGCGCAGAAGGTCATGCACGCCATCTGGGGCGCGCACATGATGTCGCTGACGAAACTGATCGTCGTCGTGGACGCCGACTGCGACGTCCACGATCTGCACGAGGTCTCGTGGCGGGCGCTCGGCAACACCGACTACGCCCGTGACCTGACCGTCGTCGAAGGCCCGGTCGACCACCTCGACCACGCCTCGTACCAGCAGTTCTGGGGCGGCAAGGCGGGCATCGACGCGACGAAGAAACTCCCCGAGGAGGGGTACGTACGGGACGGCGGCTGGCCGAACATGGTCGAGTCCGACCCGGAGACGGCGGCGAAGGTCGACCGCCGCTGGAAGGAGTACGGCCTGTGAGCAGTGCCGCCGCCGCAGTCCCGCAACCCGGTGGGACCAAGGCGTTCCTCCGGCTGGTGATGATCGAGCACTCGGTCTTCGCGCTCCCTTTCGCGTACATCGCCTCGCTGACCGCGATGTTCCGGCTGGACGAGAACATTCACTGGGGACGGCTGCTGCTGGTGACGATCGCGATGGTGGGCCTGCGCACCTTCGCGATGGCCTGCAACCGCATCATCGACCGCGAGATCGACGCCCGTAATCCGCGTACCGCGGGACGCGAGCTGGTGACCGGCGCGGTCTCGGTGAGGTCGGCCTGGACCGGCGCGCTGGTCGCCGTCGTCGTCTTCCTCGGGGCGGCCGCCGCGCTGAACCCGCTGTGTCTCGCGCTCGCCCCCATCGCGGTGATCCCGATGGTGGTCTATCCGTACGGCAAGCGGTTCACGAACTTCCCGCACGCCATTCTCGGACTCGCCCAGGCGATGGGCCCGGTCGGCGCGTGGATCGCGATCACCGGCCAGTGGTCCTGGGACGCGGTGATCCTCGGTCTCGCGGTCGGCGTCTGGATCGGCGGCTTCGACCTGATCTTCGGCTGCCAGGACGTCCAGGCGGACCGTGCGCAGGGCGTGATGTCCGTACCGGCCCGCTTCGGCATCCCGGCCGCGCTGTACGGCGCGCGCGTCTCGCATGTCGTCACGACGGTTCTGCTGGTCTGGTACGCGCTGGCCACGGACGCGGGCGGGTTCTTCTGGCTGGGCCTGGTGATCGTCGCCGCGGCGTTCCTGTACGAGCACTCGATCGTGACGCCGCACGACCTGTCCCGTCTCAACCGTGCGTTCTTCACGGTCAACGGCTTCATCGGGATCGCACTCTTCGGGTGTGCGCTGCTCGATCTGCTGGTGCGCGGCCTGACCGCGTAAGCCATGGCGCACTGGCGGCCGAAGACCGCGCGCTGCCGGATATTGTCAGAGGTGTGGAGCCTGTGGAAGTGAAGAGCCGTCAGCCGTGGGTGGTGGGGGTCTCCGGGGCGTCCGGGACGCCGTACGCCGCCGCTGTACTGCGCGGGCTGCTGGCCGCGGGCGAGAGCGTGGACCTGGTGGTCAGCCGTGCCTCGCGGCTGACGCTGCTCGACGAGACCGGGATCGCCTTCCGCGACGCGCACTGGCGCGAGGATCTGCGGGAGTGGCTGGGGCGCGGGGCCGACGGCAAGCCGGGCACCTTCAGGGTCGATGTCGATGACGTACGGCACTGGGCCGCTGGGGATCTGGCTGCCGGGCCTTCGTCCGGTTCGTATCCGGTGAAGGGGATGCTGATCGTGCCGGCGTCGACGGCGTGTGTGGCCGGGGTGGCGCTCGGGCTCTCGAAGGATCTGCTGCAGCGCGCGGCGAGCGTGACGCTCAAGGAGAGGCGGAAGCTTGTGGTCGCGGTGCGGGAGACTCCGCTGAACGGGCAGACTCTCAGGCATCTGGTGACGCTGGACGAGGCGGGCGCCGTGGTTCTGCCCGCCTCTCCGGCGTTCTACGCGGGGGCGACGCACATCCAGGATCTGGTGGACTTCGTCGCCGGGCGGGTGCTGGACGCGGCAGGAGTGCCGCATCAGCTGTACCGCCGTTGGGAGGGAGAGCTGGGTGGCTCTCGTTCGGATTAGCCCGGGTCAGCGCTTCTTGGCGCGGCGAGCCGTGCGGGTCTTGTCGATCCGGTGGGCGGCAGCGGGCTGATGGGCACGCGAGCGGTTGGCCAGCTCCTGCAGCTGTCGCATGTGGGCGTAGGCCATCTCGGTCGAGTACACGGTGAAGCTCACTCCTGAAAGTTCGAAGGACTATTGCTGATCGTCTGAAAGATTCGCAGGGTCTTTGACCCTGCATGCCTTAGATTCTATACGTAATCTTGCGTGATCGCTGAACAATGGAAGGGTCCAGGCATATGGACGCGGTGGACAGGCAGCTCATCCAGGCGCTCAGGGAGAACGGCCGGGCTTCGTACGCGGAGCTCGGCCGGCTCGTCGGGCTCTCGGGGCCCTCCGTCACCGATCGCATCAACCGCCTCGAGGCGGCAGGCGTCATCACCGGTTACCGGGCCACCGTCGACGCCGCCTCGCTCGGTCTCGGTGTCACGGCGCTGATCGGGATCTCGCTCTCCGACGCCGCCGACCACGATGACGTGGCGCGCCGGCTGAAGGACCTCGCCGAGATCGAGGACTGCTGGTTCATCGCGGGCGACGACTCGTACATGCTCAAGGTGCGGGCCGACAATGTCGACGGTCTGGAGAAGACGATCCGCCGGCTCTCCGGCACGAGGGGCGTCTCCCGTACGCGCACGACGATCGTGCTCTCCACGAAGTGGGAGAACCGGGTCGGCGATCTGCCCGAGGAGGGCTAGGCGTACGGTTGGTGGAGCCTCCGGGGGGTCCCGGAGGTGTCCCCCGGGACAGCACGGCGTAGACAAATGGGAGGCGGCCTAAGTGACTGCATCTATTCAAGATGTGGGCCTCAAGCGCGAGCTGGAGGAGAAGGTCCGGGCCGGGGAGCGGCTGACCCGCGAGGACGGTATCGCCCTCTACGAGTCGGACGACCTGGCGTGGCTCGGCGGCCTCGCGCACGAGGTGAGGACGCGCAAGAACGGCGACGTCGTCCACTTCAACGTCAACCGCCACCTCAATATGACGAATGTGTGCACCGCGTCGTGTGCCTACTGCTCGTTCCAGCGCAAGCCGGGCGAGAAGGACGCGTACACCATGCGTATCGAGGAGGCCGTCCGCCTCGCCAAGGCGATGGAGGGCGAGAACCTCACCGAGCTGCACATCGTCAACGGGCTCCACCCCAACCTGCCGTGGCGGTACTACCCGCGCTCGCTCAGCGAGCTCAAGAAGGCTCTGCCGAACGTCTCCCTGAAGGCCTTCACCGCCACCGAGATCCACCACTTCGAGACCATCTCCGGGATGTCCGCGTCCGACATCCTCGACGAGCTGATCGAGGCCGGTCTGGAGTCGCTGACCGGCGGCGGCGCGGAGATCTTCGACTGGGAGGTCCGGCAGCACATCGTCGACCACCGCACCCACTGGGAAGACTGGTCGCGCATCCACCGCCTCGCGCACTCGAAGGGTCTCAAGACCCCGAGCACGATGCTCTACGGCCATATCGAGGAGCCCCGCCACCGCGTCGACCATGTGCTGCGGCTGCGTGAGCTGCAGGACGAGACCGGCGGTTTCCAGGTCTTCATCCCGCTGCGCTACCAGCACGACTTCGTGGACATGCAGGACGGCAAGGTCCGCAACCGGCTGCAGGCGCGCACGACGATGGCGACCGGTGCCGAGGCGCTGAAGACCTTCGCGGTCTCGCGGCTGCTGTTCGACAACGTGCCGCACGTCAAGGTGTTCTGGGTGATGCACGGTGTGCAGACCGCGCAGCTCGCGCTGCAGCACGGCGCGGACGACATGGACGGCTCGGTCGTCGAGTACAAGATCACGCATGACGCGGACAACTACGGCACGCCCAACAAGCTGACCCGCGACGACCTGCTGGACCTGATTCGCGATGCGGGCTTCCGCCCGGTGGAGCGGAACACGCGGTACGAGATCATCCGCGAGTACCCGGGTCCGGACGCCGACCGGCGCGAGTCGCCGCAGCCGATGCGGTTCTGACCCCTCGTCCGTCCTTGGGTGCGGGGCCGCGTCCACACGCCGCCGCGGGCCGGTCGCGGACTTCACCACAGGCCGGGCGCGCCCCGGCTTCCACCCGAAAGCCCCGGCCGATGCCGGGGCTTCTCGCGTTGTGGACACGGGTTGAGCAACGCGACTTGTAATGGCTAATCTCGACTCATGGGCCTTACCTTTGAGTTGGATCCGCCGATCGACCGCCCCCTGCGGGACGGGGTCGTATCGCTCTGGGCCGACGTGTCCAACGCGGACGGCGCCGTCGGGTTTGTGCCGCCGGTGACCGACGACGCCGTGCGGCCCGAGTTCGTGAAGCATCTGGTCGCGATGGCCGAGGGTCGCACCCGGCTGCTCGTTGGTTACGACGAAGAAGGCGCTGTCGCGGCCACCGCCTTCTTCACGTACAACATGCACCGGCTGATGCGGCACTGGGTCTGGCTCTACACGGTGATGGTGCACCCCAAGTACCAGGGCAACGGGTACGGCCGCGAACTGATGGCCGCGGCCGCCGATGCCGCCCGGACCTTCGACGGCATCGAGGCGATACGGCTCACCTGCCGTGGCGGCACCGGAGCCGACCGCTTCTACGCCGCCTGCGGCTACAAGGAGGTCGGACGCGTGCCCGGAGGGATCCGGGTCGCCGATGGCGACGACCGCGACGACATCGTGATGCTGCTGCCGCTGATCTGAACCCACGTGAATCGGACAGGGCGGGGCGTGCTTCACTGGACGGGCACGTGCCGTCGTACGAAGAGAGAAGGCCCGCCGTGTCCGCTGCCAAGTCGAGCGCCGCGATCCGGTACACCAGGCTGCGCCTCGCCATCTTCATCGGCTGCTTCGTCCTCGTGGGCACCCTGGTCCAGGTCGGCGTGCTGCCCAAGGGGCTCGGCGACTCCAACTTCGTCTGGGTGATCCTGCTCGCGCTCGTCGTGTCCGCGCCGCTCAGCTTCATACTGCTGCGCAAGCAGCGTGACGCCATGTCCGAGCAGATCGTCGGCAAGGTCGACCGGGCCAAGGCCAGGCTCGACGCGAACCGTTCGCAGGAGGACGGCGCCGTCCAGTAGGCCCGCGTAAGCCTTTTCACACTCAACCCGCGCCCCGGCAGGAGCAGTCGCTCCCCTGCCGGGGCGTCGGCGTTTCCGGCGTGCCGTGCCGGCCCCGGACCCCAAGGGGAGCTTTGAGGTTCACAAAGTTAAAGTGTTAACGTGTTTCGCATGAAGACAGCAGTGCGCCACCACGACGCCGTGAGCATCCCGCTCGTGGCGCGCCTGCATGTCGATCTGTGCCGCTGTATGTCCGCGGTCTGTTGCCGCTCGGTCTGACCCCGGCATCACAGCGGCGCCGCGCAATCGCGCATGGGCGCCGCACCCCTGTCCCCGTATGTCTTTACGCCCTGTCTGGAGTGTGTCCTCCGTGTCCGCGAACACCGCGTCCACCACGGCCGGGAAGCCCTCGGGCTCCGGCTTCCGTATACCCAAGGTCCCGTTCTGGGCCCAGATCGCCGCCGGTCTGGCGCTCGGCGTCCTGCTCGGCTGGCTCGCCCGCAGCCAGGACATCGGCTGGCTGAAGGACACGCTCGACCAGATCGGCTCGATCTTCGTCCAGCTGCTGAAGCTGGCCGTCGCGCCGCTCGTCTTCTTCGCGATCCTGGTGTCGATCACCAACCTCCGTAAGGTCAACAACGCCGCCAGACTGGCCACCCGCACGCTTCTCTGGTTCATGATCACGTCGCTGATCGCGGTCGCCATCGGCCTCGCGATCGGCCTGCTCACCAACCCGGGCGCGGGAACCGGACTCACGCCGAAGGACGGCAAGGCCCCCGACCACCACGGGACCTGGATCGACTTCCTCACCGGAATCGTCCCGACGGACATCATCACGCCGTTCGCCACGCTCGAGGTTCTCCAGATCGTCTTCCTGGCCGTCGTCGCCGGTATCGCCGCGCTGGCGCTCGGCGAGAAGGCCAAGCCCATCCTCACGCTCAGCGAGGCCGTGCTCGAGCTGCTGCAGAAGGCCCTCTGGTGGGTCATCCGACTGGCGCCCGTCGGTACCGTCGGCCTCATCGGCTTCGCCATCGCCGACTACGGCTGGAACCTGATCAGCAAGTACGCGACGTTCACCGCGGACGTCTACATCGGCTGCGCGCTGGTGCTCTTCGGCGTCTACCCGCTGCTGCTGGCGACCGTCGCCAAGGTCAACCCGGTCCAGTTCTACAAGGGCGCCTGGCCGGCCATCCAGCTGGCCTTCGTCTCCCGCTCCTCGGTCGGCACGATGCCGGTCACGCAGAAGGTCACCGAGCGTCTCGGCGTGCCGAAGGAGTACGCCTCGTTCGCCGTTCCGTTCGGCGCGACGACCAAGATGGACGGCTGCGCGGCGATATACCCGGCGCTCGCCGCGATCTTCATCGCGCAGATCTTCGATGTGCAGCTCGGCATCCAGGACTACCTGCTGATCGCCTTCGTCTCGGTCGTCGGCTCGGCGGCCACCGCCGGACTGACCGGCGCGACGGTCATGCTGACGCTGACTCTCTCCACGCTGGGTCTGCCGCTGGAGGGTGTGGGGCTGCTGATGGCGATCGACCCCATCCTGGACATGATGAGGACTGCCACGAACGTCGCAGGTCAAGCACTGGTTCCGGTCATCGTCGCGGCCCGCGAGAAGATCCTCGACCACGACGCCTACAACTCGGCGAAGTCCTCGCCGATCGACGAGTACGACGCCCGCGAGGCCGAGCAGAAGGTGGCCGTGCCGGTCGCCGCCTAGGTCACAACGGTCTGGGACGCTCGTGCCCGCACCCGGATTTCCGGGTGCGGGCACAGCCGTCGGCGGTACGGCCGGGCGTCTGCGCGGGGATTCAGTTCTCCTTCGATCCCGTACGCGGTGCCCCTGCCACCCGCCCCGCGGTGGCGGGTTCAGGGACCGTGGTCACTTCGCGTCGCGGCGAACTCGCGGTTGGTCACCGTCTGCTTGCGGTAGATGTCGGGCAGGTCGGGCATCGCCAGAAGGCGGTCGCACGCCTCGAGCGAGCCGGCGTAGTCGCCCACCCAGTAGGCAGTGATCGAGAACTCGAACAACAGTCCAGCGGTACACCCACGGCTGGACGAACAGCAGGTCGTCCGGCTGCTCCTTGCCCAGCCCGGCGCGGACGATCGCGTGCGCGGCCTGATGGCGGCCCATTCCGCGCAGCCGCAGGGCGAGTTCGTAACACGCTTCGAGCCGCTCGGACGCGACTCCCAGGCGCGGGAGAAGGACTTCACCGCTCCAGGCCAGTCGTCCGAGTCGGCCCTGAGAATCCCGGCCTGCAACAGCGAGCAGTAGACCTCTTCGGCCCAGCCCCCCATCCCGGCACGGCGCTCGTACAGGGCGATCGCCTCCTCGGTGCTGCCCATGTCGCGCATGGTCTGCGCCAGATAGAAGACCGTGCGGGTATTGGTGGGGTCGCGCTCCAGCTCGGCGCTCAGCAGACGCGCGTCGCGCTCGAACTTGTCGCGCCGTGAGCCCCCGTCGTAGAAGTCCTCGATGACGAGCGCGTCGAGATTCGCCTGGCGGTGCCGCGTGTCTGCGGTGAGGTACTCGTGGGTGACGCCCTCGTACCGCCAGGCGACACTGCCGCTGACGAGGCGGCTGATGCGGTACTCGGTCGCGCCTTCGTGCCGCAGCAGGTAGGCGTCGGCGGTCAGCCTGGGCAGGGGGCCGTCCCGGCGGATCACGTGGTCGGCGTCGAGGAGGAGCAGATAGTCGGCCTTGCCGCGGGCGCGCCTGATGTTCAGGGTCCGGTTGTGGCCGAAGTTGACCCAGGGCTCGTCGTGCAGCTCGCCCGGGATGCCGTGCATCGCCGTACGGACCAGCCGCTGGGTTCCATCGGTCGAGCCGGTGTCGGAGATCACCCAGGTGTCCACGAGGTCACGCGCGGAGGCGAGGCATCGCTCGATGACTTTCGCCTCGTTCTTGACGATCATGCACAAGCACATGGACGGCTTCATGGCAACACCATTTCCCGGGCGGGTCGGACCGGGCGACCCTACGCAGAGCGGGCTTCGGGCCCCGTGGCGGCACGCCGACCTCGGTAAAGGGTTCGCTGTCGCGTATGCGCCCATTGGAGTTCCCCTGATACGCCATCATGTTGATAGCTCTGCGAGACTCTCAAGGCATTGCTCCTGCGAACCGATGATTCCGAGGGAAGCCTGAACCGGCTTCCGCCGCATCATCCGATCCGGTTCCAAGATCCGGTTCCAAAAGGAGCAGTGAATGAATCCTGAGAACAGGACCAGGTCCTCTCTGGGTCCGCTTCCCAGAAGCAGTGCCTGGCTGACCGGCGGTACCATCGCGTCGATGGTCCTCATGCTCGCGGGGATCGCGAGCCCCGCGATTGCCGCAGCGCCCAGTTCCGTGGCACCCGCCAGCGTGAGCGTGGCAGCCCCGGGTGGGGACCAATGCCAGGTCTCGGCGGAGAGCGGGAAGGCCGTAGTCAACGGCAACGGCAACGGCAACGGCGGCTGTGGCGGACAGGGCCCCCAGGGTCCTGGAGGTCCCCAGGGTCCGATCGGCGCCACTGGGCCGGTCGGTCCGTGCAACGACCTTGACCACTACAACCCCCTCGTGGTCGCCCCGGTCGCCTCCCACCAGGTCGCCGCTGCGATCATCGACCCTGACGGCTCGGCCGGACCGCTGCAGGCCGCTGCCTTCGCGGGCATCCGGACGGTCCCCGGTGGCGTCTTCGACTGGGAGAACATCAGCAACACCCCGGGCGGCGGTTTCCCGGCGGGCGCCTGCTCCGTCTCGGTGTCCAGCAACGGGGTGCTGAACTCGGCCTCGGTGCACGTGCTGACCACGGCCGGAACCGTGTTCGAGACCACGTGCACCCTGACCTTCGCGACGATTGGGCCTCCCCCCACCCCGCCGAGCCTGGCGTGCACCGAGGTCTGGACGCCGCAGGTAACGCCGTCGGCCTAGGCGCTCGACACAGTTGGAGGTTCAGGTCGGGTTGCAGTACTGACCCGGTCCGAATCGTGGTGCGGTCCCCCTTCCTTGCCGGAAGGGGGGCCGTTCCGCGTTTTTGGGCTCTTCCCGGGGGCCGTAGGCTTACCGCGAAGTAAGGATGTGTGGGGCGGGAGGATGTCTGACATGGGTGCTGTGAAGGGCGTCAAAAGCAAACGCATGCCGCGCGCCGTGCGCGAGCGGCAGATGATGGACGCCGCGGTGCGGACCTTCGGGCAGCGCGGCTACCGGGCGGCCTCGATGGATGAGATCGCTGAACTGGCCGGGGTCTCCAAGCCGTTGGTCTACCTGTACTTGAACTCCAAGGAAGACCTCTTCACGGCGTGCATACGGCGCGAGGCCGAAGCGCTGATCGTGGCCGTGCGGGCGGGAGCCGAGCCGGGGCTCGCGGCGGACCGGCAGCTGTGGTCGGGGCTCGCGGCGTTCTTCACACACACCGCCGAGAACCCGGACGGCTGGGCGATCCTGCACCGGCAGGCGCGGACGCACGGAGAGCCGTTCGCCGCCGAAGTGGCGGCGATGCGGCACGAGATAGTGGCCTTCGTGACCGGGCTGATCGGGGCCGCGGCATGCGAGACCCAGCACAACCCCGAGCTGGCCGACCGGGATGTCGGGGGGCTCGCGCAGGCGCTGGTGGGCGCGGCGGAGTCGCTCGCGGGGTGGGCGAACGAGACCGAGGGCGTCTCGGCGAAGGAAGCGGCGGGGACGCTGATGAACTTCGCCTGGATGGGGCTCGGGGACCTTATGAAAGGTCAGCGCTGGTCCTCCCGATGAGGTGGACGCGGTCGCCGCTGCGGAGTGGGAGAGCCGAGTCCTCGGCCGTGTACGTCACGGTCGTGGGCGCGGTACCGGGACATCGAACTCCGCCCGTACGTACGTCACTTGCTGCCGCTTCAGTGGCGAGGCCGGCGCCCCGCGCGCCAGGGTGAGGGCCAGGGGCGGTTCGGGTGCCAGGTCTTGCGCCCCCAGCAGGGTCTGGCCGCGGATGCTGACGAACCCGATGTTGCCGCTGCCAGGGGCGCGATCGACTCGGCCCCACCGTGCGCCTCTTCGAGGGCCGGTGTGCCGGCCGTCGGTGCGCATGGCGACCGGCCATGGTCCAAGCTCCCTGCGCGGTCGTGGATTTACTCCGAAGTAAGATCACTCGGGAGTCGGTAACCGGTCGAGTACGAGGAGTCGCGCGGTCGCGCTGCGAGCTCAAGTGGGCAGCGGTCGATCGGGACTTCGCGGCGGAGACCGAGGCACTGTACGCGAAGACGGCCCGGTGACCTTCTGAGAAGGCCCGGTTGCCCACAGTGCGGACGAACACGGCGTGACCACGAGTGCGGTTCGCCACAATCGGCGTCCGCGGCCCGTGCCGTACGGGGGTGGTGAGGGCGGCCCCGGTGCCGGTCCTGAGCAGGGGCGATGCGATTCGACCAGGAGCTGGGCGGGCCGATGCGGACCGGTCGGCCCTGTCGCTACATCAGGCGAGATGGGCCAAGGCTGGATAAACTCCTCGTTTGCCGTGCGCGGAATGGGGATTCGCAGCGCACTCCACACGACCTACGGAGAGTGAGAGATGCGTACGAGCCAGCCTGGCATCCACCGGAGCCACTCAGCACTGAGCGCCCTGTCGGCCGACGATCGGTGCGCTGTATGACTTTGGCCCCGGAGTCACCGGCTCTCCTCGATCCGCTGCTCGACGAGGCACCGGCGCCCGCGCTCTTCACCGCGGGAAGTGCCGCCTCCGAACGCACTCTCCTCGACATCCTCGACGAGACCGCGCGACGTCACCCGGACGCACCAGCTGTCGACGACGGTGACGCGCCGCTCACCTACCGCGCGCTGCTCGACGAGGTCGAGTCCCTGCGACTGCGCCTCGCCGCCGCCGGAATAGGCGTCGGCGACCGTGTCGGTGTACGCGTGCCGTCAGGAACCGCCGACCTGTATGTCTCGATCCTCGCCGTGCTCGCGGCGGGCGCGGCGTATGTCCCGGTCGACGCCGAGGACCCCGACGAGCGGGCCGAGCTGGTCTTCACCGAGGCGGCGGTGAGCGCCGTGATCGGCGAGGGCCGGGCCTTCGAGCCGTTCGGTACCGCGGCGGGAGCCACAGGCAGTCGGCCGGGCCCGGGTGACGACGCTTGGATCATCTTCACCTCGGGCTCCACCGGCAGGCCCAAGGGCGTCGCCGTCAGCCACCGCAGCGCCGCCGCCTTCATCGACGCCGAGGCCCGGATCTTCCTGGCGAAGGAGCCCCTCGGCCCCGGCGACCGGGTCCTCGCCGGGCTCTCCGTCGCCTTCGACGCCTCCTGCGAGGAGATGTGGCTCGCCTGGCGGCACGGCGCCTGCCTCGTGCCCGCACCCCGCTCCCTCGTACGCACCGGCCTCGACCTGGGCCCCTGGCTGGTCGAGCAGCGCATCACCGTCGTGTCGACGGTCCCCACACTCGCGGCCCTCTGGCCCGCCGAGGCGCTCGACGACGTCCGGCTGCTGATATTCGGCGGTGAGGCGTGCCCGCCCGAGCTGGCCGAGCGGATGGCCGTCACGGGCCGTGAGGTCTGGAACACGTACGGCCCGACCGAGGCCACGGTCGTCGCCTGCGCGGCGCCGCTGACCGGCGAAGGACCGGTACGGATCGGGCTGCCGCTCGACGGCTGGGAGCTCGCCGTCGTGGACGGCGCCGGTGACCTCGTCCCCATGGGAGGGACCGGCGAGCTCGTCATCGGCGGCGTCGGCCTCGCCCGCTACCTGGACGCCGAGAAGGACGCGGAGAAGTACGCGCCACTGCCCGCGCTCGGCTGGGCCCGCGCCTACCGCAGCGGCGACCTGGTCCGGGCGGAGGAGGACGGCCTGCTCTTCGTGGGCCGGGCGGACGAGCAGATCAAGCTCGGTGGCCGTCGCATCGAACTCGGCGAGATCGATGCGGCGCTGCAGGCGCTGCCGGGCGTCGCGGGAGCCGCGGCTGCGGTCCGTACGACGGCCGGCGGCCATCAACTGCTGGTCGGCTATGTGGTGCCGAGCGAGCCTGTCGGCGACCGGCCGGTGGACGGCGACCTGACGACCGCTGCCACCGCTGACACCGCGGAGACCGCGGATACGGCGGATACGGCGGACGACGCGGGCTCCGCGGCCCCCGGCCCCGTCGACGGCGCGGTCGCCGAACCGGCCCCGGGCCCGGTGGCCGGCGCCGGTGCCCACGCCCCGGCCTCCACCGCCACAGACGGCAACGGCCCCGCCGACGCGCCGGAGCCGGCGGCCGGCGCGGGGACCCTCGACGTGGACTCCTCCGGCGCGGCGCCCCTCGACGCGGCGCCCTTCGTCGTGGACTCCTTCGACCAGGCCGACGCCGTCGCGCGACTGCGCAAGGAGCTGCCCGCCGCCCTCGTGCCCCTGCTCGCCGTCGTGGACACCCTCCCGACCCGTACCTCGGGGAAGGTGGACCGGGCCGCCCTGCCGTGGCCGCTGCCCGCTCCGGACACTCCGGCCACCGGTCGGACCGAGCTCACCGCCACCGAGGCCTGGCTGGCCGAGCAGTGGACCGATCTTCTCGGGGCTCCGGTGAACAGCGCCGACGCGGACTTCTTCGCGAGCGGCGGCGGCAGTCTGGCCGCCGCCCAACTGGTGTCCCGGATCCGGGAGCGGTACGCCGCCGGATCGGTCGGCGACATCTACCAGAACCCGACACTCGGCGCGCTCGCCCGGACGCTGGAGGAGCCCTCCGCGGGCGCGACGGCACAGCGGGATGTCCAGCCGGTGCCGCGCCTGTCCGGCGTCGTGCAAGTGCTGCTGATGCTTCCGCTGCTCGGCATCGCCGGGCTGCGCTGGGGCGTGGTCGCGGCCGCGGTCGGCAATGTCATCGGGCTGCCGTGGGTGCCGACGGTGTCCTGGTGGTGGGTGGGGCTCGGCTGGCTGCTCGTGGTCAGCCCGCCCGGACGGATCGTGATCGCGGCAGGCGGCGCGCGGCTGCTGCTGCGCGGTCTGCGCCCCGGCACGTACCGGCGCGGCGGCAGCACGCACCTACGGCTGTGGACGGCGGAACGCCTCGCCGAGCTCAGCGGCGCGACCAGCCTCGCCGGGGTGTGGCTCACGTACTACGCGCGGGCGCTCGGCGTCCGTATCGGCGAGGGCGTCGATCTGCACGCCCTGCCGCCGGTGACCGGCATGCTGCGGCTCGGCAAGGGCTGCGCGGTCGAGCCCGAGGTGGATCTGTCCGGGCACTGGCTCGACGGCGACCGGCTGCACATCGGTGCCGTCCGCATCGGCGCCGGAGCCACCGTCGGCGCCCGCAGCACGCTCTTCCCCGGCGCGCGGATCGGCAAGCGCGCCGAGATCGCCCCCGGGTCGGGTGTGACGGGCGCGGTTCCCGCCTGCGAGCGCTGGGCCGGCGTGCCGGCCGCACGCAAGGGGAAGGCCAATCGGCACACGCCCGACGGCCGCCCGCCGCGCAAGCGCCGCTGGACGGCGGTCTACACGCTCACTTCGGTGGTCCTCGGGCTGCTGCCCGCGCTCGCGGCGCTGCCCGGCCTGCTGGTGATCGGCCTGTTCGTGCACGGCCGGACCGGCCTCGGCCAGGCGCTGACGGCCGCGCTGACCGCCGTGCCACTCGCGACGGTCGTCTCCGTGATCACGTACGCGCTGATCGTTCTCGCCGGTGTGCGGCTGCTCGGCATCGGGCTGCGCGAGGGCTACTACCCGGTCCACGGGCGGATCGCCTGGCAGGCGTGGGCGACCGAGCGGCTGATGGACATGGCCCGGGTGCACCTCTTTCCGCTGTACGCGAGCCTGTTCACGCCCGTGTGGCTGCGGGCGCTGGGCATGAAGGTGGGCCGCGGTGTCGAGGCGTCGACCGTGCTGGCGCTGCCCGCGATGACGACGGTCGGCGACGGCGCGTTCCTCGCCGACGACACGATGGTCGCCTCGTACGAACTCGGCGGAGGCTGGCTGCGGATCGCCGAGGCGCGGGTCGGCAAGCTGGCCTTCCTCGGCAACTCCGGCATGACGGCCGCGGGCCGCTCCGTACCCAAGCGCGGCCTCGTCGGCGTGCTGTCATCGACCCCGAAGCGGGCGAAGGCGGGCAGCTCCTGGCTCGGTATGCCGCCGATGAAGCTGCCGCGGGCCGCGGAGGAAGGTGACCAGAGCCGTACCTTCGACCCGCCGAAGCGGCTGAAGTGGGCGCGGGCGGCCGTCGAGATGTGCCGGATCGTGCCGGTCATGTGCAGCGTGGCGCTCGCCGTACTCGCGCTCGCCGCCTTCGAGCTGCTGGCAGACCGCCTCGGCCTCGCCCTCGCGGTGCTGTGCGGCGGCGCGTTGCTGTTCGTCGGGGGAGTGGTGGCCTGTGTCGTCGCGATCGCGGCGAAGTGGCTGCTCGTCGGCCGTTTCCGGGCGGTCGAGCACCCGTTGTGGTCGTCCTTCGTATGGCGCAACGAGCTCGCGGACACCTTTGTGGAGGTGCTCGCCGTGCCGTGGCTGGTCGGGGCGACCGCCGGCACACCGCTGATGAACCAGTGGCTGCGTGGGCTCGGCGCCCGCATCGGCCGCGGCGCCTGGTGCGAGACGTACTGGCTGCCGGAGGCCGACCTGGTCACCGTCGGTGTCGGCGCGAGCGTCAATCGCGGCTGTGTTGTTCAGACGCACCTCTTCCACGACCGGATCATGCGCATGGACAATGTCGTTCTCGGAACGGGCGCGACGCTCGGTCCGCACGGCATCGCGCTGCCCGGAGCGGTCATCGGCGCCCGGGCAGCGGTCGGTCCGGCCTCGCTGGTGATGCGCGGAGAGCGGGTGCCCGCGGACACCCGCTGGCTGGGCAACCCCATCGCGGCGTGGAAGCCGTAGCACGCAGAACACGCGCAGGACAGGCAATACGAGCAATACGAGCAAGACACAGAGGACGCACAAGGGTGACGGATTCGTACCTTCCGCAGCACGGCGACAGCGGCTACCGGACCACGGAGTACGACGTGGAGCTGGACTACCGCCCGCACACCGGCCGGCTCTCCGGCCGGGCCCGGATCACCGCTGTCGCCCGGCGCGCACTGTCCGAAATCGCCCTGGACCTCGGCCCGTTCCGGATCAACCGCGTCCTGGTGGACGGCGCCCGCCCGGCCCGGTACACGCACCGCGCCGACAAGCTGCGCGTACGGCCCGCCAGGCCGCTGCGCGCCGGGACGCCGTTCACCGTCGAGGTGCGCTACACCGGCGTCCCTCACCCCGTCCGCACGCGCGACTGGGGAGACCTCGGCTGGGACCAGCTGGAGGAAGGGGCGCTCGTGGCCTCCCAGCCGAACGGTGCCCGGTCCTGGTTTCCGTGCAACGACCGCCCGGACGACAAGGCCGCCTACCGGATCACGGTGACCACTCCGTCGCCGTACACCGTGGTCGCCAACGGCTCACTCGTCTCCCGGACGATCAGTTCCTCCACCACCACATGGGTGTACGAGCAGTCGGCGCCGATGGCCAGCTATCTCGCGACGGTCCAGATCGGCCCGTACGAACTGGTCGACGTGGCGCATGCCGGGCGGGTGCCGCAGCCGGCCGCCGTGCCCCGCGGCCTGCTCGAGCGCTTCGAGTACGACTTCGCCCGCCAGCCGCAGATGATGACGGCCTTCACGGACCTCTTCGGCCCCTACCCCTTCGACGACTACGCGGTCGTGGTGGTGGACGAGGAACTGGACGTGCCCGTCGAGGCGCAGGGCCTGTCGATCTTCGGCGCCAACCATGTCGACGGGCGGCGCGGCAGTGAGCGCCTGGTCGCGCACGAGCTGGCCCATCAGTGGTTCGGCAACAGTCTGACCGTCGCCGACTGGCGGCACATCTGGCTCAACGAGGGCTTCGCGAAGTACGCGGAGTGGCTGTGGTCCGAGGTGTCGGGCGGGCCGTCGGCGGCGGCTCTCGCGGCGAAGTCACGGGCCCGTCTCGCCCTGATGCGGCAGGACATCAAGATCGGCGATCCGGGTCTGCGGCGGCTGTTCGACGACCAGGTCTACGAGCGGGGCGGCCTCACGCTGCACGCGCTGCGCACGGTGATCGGGCACGCGGCCTTCGTGGCGGTGCTGCGCGAGTGGACCACGACCCACCGGCACGGCACGGTGACCACCGAGGAGTTCATCGCTCTCGCGCAGCGGCACTCGGCGCATCCGCTCGACGGTCTTTTCACCATGTGGCTGTACGACGAGAAGCTCCCGGCCCTGCCGCAGCCGCGCCACTGACCCGCACGTCAGGGCCGGTCAGGGCCGGTCCGGTCAGGGCCGGTCAGGGGGTGCGCCTCAGCCCTCCGCGCCCGCCATTCGCGTACGACAGCCTCGACGTCGAAGGGCTTCAGTCCCAGCGGCGGGCCCGGCGGCGGGCGGCGGATCGCCGCCTCGATCTTCTCGTTGACCGCGGTGAGGACGGACCGCACGCGGGCTTCCGTCGCGGCGCTGCCGACCGCCTCCCGGGCGTCCTCGGCCTCCTTGCGCAGGGCGAGCGTCCCAGGCAGCACGGAGACGCCCTCGCGGTGCAACTTGTCCTTGACCCACCACAGTTCGTCGTACGGTGCGGTGTCGTCCGGCAGCGGTTTCCCGAAGCCGGCCAGGGACGAGAAGTCGCCCCGCTCCGTCGCTTCCCTGATCTGCCTCTCCACCCACGACTCGAAGCTGACACCAGGGGGTTTGCGTTCGGTCACGTCCGCTCCTCCCGTCTCCTGCCTCCAGGGTAGGCGGGGCGGGGCGCGCGGGCCCGGGGCGTCCGTGGCCGTGGGAACACCGGGGCGGCGTCCCGGCACCGTGGTGCCCCTCCAGCCGCACGCAGCGCGGGCCATGGGCACGCGGAAGATCAACACGGCGGCGTTCTCGAGCGACAAGGCAGGAGCCCCGATCCATACGGAACGGGGCTCCTTGGTACTGCTGAGTCGTGCGCGATCGCCGACCCTGGCTGACTAGGCCGGGGTGACGTTCTCCGCCTGCGGGCCCTTCGGGCCCTGGGTGACGTCGAAGTTCACGACCTGGTTCTCCTCGAGAGAGCGGAAACCAGACGCGTTGATCGCGGAGTAGTGGACGAAGACATCCGGGCCGCCGCCGTCCTGGGCGATGAAGCCGAAGCCCTTTTCAGCGTTGAACCACTTGACGGTTCCGGTAGCCATAAGCCCTCCTTGGGCCAAAGGGTTGCCCTGCTCCAGAACCTGCAAGAAGTCTGAAAACTACAAAAGCCTGCGGGTTACATGCTCCGCAGGCTCTGTACTGCAAGGGAAACCAAACTGCAACTTGCGTCGAGCCTAGCACGCAGCGTGTGCGCAGCGGTAGAGGGAAAGATCACGTCACCCGTGAGTTGGACGGGACCCAAATCGGCTGACGGTGCAGCTCGGACGGGGCGCGGGAAGTCGTGCGTCCTGGGCCCGGCCCCGGCGCCGTCAACCGCCGGCCGCGGGGCTAGCCTCGCGATGTGGACAGTCTTGGAGAAAGCACAGCAACCGACCACCGTCGCAGCCGGCCCCGTGTCGGCCACATCCAGTTCCTGAACTGTCTGCCCCTGTACTGGGGGCTGGCGCGGACCGGAACTCTCCTCGATTTCGAGCTGACGAAGGACACCCCGGAGAAGCTCAGCGAGAAGCTCGTGCGAGGCGAGCTCGACATCGCGCCGATCACCCTCGTGGAATTCCTGCGCAACGCCGATCAGCTGGTCGCATTCCCCGACCTCGCGGTCGGCTGCGACGGGCCTGTCATGTCCTGCGTGATCGTGTCCCAGGTTCCGCTGGAACAGCTGGACGGGGCGCGGGTGGCGCTCGGTTCCACCTCGCGCACGTCGGTACGGCTGGCGCAGCTGCTGCTCGCCGAGCAGTACAAGGTGACGCCCGACTACTACTCGTGTCCGCCCGACCTGGGCCTGATGATGCAGGAGGCGGAGGCGGCCGTGCTGATCGGGGACGCCGCGCTGCGCGCTTCGCTGCACGACGCCCCGAGGCTCGGCCTCCAGGTCCACGACCTGGGGCTGATGTGGAAGCAGTGGACGGGACTGCCCTTCGTGTTCGCGGTGTGGGCGGCGCGCAAGGACTATCTGGCGCGCGAGCCCTTCGTCGTGGAGAGGGTGCACGAGGCCTTCCTCGCCTCGCGGGACCTGTCCCTGGAGGAGGTCACCAAGGTCGCGGAGCAGGCGGCGCGCTGGGAGATCTTCGACGCGGAGCTGCTGGAGCGCTACTTCACGACACTGGACTTCCGCTTCGGGCCCGAGCAGCTCGCCGGCGTACGGGAATTCGCGCGCCGTACCGGCCCGACGACCGGGTTCGCGGCGGATGTGACGGTCGAGCTGCTCGGCGGCTGACGGTCTGCGGGGCGGACCGTCCACGGGGTGGGGATCTTCGGATCCGGGCGGTCCGCGGGGCGGTCTACGAGCTGGGGATGGGCGCCTGCATGTGCGCGCTGATCCACTGAATGGTCCCGTCCCCCATGCCCTTCACATAGGTCTTGGCGTTGTGCTCGCCGCCCTGGATGATCTGCAGGCGGGTTTTCACCGGGCCTTTGCCGTAGTCCCGGATGAAGCGCTTGAGGTTGTTCATCCCGGCCTCCTTGCTGCCTATCTGGAACGCGAGACAGACGTCCTTGTCCTTGCCCGCGGGTTTGGTGGAAAGGGCCTTCGCGAGCTTCTCCGGATTGTTGGCGGCCCGCTCCTTCGTATGGCTGCCCCACAGCGGGGAGTCGGGCACGGTGTCCGGGCCGGAAGCGATCACGGCCTTGAACTTGCCCGGGTGCTGCAGTACGGACTTCAGCCCGACGAACGCGCCGGATGAGGAGCCCATGAAGGCCCAGCCGTCGCGGGACTTGAAGGTACGGAAATTGGCCTTGACGAAGTCGGGGACGTCCTCGGTCATCCAGGTGCCCATTTTCGGCTGCCCCGGTATGTCGCTGCCGTCGTAGTAGTACTTGGCGTCCGGATTGAGTACCGGCATCACCACGACGAACGGGAGGCTCTTGCCTTCCTTCGACCACTTGCTGATGCTGCTCTGCAGCTTGAGGTCGGTGCCCATCCAGTAGTTCTTCGGATAGCCGTTGCCGCCGGGCAGCGCTATCAGTACGGGGAAACCGCTGTTCGCGTACTGCGGGTCGAAGTACTGCTTCGGCGCCCACACCCATACCTTGCCCGTGAAACCGGACTTGGCGCCCTCCAGCGTGGTGACGCCGATCTTCGTGCCGTCGTCGAGGGTGTTCTGCGTGGTGAACGAGGCCTTCGGGCCCGTCGGCATCAGGGTCTTCGCGGCGGCTTCGTCCGCCCCCCGGCCGCCGTCGCTGTCCTGTGCGCCGCCACCCGGCTGCCCGGCGGGGGACTTGGCACCGGGGCCGTCGAAGGAGACCGGATCGCCTTCGTCCGAGCACCCGGCGACGAGCGCGACAGAGCCGATGGCGACGGCGGCTATGAGGGCCTTGGACAGGCGTTTCATGGAAGGCTCCGAAGGTTCTGGCACCGTCGGCACGGACGGTTTCGGACAAGACGTGTGATTTACGCACAGGGAGATGACGGTTGGCTCTGTTCGGTTGGCTCCCGGGCGGCGGGAATCCTCGTGATGCGGCCCACGGCGGGCCCTAGGCTGAAGCGCAGCACGTGCAACACAAGGCGAAAAGCAAGGCAATCGGGGGAGTGCAGATGCAGCCGCTGGATCCGGGCGACCCGCGGAGCATCGGTGCGTACCGGCTGCTCGGCAGGCTCGGAGCGGGGGGAATGGGCCGCGTCTATCTGGGGCGCAGTGCCGGCGGCCGTACGGTCGCTGTGAAGGTCGTCCATCCGCATTTCGCGCTGGACGAGGAGTTCCGGGCGCGGTTCAGACGTGAGGTGGAGGCGGCGCGGCGGGTCGGCGGGAAGTGGACGGCGCCGGTGCTGGACGCCGACCCGGAGGCCTCCGTGCCGTGGGTCGCCACCGGCTATGTGGCCGGTCCGGCCCTGTCCCAGGCGGTGAGCTCGCACGGTCCACTGCCCGTCCCCGCGGTACGGGTGCTGGGCGCCGGACTCGCGGAGGCACTGGCGGCCGTGCATGCGCTGGAGCTGGTGCACCGGGATGTGAAGCCGTCCAATGTGCTGCTCACGCTGGACGGTCCGCGGCTGATCGACTTCGGGATCGCCCGGGCCACCGACGGCACCGCCTCGCTCACCTCCACCGGGGTCTCGGTCGGCTCGCCCGGCTATATGTCGCCGGAACAGATCCTCGGCAAGGGCGTCACGGCAGCGGCGGATGTCTTCTCGCTGGGCGCGGTGCTTGCGTACGCGGCGACGGGCGAGGCGCCCTTCCCGGGCGACTCCTCGGCCGCGCTGCTCTACAAGGTGGTGCATGAGGAGCCCGAACTGGGCTCCCTCGAGGGCGACTTGCGGGAGCTGGTCGCCGACTGCCTCGCCAAGAACCCGGCGGCGCGGCCCGCGCCGGCCGAGATCGCGAGCAGGCTCGCGCCCGGCGGGGCGGCCGGACTGGTCGGGGCCGGGTGGCTGCCGGGACCGCTGGTGGAAGAGGTCAGCAGGGCGGCGGTGACACTGCTGAACCTGGAACCTTCCCCGGACCCGGTGGTGTCGGGGCCGGTCGCGTTCAGCAGCCCGGCGGTCGGGGTCTTCGGGCCGCCGGTGGAGCCGCCCCGGGACGCGCCGCCGCCGACGCAGGGTGCCTCCAACGCGCGGCTGTCCGTGTCGGTGACGGCCGACTCCGTACCGACGAGATCCGGTGCTCCGGGCGAGCGCGGTGGCCGGAAGGTGAGCTGCACGGTGGCCCTGGCGGTGGCGGGCGCGCTGGCTGCGGTGACGTTCGGCGGCGCGGTGCTGTTCGATCTGCTCCCGGGTAGGAACGACAAGGGCAGCGACACGGCGGCCCGGCCGCCGGCGGGCAGCCCGTCGGCGGAGCCCTCGGACGGTTCAGCGGCCGAGCCGACCGAGCCGGGCGAGTCGGCGAAGGAGGTGCCGAAGGCCTTCATCGGCGCCTGGAAGGGGCCGTTCGACGTCGAACTCGCCGGCAGCAAGATCAGCGCCGGGACCTTCAGGGTCGTGATCGGCACCGGGAAGGCCGGCGCGAAGATCGGCACGGTCAACCAGTTCGACGTCCTCGGGAACTTCGCCTGCGAGGACAACCTGGTGCTGCGGAGCGCGACCACGACCGAACTCGTCGCCGACGGCAAGTCCAGCGGCAAGGCGGGAAACAACTGCACGCCGGGCACGCACACGGTGAAGCTGCGACTCACCGGAGCCCGCATGCAGTACACGTCCCAGGAACCACGGGCGGGCGACCCGCGTGCGCTGTTGGACCGGGAGCGGTGACCGGACGGACTCACCGGACGGACGGACTCACCGGACAGGCCGGGCTGGCGGGATGGACCGGGCTGACCGGGATGGACCGGGAGCGGCGACCGGCCGCCGTGCCTCGCGACCGCGCCCGCGGATCGCCACAACGGCTGGCGTACGCTGGATCGGCCCGCAGATGCTCTGAAACACCGCCGAAAGGTGACGCCCGGTGACCGAGAAGGCCGACCTTCAGTCCGTGCTGGACCGTGCTGCCGATGGGGGCCGGATCACCCCGGAGGAGGCGCTCGACCTCTACCGTTCCGCGCCGCTGCACGCGCTGGGCGCCGCGGCGGACGCCGTACGCCGGCGCCGGTACGCCGGTACGGAGCACATCGCGACGTACATCATCGAGCGCAACATCAACTACACCAACGTGTGCGTCACGGCGTGCAAGTTCTGCGCCTTCTACGCCCCGCCGAAGGACGTCGAGAAGGGCTGGACGCGCGACCTCGACGACATTCTGCGGCGCTGCGCCGAGACCGTGGAGCTCGGCGGCACGCAGATCATGTTCCAGGGCGGGCACCACCCGGACTATGGCGTCGAGTACTACGAGAAGCACTTCGCCGCGATCAAGAAGGCGTACCCGCAGCTGGTCATCCACTCCCTCGGCGCCTCCGAGGTCGAGCACATGGCCCGTATCTCCAAGGTCTCCGTCGAGGAGGCGATCCAGCGCATCCACAGCGCCGGGCTCGACTCCTTCGCGGGCGCCGGCGCCGAGTTGCTGCCCGAGCGGCCGCGCAAGGCGATCGCGCCGCTCAAGGAGTCCGGCGAGCGCTGGCTGGAGATCATGGAGGCCGCGCACCGGCTGGGCGTCGAGTCGACGTCGACGATGCTGATGGGCACCGGCGAGACCAACGCCGAGCGGATCGAGCATCTGCGGATGATCCGCGAGGTGCAGGACCGGACGGGCGGCTTCCGGGCCTTCATCCCGTACACGTACCAGCCGGAGAACAACCACCTCAAGGGCCGTACGCAGGCGACGCTCTTCGAGTACCTGCGCATGATCGCGATCGCGCGGCTCTTCCTCGACAATGTGGCCCACATCCAGGGCTCGTGGCTGACCACGGGCAAGGAGGTCGGCCAGCTCTCGCTGCACTACGGCGCGGACGACCTGGGATCGATCATGCTCGAGGAGAACGTGGTCTCCGCGGCGGGCGCGAAGCACCGGTCGAACCGGATGGAGATCATCGACCTGATCCGCAAGTCGGGCCGTGTCCCGGCGCAGCGGACGACGACGTACGAGCACATCGTGGTGCACGACGACCCGGCGAACGACCCGGTCGACGAGCGCGTGGCCTCGCACATCTCGTCGACGGCGATCGCGGGCGGTACGGCGCATCCCGAGCTGAAACTGCTTGCGTCCAACTGAGGCTGTCTTGCTGACGATTCACGCCGCGCCGCTGGTTCTGCCGGTCGGCGCGGCGCCGGTGCCGGACGGTGCGGTCGTCGTCGACGGCAACCGGATCGCGGCCATCGGCCCGTACCGGGAGCTGGCGGCGGACCGTCCGCGGGCCCGCGTCCGCCACTGGCCCGGTGTTCTGACACCCGGCCTGCGTCAGTGGCACGGCACCTGGTTGCTGAAGCGCTGCTACCACCCCGACCCGCGGGAGTCCGGCGAGCTCGGTGAACTGCCGCTGTCCGGAGCGGAGCTGGAGGCGCTGGAGCTGGACGCTGCCCGCTGGGCGGGCAGCGTGCGCCGCGGGCTGCAGAGGATGCTGCGGCACGGCACCACGGCGCTGGCGGTCACGCTGGACGACCCGGTCCTGCGGACCGCCGTCGCCCGATCCGGACTTACCGTCGTCCCGTCGGTGGGCGCCCCGGGAATTCTCGTCGGCGGCCCGGACCTCGACCCCTTCGTGGAGGGGCATGACCTCGCGGGCTCCGTGCACGCCCCCCTGGCCGTCGGTGCCCGGGCCGACTTCGCCGTGTTCGATGCGACGGACGAGGCCGCTCTGCGGACCGCCGGCGCCGGGAGCTGCGTGGCCACCGTCCTCGACGGGCGGCTCGTATACCGGGCGCGCTGACTCATGCCGGAACGACGAGGACGGTGACCGCGAAGGGACCAGGTCCTGGTGGGCCGCCCTCGGCTTCTTCGGCGTGGTGCTTCTGCGGCGTGGTGCTTCTCGGCGTGGTGATCATCGCCTTGCCCGGGCTCCGCGCGTACGCCATCAGGAGGTCTGCGGGAGGCGACAGGCGCCTGGGACAGTTCCGGTGATTCCGGCCGGGAGGCGTGCTGCTTGAATGGGGTGCGTGACCCGAGCATCCCTGGACAAGCAGCCGCACGAAGTCGCCTCGATGTTCGACGGCGTGGCGGCGAACTACGACCTGACCAACGATGTGCTCTCGCTCGGCCAGGCCAGGCTGTGGCGCAAGGAGGTCGCGAAGGCGGTGAACGCCCGCCCGGCGCAGAAGGTCCTCGACCTGGCCGCCGGCACCGGCACCTCTTCGCTGCCGTTCACCGTCACCGGCGCGTATGTCGTGCCGTGCGACTTCTCCCTCGGCATGCTGCGCGAGGGCAAGAAGCGCAACCCCTGGCTGCCGCTCACCGCGGGCGACGCGACGAAGCTGCCGTTCGGCGACGATGTCTTCGACACCGTGACGATCTCCTTCGGGCTGCGCAATGTGCAGGACACGGACGCCGCGCTGCGCGAGCTGTACCGGGTGACCAAGCCGGGCGGGCGGGTCGTGATCTGTGAGTTCTCGCAGCCGACCTGGGCGCCGTTCCGGACCGTGTACACCGAGTACCTGATGCGGGCGCTGCCGCCGGTGGCGCGGGCCGTCTCGTCCAACCCCGATGCGTACGTCTATCTCGCCGAGTCCATCCGCGCCTGGCCCGACCAGCCGGGGCTGGCGGAGCGGCTGCGGCAGGCCGGCTGGTCCAAGGTCGCGTGGCGGAATCTGACGGGTGGGGTGGTGGCGCTGCACCGCGGCACCAAGCCCGCGTCCGCGTCTTCGTTCCCGTCCGCGGCGCGGTCCCAGGACCGGTCCCAGTAAGCCCCGATGAACTACCAGTCCGTCCTGGAACGGGTCGCCCAGGACGTCACACAGCAGGTCGGCAGCGGCAGGCCCGCCGAGTACATCCCCGCACTCGCCTCCGTCGACCCGCACCGCTTCGGCATGGCCCTCGCGGATGTGGACGGCAATGTGTACGGAGTCGGCGACTGGCAACGCCCCTTCTCCACCCAGTCGATCACCAAGGTCTTCACGCTCGCGCTGGTGCTGGCCCACGGCGGCGACAGCCTCTGGGAGCGGGTCGGCCGTGAGCCCTCCGGCAACCCGTTCAACTCGCTGGTGCAGCTCGAGTACGAGAACGGGATCCCGCGCAATCCCTTCATCAACGCGGGCGCGCTCGTCGTCACCGACCGTCTGCAGACCCTGACCGGCGACGCGAGCAGCGAACTCCTGGAATTCCTGCGGCAGGAGAGCGGCAACCCGGAACTCGCCTTCGACGCGGAGGTCGCCGAGTCGGAGTCCGCGTTCGGTGACCGCAACGCCGCCCTGGCCCACTTCATGGCCTCCTACGGCAATATCACCAACCCTGTCCCCACCCTCCTCGAGCACTACTTCTGGCAGTGCGCGATCGAGATGAGCTGCGCCGATCTGGCCCTGGCGGCCCGCTTCCTGGCCCGCCACGGGCTGCGCGCCGACGGCTCCCGCCTGCTGACCCTCAGCGAGGCCAAGCAGATCAACGCCGTGATGCTCACCTGCGGTACGTACGACGCGGCCGGAGAGTTCGCCTACCGGGTCGGACTGCCGGGCAAGAGCGGCGTGGGCGGCGGGATCGTCGCGGTCGTGCCCGGGCGCTGCACGCTGTCCGTATGGAGCCCGGGTCTGGACGAGCAGGGCAACTCGGTGGCAGGTGTGGCGGCGCTGGACCGCTTCACGACGCTGACCGGACTGTCGGTCTTCTAGCCGGAGAACGGCGGCCGGGAAGGCCCCTGTCGCTCCGGACGACGCCACCGCATGTGCCGTCCCGGCCCCGATCGCTGCGGCGGTGGGCCCGTCCGGCCGGGTGAAGGACGTCGCCGCGAGACGGAGACCGAGGCCCTGGCTTGAACCGGCTTGTATCAGCGGCGAGTTGACGGGAACCGGCGGGTGAGGAAGATGAGTCAGTTGTTTACGGCTTGCTTATCTCCCGTCCCCGCCTGTCACCTCGGAGCACTCCCCATGGCGTCGTACTGCCCGCACTGCGGAAACCCGTCCCCGGACGAGGCACGCTTCTGTATGAAATGCGGGCGGGAGCGGCCGCCGGAAGCCTCGGCGGCGCCGCCCGCGATGCCTCCGGCGGCCGCTCCCGCCGCCCTTCCCGCCCTTCCTCCGGCCCTGCCCGCCGCTCCTCCCGGGGCGCCCGCCGCGCCCGCGCCCGCTCGTCCGTCGCCCGTCGGGGCTTTCTTCGGCCGGGCGTTCCGTGGCGACTGGCTCGCCTCGGCGAAGGCCGCAGCCTGGCCGGCCGGACTGCTGCTCGCACTCGCGGTGGCACTCGCCATCCCCTCGTACGGTCAGGACGACGAGGTCGTCGTCGGCTGGAGCGACCGGCTGCGGATCGCGCTCGCGATGCTGCTGCAGGCGTTCGGCGGTGGCTTCGAGGTGAAGGCCGCCAGTTCCACGCCGTTCGGCTCCGGCGGCTCGGACTCCGGGTCCTTCGGCGGCGGTTCCCCGGACGGGATGTACGGCGACGGTGGCTCCGGATATCCCGGTACCTCGGGCGGCTCCGGCTCGGGCATGGACGCGATCGCCCAGGGCAGTGCCTCGCTCTCGCTGGTGCCGCTGACGGTGACCGTGCTGTGGATCGGCGCGCTCTTCCTGGGCGCGCGGATGCTGCGTACGAGGGGTGCCGGGCTGGAAGCGGCCCTACGGATCTCGGTGCTGGTCACCGGCGTGGTGCTGGTACTCGGTCTGTTCGCGCAGCCGGACATCGCGGGCGTGGAGATCTCCTCGTCGCCGCTGCTGGCCGCGCTCGGCGCGCTGGCGATCTCGCTCGCGGTGACCGCCGGAGTGCTCCAGCGCGACGACCTCGCCGCATGGCTGGCGCAGCGGCCCGCCGCCGGGTCGACGGTGCGTGCCCTGGGGACGGCGGTGCGGGCGCTCGGCGTGGTCGTGGCCCTGTGCTCGCTGGTCGGCTTCATCGTGTACGCCAACGCCGACGACGTGGACGGTACGGCCCTGCTCATCGCCCTTCCGATCCTGCCGAACATCGGCTTGGCGGTCCTCGGGCTGAGCTGGGGCGTACCGGTGAAGTACGACGTCCAGGGCCAGTTCAGCCTGATCGGCTCCAGCGCGGAACACGGCAGCTTCGGTCTCTCGGAGATCGGTGATGTGTGGGGCGGCGGCGCGGTCGCCGGGGCGGTGGCCCTCGGCGTGGTCTGCGCGCTCACGCTCGGCGTCTGGGCGGCCCGCCGCTCGGCGGACCGTCGCGAACAGTTGCTGGCCGGAGGCTTCTCGCTGGGCCTTGTCCTGCTGTTCATGGGCGTGAGCGGGGTCTCCGCCGACATGGCGGGCGGCCTGTCGGACTGGGGCGGCAGGGGCGCATCGGAGTTCGCCCCGAGCGTTGCGGACGCGCTGCTGTTCGGCCTGCTGTGGGTGGGTGCGGCGACGTTCCTGGGCCCGTACGTGCTGCGGATGGTGGGGCAGCAGGCGGCGGTGCCGACGCTGCCGGCGTACGTGCCCGGCCCGGCGTACGGACCTGGCCCGGCATATGGACCTGGCCCGGCGTACGCGCCCGGAGCGCCGGCCGGCCCGACTGCTCCCCCCGCTCCGGCCACCCCGTTCGTGGCCGACGCGCCCGCCGTGCCCGCGCCTTCTCCCGCCGTCCCGGCGACCCCGTTCGTGGCCGACGCGCCCGCCGCGCCCGTGCCTTCTCCCGCCGCCCCGCAGCCCCCGGTCCCGGGCGCGTACCACCCGAACACCGTTCAGCTCTCCGCCTCACCGTCCGGCGCCGCGGCTGCCTCACCGGCCGCCGCCCACGATCCCGCCGCCGCGGCGGCCGCCGCCGAACGCAGGCGCAAGGTCCTCGTGTGGACGGCCACCCTCACCGCCGCGTTCGTCATCGGCGGTGGCGCCACGGCCGGGGCACTGCTCCTGAAGAAGAACCACGACACGCCCGACGAGGCGAAGAACGGGCAGCCGGCCGTATCGCAGTCTCCTTCCCCCCGGCAGGCCCCACCGGCCTCGGTATCCCCTTCCGGAAGTCCCGCCGGCGGCCCCTCCGCCACCCCGTCCACGGGCCCGTCGTCACCTCCGCCGGGCGGTGCCACGCTCCCGCAAGGCTTTGTGCTGAAGCAGGACCCCGCCGGGTTCACCGTCGCGGTGATGGACGGCTGGCGGCGCCGGCAGTCGGGCAGCCAGGTCTACTACGAAGCCCCGACAGGCGGTTCGTATCTCCAGATCGGCGTCATCAAGAACACGCCGATGACCTCGTACGAGAACTTCATCACCCTGGAGAAGAAGCACCTGGAGACTCCCGAGACCCGGTACGAGCGCGATCAGCTGATCAAGAACACCTATCAGGGACGGCCGGGCGCGCTCTGGGAGTTCACGCACATCCCCGAGCCGGACGAGGGCGGCCTGCAGCGGCATGTCATCGACCAGGCGTTCGTCGCGGCGGACGGCACGGAGTACGCGATCCTCGCCGCCGACCGCGCCGATCTCTGGGACCGGGACAAGGATGTGGTCTTCTCGACCGCACTCAACACCTTCAAAGTGGGCTAGGGCTGCTGGAGCTCCAGCCGGAAGCGGTATCCCTTCTGCTGGGACGCCGGCGTCGTGAACGTCTCGGCCAGCTCCATCCCCAGCCGCCGGATCACCGCGATCGAACGCTCATTGCGCGCGTTCACCATCGCCACCACCCGCTCCACCCCGGCCGCCCGTACCCGCTCCAGCGTGGTGCGGGCGGCGGCGGTCGCGTATCCCTTGCCCCACGCGGCCCGGGCCAGCCGCCAGCCGATCTCGATCTCGCCGACCGGGCCGAAGGTCTCGTGCGGCCAGGGCTGCGCGCCGGTGAAGCCGATGACCTCGCCGTCCTCGTCGAGCATGGTCCAGAAGCAGAAGCCGTGTTCGGCGTCGTGTCTGCGCTGCCGGGCGGTCAGCTCCTCGTAGACGGAGAGCTCCGCCGCCTTCCCGCCGTGGAACTCCATCACTTCCGGGTCGTTGAAGACCCGGTGCCAGGTCAGGGCGTCCTCGTCGGTGGGCACACGCAGCTGTACGGCGGGGAGCGGCCTGGTCATAGGGGGGAGCCCTTCAGTTTGTGGATCAGTAGCCCCCCATAGACTGCACATGTCCTGTGCCTTTCGGTACGCAATATCGAGTCTTCGGGAGAACCCGCCGTGACCGAGCCCCTCTCCGAACACACCGCCGATGTGATCGTCGTCGGGGCAGGCCCGGCCGGCTCCACGACCGCGTACTACCTTGCCAAGGCGGGCCTCGACGTCCTCCTCCTCGAGAAGACGGCCTTCCCGCGCGAGAAGGTCTGCGGCGACGGCCTGACGCCACGTGCCACGAAGCAGCTGGTGGCGATGGGCATCGACATCTCCGAGGAGGCCGGCTGGCTGCGCAACAAGGGCCTGCGGATCATCGGCGGCGGCGTGCGGCTCCAGCTCGACTGGCCGGATCTCGCCTCCTTCCCGGACTACGGACTCGTACGCAAGCGTGACGACTTCGACGAGCAACTGGCCAGGCAGGCGCAGAAGGCGGGCGCCCGGCTGTACGAGCGGTGCAATGTCGGGGCCCCGATCATCGACGAGCGGACCGGCCGCATCACCGGCGTCAACGCCAAGCTGGGGGAGGAGAAGACCCCGGTCACCTTCCACGCACCGCTCGTCGTCGCAGCCGACGGCAATTCGACCCGGCTCTCCCTCGCCATGGGGTTGCACCGCCGCGAGGACCGTCCGATGGGTGTCGCCGTACGGACGTACTTCACCTCGCCGCGCCACGACGACGACTATCTGGAGTCCTGGCTGGAACTCTGGGACCGCCGGGGCACCGAGGACCGGCTCCTCCCCGGCTACGGCTGGATCTTCGGCATGGGTGACGGCACCTCGAACGTCGGCCTCGGCGTACTGAACACTTCCGCCGCCTTCAAGGAGCTGGACTGGCGCGAGGTGCTGAAGGCCTGGTGCGCCTCGATGCCGGAGGACTGGGGCTACACCGAGGAGAACATGACGATGCCGATCCGCGGCGCCGCGCTCCCGATGGCCTTCAACCGCCAGCCGCACTACACCAAGGGCCTGCTGCTGGTCGGCGACGCGGGCGGCCTGGTCAACCCGTTCAACGGCGAGGGCATCGCGTACGCCATGGAGTCCGGGCAGATCGCCGCCGACGTGATCGTGCAGGCGCACGCCCGGCAGACCCCGGCGCAGCGGGAGCTGGCGCTGCACCGCTACCCGAAGATCCTCAAGGACACGTACGGCGGCTACTACACCCTGGGCCGCGCCTTCGTGAAGCTCATCGGCAACCCGAAGGTCATGAAGATCGCGACGCAGCGCGGTCTGACGCACCCGCTGCTGATGAAGTTCACCCTGAAGATGCTGGCCAACCTCACCGACCCGACGGGCGGCGACGCGATGGACCGGATCATCAACGGGCTCTCGAAGGTGGCCCCGAAGGCCTGATACGGCTCACCACCGGCCGTTCGGCCCGCCCTCGCCGCGAAGGCGCCCCGCCCTCACCTCGAAGGCGGGGCGTACCCGTTGTGAGGATGCTGTGCCCGCCCCGCACGACCGGTCTCCGGGGGCGTGGCCGCGTGAACGGACGAAGGGCCGCGGCTCCACCCCCGAGCGGGGGAGCCGCGGCCCTTCGAAGCGTGACTGTCGGTGCGTGGGGCGGTCAGAGAACGCGGACCGCGCCGCTCGCCGGGTAGCCCGACAGATCCTGGATGACGACGCCCTTGCCGGGGTTGGCCGCGTCGAGGTACTGGCCGTCGCCGATGTAGACGCCGACATGGTACGCGCTGCCGGCGCCGCCCCAGTAGAGGATGTCGCCGACCTGGAGGTTGCTGGTGCCCACCTGGGTGCCGGCCACCGACTGGTCCTGCGAGACACGGGGCAGGTCGACGCCGACCTGCCGGAAGGCGGCCTGGACCAGGCTGGAGCAGTCCCACGAGTTGGGTCCGGTGGCGCCCATGACGTAGGCGTCGCCGAGCTGTGCCTTGAGGAAGGCCACAACGGTCGCCGCGGAGCCCGTGGCGTTCGAGGAGGTGTTGGCGGAGGCGGAGAGCGTGGTGCGCTCGGAGGACCGGGAGGCGCGCCCCTGGGTCTCGGCGTCGGCGCGCTTCTTCGCCTCGGCCTTCTCCTTGGCCTCAGCCTTGCGGTCGGCCTCGGCCTTGGCCTTCTTGGCGGTCTGCGCGGCCTTGGCGGCCGCCGCGTCCTCCTGGGCCTGCAACTCGAGGTCGAGCGCGATCTCCTGGCTGGCCTCGGCGGACTGCGAGACGGCGGCGGAGAGCGAGAGACCGGACGTCAGCGCCGGCATCTCGATGGTCTCGGTCACCGGCTCGGCGTTCGCCGGCCCGGCAGCGCCAGCCACTGCGATGGTGCTGAGAACGCCACCGGCAACTCCGGCCCGAAGCGCCAACTTCGAGGCGCTGCGGCGGGGCTTCCGGTGGCTGGGTATGTGAGCGGTGTGGGACATGAGTACAACCGCTATCAGGGCCTCCCGGTTCCCTTCAAGAAACGTGTGTTGCACCACAGTTGTGATCGGAACGTTTGAATCCGCGCTCCTCCGGCCTTTATTGACGCCGTAACGGGCAATTCGGGCATGCATGATCACGGCTGTGATCATTGGCTTTCCGTAAAAGGTCCGAATTGCCTGGCGCTTACCATCCCTTCACGCCGATGGCCAAGGCCCCTTTTGTTGATGAACCGGGCGAGTGGTACAGGTCACAGAAAGGTCAACGTCCCGGTGCCGGGTGGCTCGTGAATGCGGGCACGTGTCCACCCGGATCCGCGCGGGTCCCCCGCGCGGGTGACCCGGAGTCCACTATCACCCGTTGCGGCCCATTGCCAATTTGCCCGTACGGGCCGCCTCTTGATAGAGCGCGACGCCCCTGACCAGCGGTAACGCCACCGGATGTCACGTCTGGTGACCACTCGGGCGCTTCGCGTATGAAGATCACCGCTCATCCGACTTCATGATCGTTCGCCGGGTGGTGGAGATCACAAAGACGTAGTCGCACCCCGTGTCGCAGATCACAGACCGGCAGGCATAGGATGCGGAGCAGTCGGGCTTGTGAACTGCCTCACATGTGCACGATCTTCGCGAGGCGGCGAGGCGGATGCCCGGTGCGGTCCAACGGTCAAGGACGACTGGAAGGAGCGAGGAGGGTGAATGCTTACGCGCCCATCCTTGTGCTCGGCGCCCTCGGGGCAGGGTTTGCGATCTTCTCCGTGGTCATGGCCACGCTTATCGGCCCCAAGCGCTATAACCGGGCAAAACAAGAGGCGTACGAGTGCGGCATCGAGCCGACTCCCACGCCGGCCGGAGGCGGCCGTTTTCCCATCAAGTACTACCTGACGGCGATGCTCTTCATCGTCTTCGACATCGAGATCGTCTTCCTCTACCCCTGGGCGGTCACCTTCGACGCCCTGGGGCTTTTCGGGCTCGTGGAGATGCTGCTCTTCGTGCTCACCGTCTTCGTCGCCTACGCGTATGTATGGCGGCGCGGCGGCCTGGAATGGGACTGAGGGGCTGAGGAGCACACCAATGGGAATCGAAGAGAAGCTGCCGAGCGGTTTTCTGCTGACCACCGTCGAACAGGCCTCGGGCTGGGTGCGCAAGTCATCCGTCTTCCCGGCCACCTTCGGTCTGGCCTGCTGCGCCATCGAGATGATGACGACCGGCGCCGGCCGTTACGACCTGGCCCGCTTCGGCATGGAGGTCTTCCGCGGCTCGCCGCGCCAGGCCGACCTGATGATCGTCGCCGGCCGGGTGAGTCAGAAGATGGCGCCCGTCCTGAGGCAGGTCTACGACCAGATGCCCAACCCCAAGTGGGTTATCTCCATGGGTGTTTGTGCCTCATCAGGCGGAATGTTCAACAATTATGCGATTGTGCAGGGTGTTGATCATATTGTCCCCGTCGATATCTATTTGCCTGGTTGCCCGCCGCGTCCGGAGATGCTGATCGACGCGATTCTCAAGCTGCACCACAAGATCCAGACCTCCAAGCTCGGCGTGAACGCGGAGGAAGCGGCCCGCGAGGCGGAGGAAGCGGCTCTCAAGGCGCTCCCCACCATCGAGATGAAGGGGCTGCTGCGGTGAGTGACAGCACGAACACCAACGGCAACAACGTCCCATCGCCACGGGACGAGTCCGGCGATGTCATCGGCGTACGCAAGGGCATGTTCGGCGCCGACAACGGCGGCGATACGAGTGGCTACGGCGGTCTCGTCAGGACGGTGACCCTGCCGGGCGCCTCCCACCGCCCCTACGGCGGCTACTTCGACGAGATCGCCGACGAGCTCGAAGGCGCGCTGGAGGAGCAGGGAGTCGTCCCCGAGAACGCCATCGAAAAGACGGTCGTCGACCGCGGCGAGCTCACCTTCCACATCGCCCGCGAGCATCTGCTCACCGTGGCGCAGACCCTGCGCGACGACCCGGCCCTGCGCTTCGAGCTCTGTACGGGTGTCTCCGGTGTCCACTACCTCGAGGACAAGGGCCGCGAGCTGCACGCCGTCTACCACCTGCGCTCGCTCACCCACGGCCGGCTGATCCGCCTCGAGGTCTCCGCACCGGACAGCGACCCGCACGTGCCGTCCCTGGTCTCGGTCTATCCGACCAACGACTGGCACGAGCGCGAGACGTACGACTTCTTCGGGCTCGTCTTCGACGGCCACCCCGCCCTCACCCGGATCATGATGCCGGACGACTGGCAGGGCTTCCCGCAGCGCAAGGACTATCCACTCGGCGGCATCGCCGTCGAGTACAAGGGCGCCCAGATCCCGGCTCCGGACCAGCGGAGGTCGTACAGCTGATGTCTGCTTCACAGGGAACTTCCCCCGCTTCCCCCCGCGAGACCACCGAAGGGACCGTATATACGGTCACCGGCGGCGACTGGGACGAGGTCGTCCAGTCCGCGGCCAAGGCCGACGACGAGCGGATCGTCGTCAACATGGGTCCGCAGCACCCCTCCACGCACGGTGTGCTCCGGCTGATCCTGGAGATCGACGGCGAGACGGTCACCGAGGCCCGTTGCGGCATCGGCTATCTGCACACCGGCATCGAGAAGAACCTCGAGTACCGGACCTGGGTGCAGGGCACCACCTTCGTCACGCGCATGGATTATCTGACGCCGTTCTTCAACGAGGCGGCGTACTGCCTGGGTGTGGAGAAGCTGCTCGGCATCACCGACGAGGTCCCGGACCGGGCGACGGTCATCCGCGTCCTGCTGATGGAGCTCAACCGGCTCTCCTCCCACCTGGTGTGCATCGCCACCGGCGGTATGGAGCTCGGCGCCACCACGATCATGATCTACGGATTCCGGGATCGTGAACTGATTCTCGATATCTATGAGTTGATCACCGGCCTGCGGATGAACCACGCGTTCATCCGGCCCGGCGGACTCGCCCAGGACCTGCCGCCCGGCGCAATCGACCAGCTTCGCGAGTTCGTGAAGACGATGAAGAAGAACCTGCCGGAGTACGACAAGCTCGCCACCGGCAACCCGATCTTCAAGGCCCGTATGCAGGACATCGGCTATCTCGATCTGACCGGATGCCTGGCGCTCGGCGCGACCGGACCGATCCTGCGCTCCGCCGGTCTCGCGCACGATCTGCGCAAGACCGACCCCTACTGCGGTTACGAGACGTACGAGTTCGACGTCCCGACCGCCGACAGCTGCGACGCCTACGGCCGCTTCCTCATCCGCCTGGAGGAGATGCGGCAGTCGCTGCGCATCGTCGAACAGTGCCTGGACCGGCTCGAGCCGGGACCGGTGATGGTCGCCGACAAGAAGATCGCCTGGCCCGCGCAGCTCGCCCTCGGTCCCGACGGGCTCGGCAACTCCCTCGACCACATCAAGAAGATCATGGGCACCTCCATGGAGGCCCTGATCCACCACTTCAAGCTGGTGACCGAGGGCTTCCGGGTCCCGGCCGGACAGTCGTACACCGCAGTCGAATCCCCCAAGGGCGAGCTCGGCGTGCATGTCGTGAGCGACGGCGGCACCCGCCCCTACCGGGTCCACTTCCGTGACCCGTCCTTCACCAATCTGCAGGCCATGGCGGCGATGTGCGAAGGCGGCCAGGTCGCCGACGTCATCGTCGCCGTCGCGTCCATCGACCCCGTGATGGGAGGCGTCGACCGGTGACAGACATCAGCTTGGGGATGCCACAGCTCCCCGCCCCCGACTACCCGGCCGATGTGCGTGCCAGGCTCGAAGCGGATGCGAAGGAGATCATCGCCCGCTACCCCGACAGCCGGTCCGCCCTGCTGCCGCTGCTGCACCTGGTGCAGGCGGAGGAGGGGTACGTCACCCGCACCGGCGTCCGGTTCTGCGCCGAGATGCTGGAGCTGACCACTGCCGAGGTCACCGCGGTGTCCACCTTCTACTCGATGTACCGGCGCAAGCCCTCCGGCGATTACCAGGTCGGGGTCTGCACGAACACGCTCTGCGCGGTGATGGGCGGCGACGCCATTTTCGAGGAGCTCAAGGAGCACCTCGGCGTCGGCAACAACGAGACGACCGAGGACGGCAAGGTCACCCTCGAGCACATCGAGTGCAACGCGGCCTGCGACTTCGCCCCCGTGGTGATGATCAACTGGGAGTTCTTCGACAACCAGACGCCGGAGACCGCCAAGCGGCTCGTCGACGATCTGCGTGCGGGACGGCAGGTCGAACCCACCCGCGGCGCTCCCCTCTGTACGTACAAGGAGACCGCGCGGATCCTCGCGGGCTTCCCCGACCGGCGCCCCGGCGCCGTCGCGGCGACCGGCGGTGCGGGACCCGCCTCGCTGATCGGTCTGCGCCTCGCCAAGGGAGAGCAGCCGGCCCCCCGGGTGGTCGCCCCGCGGGGTGAGGTCCCCCACGAGGCCCCGCAGCCCGGTTCCGCGCATCTCAGCTCGCACGACGCACCGCAGCAGACCTCGGACTCCGACCCCGCGCACCCGGCCGGACCCGCAGCCGAGGAGGGGGAGTGATGACCTTGGCACCCGAGATCAACGAGACGAGTCCCGAGAAGCTCCTCGCGCCCGTCCTCTCCGCCTTCTGGGACGAGGCCGAGCCCTGGACGCTGGACACCTACCGGCGGCACGAGGGGTACGAGGGACTGCGCAAGGCGCTGGCCATGTCGCCGGACGACCTCATCGCGTACGTGAAGGACTCCGGACTGCGCGGTCGCGGCGGCGCCGGCTTCCCCACCGGAATGAAGTGGCAGTTCATTCCGCAGGGGGACGGAAAGCCGCACTATCTGGTTGTCAACGCCGACGAATCGGAGCCCGGGACCTGCAAGGACATCCCGCTCCTCTTCGCCAACCCGCATTCCCTCATCGAGGGGATCGTGATCGCCTGCTATGCGATCCGGTCGAATCACGCCTTCATCTATCTGCGCGGTGAAGTCGTCCCCGTACTGCGGCGGCTGCACGAAGCCGTACGCGAGGCCTACGAGGCGGGCTACCTCGGCAAGAACATCCTCGGCAGCGGACTCGACCTCGAACTCACCGTGCACGCGGGCGCGGGCGCGTACATCTGCGGTGAGGAGACCGCGCTGCTGGACTCCCTGGAGGGCCGTCGCGGCCAGCCCCGGCTGCGACCCCCCTTCCCCGCGGTCGCCGGTCTCTACGCGTGCCCCACTGTGGTGAACAACGTCGAGTCCATCGCGTCCGTTCCCGCGATCCTCCAGCGCGGCAAGGACTGGTTCAAGTCGATGGGCAGCGAGAAGTCCCCGGGCTTCACGCTCTACTCGCTCAGCGGCCACGTCACCAACCCGGGCCAGTACGAGGCCCCGCTCGGCATCACGCTGCGCCAGCTGCTCGACATGAGCGGCGGGATCAGGGCCGGGCACCGACTCAAGTTCTGGACGCCGGGCGGTTCCTCGACCCCGATGTTCACCGACGAGCACCTCGACGTCCCGCTGGACTACGAGGGTGTCGGCGCGGCCGGTTCGATGCTCGGCACCAAGGCGCTGCAGTGCTTCGACGAGACCACCTGCGTCGTGCGGGCCGTGACGCGGTGGACCGAGTTCTACGCCCACGAGTCCTGCGGCAAGTGCACGCCCTGCCGCGAAGGCACGTACTGGCTTGTGCAGTTGCTGCGCGACATCGAGGCCGGCAAGGGCGTCATGTCCGATCTCGACAAGCTGGCCGACATCGCCGACAACATCAACGGCAAGTCCTTCTGCGCGCTGGGCGACGGTGCCGCGTCCCCGATCTTCTCCTCGCTCAAGTACTTCCGCGAGGAGTACGAGCAGCACATCACCGGCAAGGGCTGCCCCTTCGACCCTGCCAAGTCGACCGTCTGGGCCGACAAGCACCTGGAGGTGACCGCATGACTGAGGCGTATGCGCCGAGCCCCGGCCGCGGCTTCGCCGCAGACCGCCCTGCGGGCCGAGCACCGCAGTCCGACTCACCTCGTGCGGAGGTACGGGCATGACCGTCACGACGTCCAACCCCTCCGGAGGCGGCAGCGCGGCCGTCCCGCCGGAAGACCTCGTCTCGCTGACGATCGACGGCATCGAGATCTCCGTCCCCAAGGGGACGCTGGTCATCCGGGCCGCCGAGCTGCTCGGCATCGAGATCCCGCGGTTCTGCGACCACCCACTCCTCGACCCGGCCGGCGCCTGCCGCCAGTGCATCGTCGAGGTCGAGGGCCAGCGCAAGCCGATGGCGTCCTGCACCATCACCTGCACCGACGGCATGGTCGTCAAGTCGCAGCTCACCTCGCCGGTCGCCGAGAAGGCCCAGCGCGGTGTGATGGAGCTGCTGCTGATCAACCACCCGCTGGACTGCCCGGTCTGCGACAAGGGCGGCGAATGCCCCCTGCAGAACCAGGCCATGCAGGTCGGCGACCCGGACACCCGCTTCGAAGGACGCAAGCGGACGTACGAGAAGCCCGTGCCGATCTCCACACAGGTGCTGCTCGACCGTGAGCGGTGCGTGCTCTGCGCCCGCTGCACCCGCTTCTCCAACCAGATCGCGGGCGACCCGATGATCGAGCTGCTCGAGCGGGGCGCGCTCCAGCAGGTCGGCACGGGTGAGGGCGACCCCTTCGAGTCGTACTTCTCCGGCAACACCATTCAGATCTGCCCGGTGGGCGCGCTGACCTCGGCGGCGTACCGGTTCCGCTCCCGCCCCTTCGACCTGGTCTCATCGCCGAGCGTGTGCGAGCACTGCGCCGGCGGCTGCGCGACCCGCACCGACCACCGGCGCGGCAAGGTCATGCGACGCCTCGCGGCGGAGGACCCCGAGGTCAACGAGGAATGGCTCTGTGACAAGGGGCGCTTCGGCTTCCGTTACGCGCAGAAGCCGGACCGGCTCACGAACCCCCTCGTACGCAATGACGAAGGCGTCCTGGAGCCGGCGAGCTGGCCCGAGGCGCTGGAGGCGGCGGCCCGCGGGCTGAGCGCGGCCCGCGGCAGGGCCGGTGTCCTCGTGGGCGGCAGGCTCACCGTCGAGGACGCCTATGCGTACGCCAAGTTCGCGCGGGTCGCCCTCGACACCAATGACGTCGACTTCCGGGCGCGCGTGCACAGCGGCGAGGAGGCCGACTTCCTGGCCGCCCGCGTCGCCGGGCGGGGCCGGGATCTGGACGGCAGCGGTATCACCTACACCTCCCTGGAGAAGGCCCCGGCCGTACTGCTGGCCGGCTTCGAGTCCGAGGAAGAGGTGCCCGGCGTCTTCCTGCGACTGCGCAAGGCGCATCGCGGGCACGGCCAGCGCACCTTCGCGCTGGCCACACACGCCACCCGGGGTCTGGAGAAGGCGGGCGGCACGCTGCTGGCCGCCGCCCCCGGCACCGAGGCCGAATGGCTGGACGCGCTGGCGGCCGGCACCGGTCTGGAGGGCGACGGGGCCGAGGCGGCCGAGGCGCTGCGCTCCGAAGGCGCGGTGATCGTGGTCGGCGAGCGGCTCGCGGCCGTGCCCGGCGGACTCACCGCCGCCGCACGGGCCGCCACCGCGACCGGTGCCCAGCTGGTGTGGATCCCGCGCAGGGCGGGTGAACGCGGCGCCATCGAGGCGGGCGCGATCCCCTCGCTGCTGCCCGGCGGCCGCCCGGCCACCGACCCGCGGGCCCGTGAGGAAACCGCGGCGGCCTGGCGCGTACGCGAACTCCCGCACCGCTACGGCCGCGACACCGGCCAGATCGTCGAGGCCGCGGCCACCGGCGAACTGGGCGCGCTGCTGGTGGCGGGCGTCGAGATCGCGGACCTGCCCGACCCGGCGCGCGCGCGGGAAGCACTCGACGCGGTCGGCTTCCTGGTCTCTCTGGAGCTGAGGCCGAGCGAGGTCACCGAGCGCGCGGACGTGGTCTTCCCGGTCGCGGCCGTCGCCGAGAAGCCGGGCACGTTCCTCAACTGGGAGGGCAGGGCCAGGCTGTTCGAGGCCTCGCTCAAGCCGGAGCAGATGACGCGCCGACTGGCGCCGAGCGACGCGAGGGTGCTGCACATGCTCGCGGACGCGCTCGACGTCAGCTTCGGCCTGCCGGATCTCAAGTCCGTACGCAGGGAGCTGGACCGGCTCGGCGGCTGGGAGGGCCCCCGGGCCACCGAACCGTCGGAGCCCGCGCAGTCCCTGCCCCGGCCGGGCGAGGGCGAGGCGGTCCTCGCGGGACACCGGCTGCTGCTCGACCAGGGTCTGCTGCAGCAGGGCGACGAGGCGCTGGCGGGCACTCGCCATGCGGCGGTCGCCCGGCTCTCCGCGGCGACCGCGGCCGAGACGGGTGTCAAGGACGGCGACGTCCTGGCGGTCAGCGGCCCGGCCGGCTCGGTCCGGCTCCCGCTCCAGGTGAGCGAGATGCCCGACCGGGTGGTGTGGCTGCCACTGAACTCGGTGGGCGGCGGCGTCACTTCGGACACCGGCGCTGTCCCCGGACAGCTTGTCCGCATCGGCCCGGCGGCCGCCGCGACCGACGCAGCGGAGGTCCAGTCATGACCGCCCTCACCGCGGTCGCGGGCCGCGGGCCGCGCACCGCGGTCGCCCGGCCCCGTACCCACGTCGTCAGGCCGGGCGCAGCCCTGGCCGTCCCCGCAACGGAGGTGCGAGCGTGACTGCCCTCGCCCATATCGCGGAAGCCCAGCGGAGCGTCCTCGCGGCCGAGGATCTCTCGATGTTCGGGCGCGATCCCTGGTGGCTCGTCGTCATCAAGGCAGTGTTCTGCTTCGCCTTCCTGATGATCACCGTGCTCTTCTCCATCGTGTGGGAGCGCAAGGTCGTCGCCTGGATGCAGCTGCGCATCGGCCCCAACCGGCACGGGCCCTGGGGCATGCTCCAGTCCCTCGCCGACGGCATCAAGCTGATGCTGAAGGAAGACGTCATCGTCAAGCGCGCGGACAAGGTCGTCTATGTCCTCGCGCCGATCGTCGCCGCGATCCCGGCCTTCATGGCGATCGCCGTGATCCCCTTCGGCCCGGCCGGCAACGAGATCTCGATCTTCGGCCACCGCACCACGATGCAACTCACCGACCTGCCGATCGCGATGCTCTACATCCTCGCGGTCGCCTCGGTCGGCATCTACGGCATCGTCCTCGCCGGCTGGTCGTCGGGCTCGACGTACCCGCTGCTCGGCGGACTCCGTTCCTGCGCGCAGATGATCTCGTACGAGATCGCCATGGGCGCGGCCTTCGCCTCCGTCTTCCTCTACTCCGGATCGATGTCGACCTCGAAGATCGTCGAGGCGCAGGCGGACCGCTGGTACATCATCCTGCTGCCGGTCTCCTTCATCATCTACATCGTCACGATGGTGGCCGAGACCAACCGCGCCCCCTTCGACATGCCGGAGTCCGAGGGCGACCTCGTCGGCGGCTTCAACACCGAGTACAGCTCGATCAAGTTCGCGATGTTCATGCTGGCCGAGTACGTCAACATGGTCACCGTCTCGGCGGTCTCGGTCACCCTCTTCCTGGGCGGCTGGCGGGCTCCGTACCCGGTCTCCGCCTTCTGGGAGGGCGCGAACCACGGCTGGTGGCCGATGCTCTGGTTCGTCATCAAGGTCCAGCTGCTGCTGTTCTTCTTCATCTGGCTGCGCGGCACACTGCCCCGGGTCCGCTACGACCAGCTGATGAAGCTCGGCTGGAAGGTCCTGATCCCGGTATCGGTGGTCTGGCTGATGCTGGTGGCGACCGTACGGGCGCTGCGGAACGAGAACTACGACTTCCAGCAGATCGTGCTGTACGTCGGCGGCGCGGTAATCGCGGTGCTGCTGCTCTCCTTCGTCGCAGACATGTTCCGCGGCAAGAAGGAGAAGGAGGCGGAGGCCGCCAAGGGCGAGCCGCCGGCCTTCGACCCGATGGCGGGCGGTTTCCCCGTACCGCCACTGCCGGGACAGACCCTGCCGCCCGTGCCCCGCCGACGGCCGCGCCATGAGCGCGAGTTGATTGTCAGTGGTGGCACCGGCAGCGACATTTCCGGGGGCGACCCCCGAACCCCCGGGGCGAGTGACGGAAAGGAGGCTGACGGTGTCTGAGGAATCCGAGGACAAGTTCCAGAATCCGGTTGCCGGCTTCGGCGTGACCTTCAAGGCCATGTTCAAGAAGCGGCTGACCGAGCAGTACCCGGAGGAGCAGAAGGTCACGGCGCCGCGCTTCCACGGCAGGCACCAGCTCAACCGCCATCCCGACGGGCTCGAGAAGTGCATCGGATGCGAGCTGTGCGCCTGGGCCTGTCCGGCGGACGCGATCTATGTGGAGGGCGCGGACAACACCGACGAGGAGCGCTACTCCCCGGGTGAGCGCTACGGCCGCGTCTACCAGATCAACTACGCCCGCTGCATCCTGTGCGGACTGTGCATCGAGGCCTGCCCGACCCGGGCGCTGACGATGACGAACGAGTTCGAACTGGCCGACAGCAGCCGCGAGAACCTCATCTATACGAAGGAGCAGCTGCTCGCCGGACTCGAGGAGGGCATGGTCGACTCCCCGCACTCGATCTTCCCGGGCACGGACGAGCAGGACTACTACCGGGGCCTGGTCACGGAGGCCGCCCCCGGCACGGTCCAGCAGGTCGCCGCCTCCAAGGAGGAGAATCACGAGGAGGTGGACGTATGAACACGCTTGCCGCCTCCACCACATCGACGGGTGAGGCCTTTCAGTTCTGGGTCCTCGGCACCATCGCCGTCGTCGGGGCGCTCGGCACGATCCTGATGAAGCGGGCCGTGCACAGCGCGCTGAGTCTCGCCGGAACCATGATCATTCTGGCGGTCTTCTACCTCGCCAACGGCGCGTACTTCCTCGGTGTCGTCCAGATCATCGTCTACACCGGCGCGATCATGATGCTCTTCCTCTTCGTCGTCATGCTGGTCGGTGTCACCGCGGCCGACTCGCTCAAGGAGACGCTGAAGGGCCAGCGCTGGTGGGCCGCCGCCTGCGGGCTCGGCTTCGGCGTACTGCTGATCGCCGGAATCGCCAATGCCTCGCTGAAGACCTTCAACGGTCTCGGCGCGGCCAACAGCGCACACGGCGGCAATGTCGAGGGACTGGCCCGGCTCATCTTCACCAAGTACGTCTTCGCCTTCGAGATCACCGGCGCGCTGCTGATCACGGCGGCCGTCGGAGCGATGGTGCTCACGCACCGGGAGCGCACCGAGCGCGCCAAGACGCAGCGCGAGATGTCCGAGGAGCGCGTACGCGGGAAGCAACTGCCGCCGCTGCCCGCGCCCGGTGTCTACGCCCGGCACAACGCCGTGGACATCCCCGGTCTGCTGCCGGACGGCACCACGTCGGCGCTCACCGTCAGCAAGACGCTGCGGGAGCGCGGCCAGATCCGCGATGTGTCGCGCGACGCGCTGAACGACCTCAAGGCGCTGGAGCAGCGCTCCGAGGAGCGGCTCGGGCGTGACCGGGAGTCGCAGGAATCGCAGCCATCGCGCAAAGGGGAGGTCACGAAGTGAATCCCGTCAACTATCTGTATCTCGCGGCGCTGTTGTTCACCATCGGCGCCGCCGGGGTGCTGATCCGGCGGAACGCGATTGTCGTCTTCATGTGCGTCGAGCTGATGCTGAACGCCTGCAACCTCGCGTTTGTCGCCTTCTCCCGGATGCACGGCAATCTCGACGGCCAGATCATCGCCTTCTTCACGATGGTCGTCGCCGCCGCGGAGGTCGTGGTCGGGCTCGCGATCATCGTGTCGCTGTTCCGTTCCCGCCACTCGGCCTCGGTCGACGACGCCAGCCTGATGAAGCTGTAAGGGGTCGCTGAATCGTGGAGAACCTGATTGCGCTGCTCGTCGCGGCGCCCTTGCTCGGAGCGGCGGTCCTGCTGTGCGGCGGGCGGCGGCTCGACCGCAGCGGCCACTGGATCGGCACGCTGTTCGCGGCCCTGTCGTTCGTGATCGGCGCGGTGCTCTTCGTCAACATGCTGGGCAAGGGCGCGGAGGAACGCACCCTGCACAGCACGCTGTTCAGCTGGATCTCGGTCGGGGACTTCCAGGCGGACGTCGCCTTCCAGCTCGACCAGCTGTCGATGACATTCGTCCTGCTGATCACCGGTGTGGGCTCGCTGATCCACATCTACTCCATCGGGTACATGGAGCACGACGAACGGCGACGCCGCTTCTTCGGCTATCTGAACCTCTTCCTCGCGGCGATGCTGCTGCTCGTCCTCGCCGACAACTACCTTCTGCTGTACGTCGGCTGGGAAGGCGTCGGTCTCGCCTCGTACCTGCTGATCGGCTTCTGGCAGCACAAGCCCAGCGCGGCGACCGCGGCGAAGAAGGCATTCCTCGTCAACCGCGTCGGCGATATGGGCCTGTCGATCGCGATCATGCTGATGTTCACCACCTTCGGGACCTTCACCTTCGGGCCGGTGCTGCAGTCGACCGGCGAGACGAGCGAGGGCAAGCTGACGGCCATCGGCCTGCTGCTGCTGCTCGCGGCATGCGGCAAGTCCGCCCAGGTGCCGCTGCAGTCCTGGCTCGGCGACGCGATGGAGGGCCCGACTCCGGTCTCGGCCCTGATCCACGCGGCGACCATGGTGACCGCCGGCGTGTACCTCATCACCCGGTCCGGCGCGATCTTCAACGCGGCGCCGGACGCCCAGTTGGCGGTCGTGGCCGTCGGCGCGGTGACGCTCCTCTTCGGTGCGATCGTCGGTTGCGCGAAGGACGACATCAAGAAGGCGCTGGCCGGTTCGACGATGTCGCAGATCGGCTACATGGTCCTGGCGGCGGGCCTCGGTCCGATCGGCTACGTCTTCGCGATCATGCACCTGGTGACGCACGGCTTCTTCAAGGCCGGGCTCTTCCTCGGCGCCGGATCGGTCATGCACGGCATGAACGACGAGGTCGACATGCGCAAGTACGGCGGCCTGCGCACCTACATGCCGATCACCTTCGTCACCTTCGGCCTCGGCTACCTGGCCATCATCGGCTTCCCGGGTCTGTCCGGCTTCTTCTCCAAGGACAAGATCATCGAGGCGGCCTTCGCCAAGGGCGGTACGGAGGGCTGGATCCTGGGCGGCGCGGCGCTGCTGGGCGCGGCCATCACCGCGTTCTACATGACGCGCGTGATGCTGATGACCTTCTTCGGCGAGAAGCGCTGGCAGCGCGACGCCGAAGGCCATGAGCCGCACCCGCACGAGTCGCCGAAGACGATGACCATCCCTATGGTCATCCTCGCCTTCGGCTCGGTCTTCGCCGGTGGGTTCTTCAGCATCGGCGAACGGTTCCTGAAGTGGCTGGAGCCGGTGACCGGGTACGACCACGGAGACTCCCCGGTCAGCGCGACGACGGTCACCCTCGCCACCATGGTGGTTCTGGTCATCGGCGTCGCCATCGCCTGGGGGATGTACGGACGCAAGCCGGTGCCGGTGCTCGCGCCGCGCGGCTCGCTGCTCACCCGGGCCGCCCGCCGCGATCTCCTCCAGGACGACTTCAACCATGTGGTCCTGGTCCGCGGCGGCGAACACCTCACCCGCTCCCTGGTCTACGTCGACCACACCCTGGTCGACGGTGTGGTCAATGGCACGGCCGCTTCGTTCGGCGGTCTTTCGGGCCGGCTGCGCAAGCTGCAGAACGGCTACGCCCGCTCCTATGCGATCTCGATGTTCGGCGGTACTGCGATCGTCATCGCCGCGACCCTGCTGATGAGGGCGGTCTGAGATGTCCTTCCCGATCCTGACGGCCACGGCGGCGATCCCGGCGATCGGCGCCATCGCCACCGCCGCCGTGCCGGCCGCGAGGCGCAACGCCGCCAAGTGGCTGGCGCTGCTCTTCTCGCTCGCCACGCTCGTACTGGCCGCGGTCGTGCTCGTACGTTTCGAGCCCGGCGGTGCCCGCTATCAGCTCACCGAATCCCATACCTGGATCAAGGACTTCGGAGTCCGGTACGAACTGGGCGTGGACGGCATCGGGGTGGCGCTCCTGGCGCTGACCGCGCTGCTGATCCCCTTTGTGATCCTGGCGGGATGGCACGACGCCGACCCCCTGGAGACAAAGAGTTCGCGCTGGCGCCCGACCCAGGGCTTCTTCGCGATGATCCTCGCCGTCGAGGCGATGGTGATCCTCTCCTTCGAGGCCACCGACGTCTTCCTCTTCTACATCCTGTTCGAAGCCATGCTCATCCCGATGTACTTCCTCATCGGCGGTTTCGGGGACGGGGCGCACGCGGGCGGCGACGAGGCCGCGGCGACCCAACGGTCGTACGCGGCCGTGAAGTTCCTGCTCTACAACCTGGTCGGCGGCCTGATCATGCTGGCCGCGGTCATCGGGCTGAATGTCGTCGCCGGGAGCTTCTCGCTCAGCGAGATCGCCGCGGCGCGGGCGAACGGCACGCTGGACATGTCGACCACCACGGAGCGGCTGCTCTTCCTCGGCTTCTTCTTCGCCTTCGCGATCAAGGCGCCGCTGTGGCCGCTGCACACCTGGCTGCCCAACGCCATGGGCGAGGCGACCGCGCCGGTCGCGGTACTGATCACCGCGGTCGTCGACAAGGTCGGCACCTTCGCGATGCTGCGCTTCTGCCTCCAGCTGTTCCCGGAGGCGTCCAAGTGGGCCACACCGGTGATCCTGGTGCTCGCGCTGATCAGCATCGTCTACGGAGCGCTGCTCGCGGTCGGCCAGCGCGATATCAAGCGGCTGGTCGCCTACGCCTCGATCTCGCACTTCGGCTTCATCATCCTGGGCATCTTCGCGATGACCACCCAGGGCCAGTCGGGCGCGACGCTCTACATGGTCAACCACGGGATCTCGACCGCCGCGCTGATGCTGGTGGCCGGCTTCCTCATCTCCCGGCGCGGCTCGCGGCTCATCGCGGACTACGGCGGGGTGCAGAAGGTCGCCCCGGTGCTCGCCGGCACCTTCCTGATCGGCGGTCTGGCGACGCTCTCCCTGCCGGGTCTCGCGCCGTTCGTGAGCGAGTTCCTGGTTCTCGTCGGCACGTTCTCGCGCTACCCGGTGGCCGGGATCGTCGCCACGATCGGCATCGTGCTCGCCGCGCTCTACACCCTCGTCCTCTACCAGCGGACGATGACGGGCCCGGTGAAGGCCGAGGTGTCGAAGATGCCGGACCTCAGGGCGCGTGAGTTGGTGGTGGTCACGCCGCTGATCGCACTGCTGCTCTTCCTCGGCGTCTTCCCGAAGCCGCTGACGGACATCGTCAACCCGGCGGTGGAGCACACGATGTCCGATGTACAGAAGAAGGACCCCCAGCCCGAGGTGGAGGCGGCCAAGTGAGCACTACAGTTGTCCACAGCCTGTGGACGACGGCGGCCGAGCCGATCGACAAGATCCCGGCCCCGAGTGTCGAGTACGCCCAACTGGCACCCGCGCTGATCGTCGTCGGCGCCGCCGTCGTGGGTGTGCTCGTGGAGGCCTTCGTCCCGCGCAAGGCCCGCTACCACGTGCAGGTGTTCCTCACCGTCCTTGCCCTGACCGCCGCTTTCGCCGCGGTCGTCGGGCTCGCGGCCGGCGGATACGGCACCACAAAGGCGCATATCGCGGCGATGGGCGCGATTGCGGTCGATGGTCCGGCCCTCTTCCTGCAGGGCACGATCCTGCTGGCGTCGCTGGTCGCCGTCTTCACCTTCGCGGAGCGTCGTCTCGACCCCGAGGCACACGGCAACCGCATCGACTCGTTCGCCGCGCAGGCCGCGTCCGTGCCCGGCAGCGACAGCGAAAAGGCCGCGGTCAAGGCCGGGTTCACCACCACCGAGGTCTTCCCGCTGGTGCTCTTCGCGATCACCGGCATGCTGGTCTTCCCCGCCGCCAACGATCTGCTGACGCTCTTCGTGGCACTGGAAGTCTTCTCGCTCCCGCTCTACCTCCTGTGCGCCGTCGCCCGCCGCAAGCGGCTGCTGTCGCAGGAGGCCGCGGTGAAGTACTTCCTGCTCGGTGCCTTCTCGTCGGCCTTCCTGCTGTTCGGTATCGCCCTGCTGTACGGGTACGCGGGCTCCGTCTCGTACGCCAGGATCGCGGACGTCGTCGACGGCAGCGTCCGCACCATCGATCCGGCGCTCGCCGACACCATGGGGAACGACGCGCTGCTGCTGATCGGCGGCGCGATGATCCTGGCGGGGCTGCTCTTCAAGGTCGGCGCGGTGCCGTTCCACATGTGGACGCCGGACGTCTACCAGGGCGCGCCGACTCCGGTCACCGGCTTCATGGCCGCGGCCACCAAGGTCGCCGCGTTCGGCGCGCTGCTGCGGCTGCTGTACGTCGTGCTGCCGGGGCTGAGCTGGGACTGGCGGCCGGTCATGTGGGCCATCGCGATCGTCACCATGCTGGGCGGCGCGATCGTCGCGATCACGCAGACCGACATCAAGCGGCTGCTCGCGTACTCCTCGATCGCGCACGCCGGCTTCATCCTCGCCGGTGTCATCGCGACGACGCCCGACGGTGTCTCGTCCGTCCTCTTCTACCTGGGCGCGTACTCCTTTGTGACGATCGGCGCGTTCGCGGTGGTCACGCTGGTGCGGGACGCGGGCGGCGAGGCGACGCATCTGTCCAAGTGGGCGGGGCTCGGGCGGCGTTCACCGCTGGTCGCCGCGGTCTTCGCGGTGTTCCTGCTCGCCTTCGCAGGCATTCCGCTGACCTCCGGCTTCACCGGAAAGTTCGCGGTCTTCAAGGCGGCGGCGGAGGGCGGCGCGGGTGTGCTGGTCGTGATCGGTGTGATCTCGTCCGCGATCGCCGCGTTCTTCTACATCCGGGTCATCGTGCTGATGTTCTTCAGCGAGCCGAAGGCGGACGGCCCCACGGTCGCCGTGCCGTCGCCGCTGACGATGACGACGATCGGGGTCGGTGTGGCGGTGACGCTGGTGCTCGGTGTGGCACCGCAGTACTTCCTGGACCTGGCGAGCCAGGCGAGCGTGTTCGTGCGGTAGCGGTCCGGGGCCCGGTCCGGCGCTCGCCGTGGTGTCTTGGTTTCAACGACGCCACGGCGAGTGCCTTTTCATGCCGCGAGGAGCGCGCCGGCTCTCGCGCAGCCGCGACAGCGGCCCGGCTCGGGGCCCGGGACTCGGCCGGGTGGCGCGGATCGGGCGGGAGGCTCGCGGTGAGGGTGCGGCGTATGGCCTCGGGAGCGGCCCCGCGCGAGCCAGGTGGTGACGGCCGGGGCGAGACGGTGTACGTCCTGCTCCGAGATCAGCAGCCGGGAGTCGTGGCTTACCGAGACGTGCGGCTCCGCGTTCCGGTGGGGCCGGGTCAGGGTGCGAGATCAAACTCGGCCCACACGGTTTTGCAGGGCGCGGGGCCCGGGGTGACGCCCCACCGGTCGGCGAAGGCGTCGACGAGGACGAGGCCGCGTCCGGACTCGTCGTCACCGGGTTGCCGGGTGACGGGGAGGCGGTCACCGCGGGTGTCGGTCACCTCGATACGGAGAGTGCCCGCGGCGGCGGTGAGGGCGAGGCGGAAGTCCCGTCCCGGGACGCGGCCGTGATGCGCGGCGTTGGCGGCGAGTTCGGCGATGACGTGCGCCGCCGACTCGAACGGGAGTCCCCAGGAGCGGAGTTGCTCCGTCGCCAGCAGACGGGCGAGACGGGCGCCTCTGCGGGTGGCGGAGAGCTGCACGCTGAACTGGCGGACGACGGTGCCGGCTTGGGTGATTTCTGGATTCACGTAACTCAGCGTGGCCGTGCGTGAGTAGCCTGAACAGTGATGACGCCGATGCGTACGGTGACTGTCAGGGGGCCGTCCAGGCCTGTACAGGCTGTCCACCGTGACATTCCGGCCGTGGGCGGCGTTGGGGACAGGCACCTGGGAGGTGGGCGCGCATGGACGTGGGCGGTGACGGTACGGGGTACGCGGACGGGGCGGACGAACCCGGCTGGGACGTCGACCCGGACGATGAGTCCAGCGCGGTCGTGGCGGCGCTGGGTCACCAGATCAGACTCTGGCGGGAGTCGGCGGGGCTGAGGCCGGCCGAATTCGGGGCGGCAATCGGGTACGGCGAGAACCTGATCTACAAGGTGGAGGCCGGGAAGCGCATCCCGAGGCCCGAGTTCCTGGAGAAGGCGGACGAAGTCCTGGGCGCGGGCGGAAAGATCGCCGCGATGAAGAAGGACATCGCGGAGGCGCGATACCCGAAGAAGGTGCGGGACCTGGCGAAACTGGAGGCGCAGGCGGTCGAGGTCGGGGCGTACGGCAACCACAACCTGCACGGCCTGCTCCAGACCGAGGAGTACGCGCGGGCGCTGATCGAGACATGGCGGCCCGCGTACTCGAAGGACGAGGTGGAGCGAATGGTGGCTGCGCGTATGGCCCGACGGCCGATCTTCGACCGGTCCCCAGCTCCCGCGCTCACATTCGTCCAAGAAGAGGTGACCCTCCGCCGCCCGATCGGAGGCAGAATGGTCCTGCGCAAGCAGCTCGAACGCCTGTTGGAGGTAGGCCAGTTGCGGAACGTCGAGATCCAGGTGATGCCGACCGACCGTGACGACCACGCCGGAATGGGCGGTCGGATCCAGGTGCTGAAGTTCAAGGACGGTTCGGCAGTGGGCCACGACGAAGGCCAGCTCACCAGCCGTCCGATCTCCGATCCGAAAGAGCTCCGGATCCTTGAGTTGCGGTATGGGATCATCCGGGCCCAGGCTCTCACCCCTCGGGAGTCTCTGGCCTTCATCGAGAAAGCGCTGGGAGACACATGAGCGACAAGTCCTCCGCTGTGGACAGCACCGGGCTGGACTGGTTCAAGAGCAGCTACAGCGACAGCAGTAACGGCAACGATTGCGTCGAGGTCGCGACCACCCCCGGCACGGTCCACGTCCGCGACTCCAAGAACACCCAGGGCCCCCGGCTCGCGTTCACCGCACCCCAGTGGGCGGCTTTCGTGACGTACACGTCCAGGCCCTGACCCGCCGGGGGACGGTGCACCGCCATCCATCAGGTCCGGGGCGCCCGGCGCCTCGGTGAGGTGCCGGGCCTTCGCGCGCGACCGACCGGCTACTCTTCGGCGGTCCTGTTTCGGCGGGGCTTGATCTGAGTGAGGTCGAGATCGACGGGGAAGGGGACGGAGACCTTCATCCGGTCGTGGAAGATCCCGGTGCTGGTGTAAGCGCCCGTGGCCGGCTCGAGCTCGAAGACATAGACCACAGCCCGGCCGTCCACGTCCTCCACCCGCCAGTAGTGGGGGATCTTGGCGCGTGCGTACTTCACCGGCTTGGTCTCGCGATCCCGAGTCACGGATTCGGTGGAGACGACCTCGATGGCCAGCACTACGGACTCTGCAGGGAACCGGGTCTGCGTCCGGTCCTTGACGACATCTCCCTGGACGACGATCACATCGGGCTCCGGCCTGTTCTGCCAGTCGACGTCGATGGTGAACTCGCGGAAGACCTCAAGGTCAGCGGGCGCGACCGACTGCAGCTGCCACTTGATGAAGTCGATCGCGCGCTCATGAAAGATCGTCTGCGGACTCACGAAGACAAGGCTCCCGTCGATCAGCTCCGTGTGCGGAGGCAGGTTCGGAAGCTGGTCCAGGTCATCGGCGGTCCAGCCACCCACGGGCGGGACCGGCCAGCCGGCCTTCGGGGCCTCGGGTTCGACGCTCATCAGTGCTCCCATGGGACGGAGTCTCGCGGGTCTGATCAGCGTATCCGGCGGGTACGGGACAAGGCCCCCACGCACGTGTGAACGAATCACGTGCCGTTGACGCGCCCTCCGTCACCATGGGCGTCCGCGACCGGAATGATCACGCCCACCCGCCTGATCTGCCGCCGCTCAGGCCGGAGTGACCGCCCGGGAGGCGTAGGCGCGGACGTCCGCGTCCGGGTCGGTGACCGCGGTGGCGAGTGCGGCGCGGGCGTCCTCGCGGGCGGAGTGCCTGAGCAGGGCCAGCACGGCCTGCTTCCGGACATCGGCGTTCGGGTCGCCGACGGCCTTGGCCAGGGCGGGCACGGCCAGTTCCGGATCCGCCGCGCCCAGAGCGGTGGCGGCTCCCGCGCGGACCTGCCAGGACGGGTCGGCCAGCGCGGTGACGGCCGCGACGGCGTACGGCGCGGGGCAGCCGGCGCCGGCGAGCGCGGCGAGTGCCGCCGCGCGGACGAGGATGTCCGGGTCCTGGACCAGGGGCTCCAGGGCCTCCGGGTCGTCCAGGCTGCGCGCCACGGCGACGCGGACCTCGCGGGCGGGGTCGGTGGTGGCGCGGGCGACGACATCGAGGGCGTCCACCGACACCAGAGCGCGTACGGCCTCGATGCGCACCTCGATGTCCGGGTCGTCGAGCGTACGGGCATAGGCGGTGGCGTCGCCCAGGCGCAGCGCGCGCAGTACATCGAGCGCGGCGGCCCGGACCTGAGGGTCGTCGTTGCCGAGCGCCTCGGTGAGACTCCGGGACAAGTCCGGCTCCGGGGGCAGGACTTCGACCAGCTCGCGCAGGGATGCCGCGGCGGCGGTACGGACGCCGGGGTCCGAGTCCGCGAGTGTCGCGGCGAGCGCCGGGCCGGTACCCGGCGGGACGGTCTCGGTGAGCGCGGCGACGGCGGCGCGGCGCACGGCAGGGTCCGGGTCGGTCAGGAAGGGACGCAGCTGGGGGAGTTCGGGCTCCTCCTCGGCGAGGCCGAGAAGCTCCAGGATCCGGGGAGAGTGGGAGGCGGCGACGGCGTCCTGCCGGACCGGGGCGCGCACGCCGGAGCCGACCGGCGCGATGTCCCGGGGGCCCGCCGTGGCGACCTGTTCCCCATGGACCTCGCCGAGGTGGCGTGATGCGCCGCCGGTGGGGGCGTACTCCTCGATGGGGACGAGGTAGGGCGCAACCGGCCGTGCCGTGAACTCCATCGTCCCGGAAGGGGATTTGCGCAGGTCCAGGTGGTGCAGCCAGTCCTCGTCGTCGCGCTGCGGATGGTCCGTACGTTCGTGGTAGAGGCCCCAGCGGGACTCCGTACGGGCGAGGGAGGAGCGGGCCGCCATCTCGGCGCAGTCGCGGATGAAGGTGACCTCGGCGCAGCGCATCAGCTCGTGCGGGGTCTCGGCACCCATCTCCGCGATCTCGCCGCGCATCCGCTCGAAGTGGTCCACGGCGAGGGAGAGCCGGGCGCCGGACTTGGGCGGGGCGACGTAGTCGTTCACGAAGCGGCGGAGTTTGTACTCGACCTGCGGCTGGGGCGGTCCTTCCGGGTTGCGGAGGGGCCGGTAGACCAGTTCGTGGGCGTCGCGCAGCTGGTCGGCGGGCAACTCGCCCTCGTACGCCCGGTACCGGGACGCGTCGGCGCCCGCCAGATCGCCGAAGACGAAGGCGCCGATCATGTAGTTGTGCGGGACGCAGGCCAGATCGCCGGCGGCGTACAGACCGGGCACGGTGGTGCGGGCGTGGTCGTCGACGCGTACGCCCGAGGCCGAGTGGCCGCCGCACAGGCCGATCTCCGAGATGTGCATCTCGACGTCGTGGGTGCGGTAGTCGTGGCCGCGGTTCGCGTGGAAGGTGCCGCGGGTGGGGCGTTCGGTGGAGTGCAGGATGCCTTCCAGCGCGCTGATGGACTCCTCGGGGAGGTGGCTGAGCTTGAGGTAGACCGGGCCGCGGTCGGAGGCGAGTTCGTTCGCGAACTCGGCCATCATCTGGCCCGACCAGTAGTCGGAGTCGACGAAGCGCTCGCCGTGCCGGTTGACCTGGTAGCCACCGAAGGGATTGGCGACGTAGGCGCAGGCCGGGCCGTTGTAGTCCTTGATCAGCGGGTTGATCTGGAAGCATTCGATGCCGGTGAGCTCGGCGCCCGCGTGGTAGGCCATGGCGTAGCCGTCACCGGCGTTGGTGGGATTCTCGTACGTGCCGTAGAGATAGCCGGAGGCGGGGAGTCCGAGACGGCCGCAGGCGCCGGTGGCGAGAATCACCGCGCCCGCTCGTACCTTCACGAACTCGCCCGTACGGGTGTTGAAGCCGGCGGCTCCGACGGCCTTTCCCCCGGCGGTGAGGACCCGTACCGGCATCACCCGGTTCTCGATCCGGATGCGCTCGCGCATCTCGCGGCGGCGCAGCTGCCGGTAGAGGACCTTCTTGACGTCCTTGCCCTCGGGCATGGGCAGTACGTACGAGCCGGAGCGGTGCACCTGGCGGACCGCGTACTCGCCGTGTTCGTCCTTCTCGAACTTCACGCCGTACGACTCGAGTCGCTGGACCATGCCGAAGCCACGGGTCGCCGTCTGACGGACGGTGGACTGGTCGACGATGCCGTCGTTGGCGCGGGTGATCTCGGCGACGTAGTCGTCGGGTTCGGCGCGGCCGGGGATCACGGCGTTGTTGACGCCGTCCATGCCCATGGCGAGGGCGCCGGAGTGGCGTACATGCGCCTTCTCCAGCAGGAGGACGTCTCTGCCGTGCTCGGCCGCGGTGAGCGCCGCCATGGTGCCGGCCGTGCCGCCGCCGATGACGAGGACGTCGCAGGTGAGCTCCTCGGCGTCGGAGAGAGCGGGAATCTGCACGGTCGTGCCTTTCAGTCGGTGGTGTTGCTGCCGAGGGATTCAAGGACCTCGCGGCGCAGCGCGACGGTGGAGGGGTCGGAGTGCGCGGCCCGCTCGCGCGGCTTCGGCACATCGAGGACGCGGCCGGTGCCGAGGAGCGCTACGCGGTCGCCGAGGAAGAGCGCCTCGTCCACGTCGTGCGTGACGAAGACGACGGTGGCGCCGGTGCCGCGCAGCACCTCGACGAGCAGCTGCTGCATCCCGGCCCGGGTCTGCGCGTCGAGCGCCCCGAAGGGCTCGTCCATCAGCACGGCCCTCGGTTCGGCGGCGAGGGCACGCGCGAGCTGGACGCGCTGCCGCTGGCCGCCGGAGATCCGGTGCGCGAGCTTGGCCCCGTGCCCGTCCAGCCCGACACGCGCCAGCCACGCCTCGGCGCGACGGCGACGCTCGGCACGCGGAACACCCTTGATCGCGAGGGGCAGTTCGACGTTGGACCGGACGGTGCGCCAGGGGAGCAGCGCATCCTCCTGGAAGACCAGAGCCCGTTCGGCGTGGGGGGCGGTGATGGGGGCGCCGTCCTGTTCGACCGTCCCGCCTCGCGCGGGAAGGAGCCCGGCGAGGGTGCGCAGCAGGGTGGACTTCCCGCAGCCGGAGGGCCCGACGACGGTCAGGATCTCCCCGGACACGATGTCGAGATCGAGCCCCTCGAGGACGGTGGCTCCGGGGCGGCCGAGGGCGACGCGGGAGAGTGTGAGGCGGGCGCCGCGGGGTGGGGTTTTCGTGGCGGGGGAGAGCGTGTGGGAGGGGGTGGTCATGGGTTACGCCTCCTTGTGCGTGCGTGCGTGCGTGCGGTGGGGGTGCGTGCGTGCGGTGCGGGTGGGGGCGCCTGCGGCGGGCCACGGGGCTCCGCCCCGGACCCCGCGCCTCAATCGCCGGCGGGGCTGACCTGTACCTGTCCGGGAAGGGGCGGGGTGGGGGAAATCCCCCGGGAGCGCCGGACCTTGGCCACCGGCTCCGCGTGTTCCGTCCGCGGGAGCCACCGCGTCACCCGGCGCCCGGCCAGCTCCACCGCCGTCGAGGTCAGCCAGCCCAGCACGCCGATCGTCGCCATGCCGACGAACACGCCCGGGTAGTCGACCACCGTGTAGTCCTGCCAGGTGCGGTAACCCACCCCGTACTCACCGGAGATCATCTCCGCCGAGATCACACAGATCCACGAGACGCCGATGCCCACCGAAAGCCCGCCGAGGATCCCGGGGAGCGCCCCCGGCAGGACCACCGAGCCCAGCACACGCCACCTGCCGCCGCCCATCGTGAGGACCGCCTCCTCCCAGACCGGGGTCAGGGCGCGCACCGCGTGGCGGGTCGAGACCATGACCGGGAAGAACGCCGCGGTGAAGGTGATGAAGACGATGCCCTGCTCATTGCTGGGGAAGAGCAGGATCGCCACCGGCACCAGGGCGATCGCCGGGATGGGCCGCAGCACTTCCAGGACCGGGCCGAGCAGGTCCGCCGCCAGGCGGGAGCGGGCGACGGCCGTGCCGATGGCCACACCCGCGACCGCCGCCAGCGCGAAGCCGGTGACGATACGGGTGAGGCTGTCGGTCAGGTCCTGCCAGTACGGGCCGCTGCCGATCCGCTCCCCGAACTCTCGCGCGACGTCCACAACCGTCGGGAACTGCTCGAAACGCAGCCACACATTCACGTCGAACGCGGTCAGCAGCTGCCACAGGCCGAGCACGGCGGCAAGCGAGAGGGCGCGCAGGGCGTACCGGGGCCATGCGGTGGTCATGACGCCGACGCCTGCTTCAGCGCATCGGCGTACGGAACGGTACGGGCATTCGGGTGCGCCGCGACATACGCGGCGGCCGTGGACGGCGCGACGAAGGGCCGCAGTGCCGTGCCGTCCGCCACCCACACCGCCTTGTCGGCGAACCAGAGCGTTCCGGTGGTGGCGTCGGGGACGTATGCCGCACGGACCGCGTCCCGATGGGCGGCGACATGACGCAGCAGCTCCGCGGGGGAGTCGAAGGACTGCGTGACGGTCTTGCCCGTCAGCCACACCTCGCTCCTCGCGGCCGCGGACGTGGCGCCGAGTGCCTTCGCGTAGCCGTCGCCGAAGGCCCGCTTCACATACTGGTCGTCGACGAACGCGTCCACATCCACGTCGCCCACCAGCTTCGCCGACTTCAGCACCGGCACGTCCTTCTTCAGGGCGTCCACCAGCCGGGGCTTGATCGTCGGGTCGAAGGTGGCGATGCCGTTGGCGCCGTTGTAGAGGTAGACCACCTCGGCCGGCAGCCCGGTCGCCTTCGCCACCGACTCCGCGGCCGTCACCGGGTGCGCGCGCAGATACTCCGTCGCGTCGGCCTGCGCCCGCAGGAAGTCCTCGAGCAGCGCGGGCCGCTTCTTCGCGAAGTCCTCGCGCGCGGTGACCCCGTGGAACGTCGGCAGGTTCAGCTCCGCCCCGTCGTACAGCGCCTTCGCCCTGCCCTGGAACGCGAGCAGCCCCGGCCACGCCACGAACTGCGAAAGCGCGTCCACGCTGCCCGCCTGCAGTGCCGAGGCACCCACCGCCGGCTGCTGGTTGAGCTTGCGGATGTCCTTCTCCGGGTCGATGTCCGACCGCTGGAGCGCCCGTACGAGCGTGCCGTCGGCCGCCGAACCGACACTTGTCGACACCTTCTTGCCGCGCAGATCCTTCAGCGATGCCGCCTTCGAATCCGGTGCCGTCACCACCGTGTTGAGGCCGCCGCGCAGGTTGTAGCCGGTGACCGAGACCAGCCGCGTCGGCCGGTTCAGCTGTTTGCCGCGAGCCGCGTTGATCAGCAGCGGGAAGTCGCCCATCGAACCGATGTCGATCTTTCCGGCGGTCATCTGGGCGGTGATCGGCGCGCCCGTGGCGTAGTCCTGCCACTTGACCTTGTAGGTGACGCCGTCACGCTTGCCGCGTGCGGCGAGCTCACGCTCGAAGTAGCCGAGCGACCGGAGCAGCGTGCCGGCCGTGACGGTGTTGATGGTCTTGGACTGGTAGCCGACGGTCACCGTGACCGTGCCGGAGCCGCCCGCGTTCGCCTCGCCGCCGCAGCCGGTGAGCGGCAACAGCAGGGTGGCGGCGAGGAGCGCAACTGGCTTGCGTGACATGGGAGTTCGTACCTCTCGGGCTTTACCGCAGCAGATAGGGCATGTTGACCGTGACCGCGTCCGTGGGACACCGGGCCGCGCACGGGCCGCAGTACCAGCACTCGTCGACGTGCATGAAGGCCTTGCCGCTGTCCGGATTGATCGCGAGGGAGTCGAGCGGGCACATGTCGACGCAGAGGGTGCAGCCGTCGATGCACTTCGACTCGTCGATGGTCACGGGGACGTCGGCGCGCTGGGGGGCCAGAGGCATGGCTGTCTCCAGGAAAGGGGTGCGGGTGAAGGGCGTACGGGCAAAGCCGTGCGGGTGAGGGTCAGACGCAGCGGTGGAGCAGCCCGCTCATGGTGATGCGGTCGCCGCGGAAGCGGATGAACTCCAGGTCCACGGGCCGTCCGTCGGAGAGATGGGTGAGTCGTTCCAGCATGAGTACGGCCGTGCCGCGCGGGGCTTCGAGTACGGCGGCGGAGTGCGCGTCGGCGTTGACGGCCTCCAGAGTGATCTCGGCCGTGCCCAGCGGCTGCCCGGTGAGCGTTTCGAGCAACCGGAACACATCGGTGTGCTCCAGGTCGCAGCCGAGCAGGCCGGTGCCGATGTCCATCGGGATGTAGGTGAGGTCGAGGGAGAGCGGCAGACCGTTCAGCCGGCGCAGCCGCTCGATGCAGAGCACGTCGGTGTGCTCCGTGAGGCCGAGCCGCCGGGCCACGGGTGCGGGCGCGGCGACCGGGCCGACCGTACGGACTTCGTTGGTGACGTCGCCGTGTTCGTGCAGGGTTTCGGCGAGGCCCTGCAGTCGGTCGAGGCCGTGCGAGTACTTCTCGGACACCACGACGGTGCCGACGCCCGGCTGCCGTTCGACCAGCCCTTCCGTACGGAGCAGATCCAGGGCCTGCCTGACCGTGTTGCGGGACACCCGGTAGTCGTCCCCGATCGCGCCTTCCAGCGGCAGTACGCCGCCGGGGAAGCCACCGGTGCGGACCTGGTGGCGCAGCAGATCGGCGAGCTGCCGCGCCTGGTCCGCGCGCAGCCGCCGCCGTCGGGCGGCGGCGACCGGCACGGTGTGATCACGGATACGTTCAGGCATGCGTCGGACCATACCGACGCTGTGCCGACGGTGGTGTTGCCAGAGTGTTGCGCCACTCAAGGCGTCGCGTCGCACCGCTCTGACCTGCATGTCTGTGGTGGTGGCGGAAAGATCTGCCACCCCGGGGGCGTCAGTCGCCGCCCCCGTCGCCGCCGCCCCCTCCGTCGCCCCCGAAGCCGCCGCTGCTGCTCGACTTCTTGTCCTGCTGTACGGCGCGGTGCACCGCGTACGGCGCCCACTCCTCCCGTACGAGAGCCCGCAGCGCCCCTCGCGCCCGCCAGGTCCTGAATCGCGGATTCAGCACCCCGGCAAGACCGATCGCCAAGGTGAAGGCGGCGAGCAGCCGGCCGCGGCGGTCCGGGAAGCCGGCCGACACCGACGCGGCGTAGCGCCCCCGCACCGGCGCCGACCAGTCCTCGGCCGCCGCCGGGTAGCGGTGGTACGGGATGAGACCCAGGAGGCGGCGGGTCTCCACCCGCAGCGCACCACGTCCCACCAATTGGTGCACGCACAGCTCCTCGACCTCACGCCCGGTGCGCCTGACCCAGGGCCGGGCGCGTATGCCGTCGCCGAACCGGCTCCTGCCCGGGGCCGGGAGGCTCGCCAGGATCTGCGCCGACAGCCGGTCCTGCGGCGGCAGTGGGTTGACCACCGTCACCCGGCCGTGTGCCTCGGCGACCCTGCCCTGGAGCTCGAGCTCGGCCAGGGCGGCGCCGGCCAGCCCGTACTGCAGATAGCGCCGCCCGCAGTGCCGGCGGCCCGTCACCGGGTCGAGGGCAAGCAGCAACAACTCCTCGGGCAGGGTGAGTTCGGTCATTGCCCGATGCTCGGTACGATCCGGCCGGTCACTTCGCCCAGGCCCACCCGTACGCCGTCCGGGCCCGGCGCCCAGGCGGTCATGGTCACCACATCGCCGTCCTCCAGGAAGGTCCGCTTGCCCTCCGGCAGTTCGAGCGCGTCCCGGCCGTTCCACGTGAGCTCGAGCAGCGAGCCGCGCTGGTGGACCTCGGGGCCGCTGACGGTGCCGGAGCCGAAGAGGTCTCCCGTACGGAGCGAGGCGCCGTTGACCGTCATATGGGCCAGTTGCTGGGCGGCCGTCCAGTACATGGTGGCGAACGGCGGCTCGGCGACCACATGGCCGTTGATCGCCACCGTGATGCGCAGGTCGAAGCCGCCCGGCTCCTCCTCGGCGGAGTCGTCGAGATAGGGGAGCAGGTCGAAGTCCCTGACGGGCGCGGGGGCCCTGGCCGCGTCCAGGGCCTCGAGCGGCGTCACCCAGGCGGATACGGACGTGGCGAAGGACTTTCCGAGGAACGGGCCGAGCGGGACGTACTCCCAGGCCTGGATGTCGCGCGCCGACCAGTCGTTGAGGAGCGAGAGCCCGAACACATGGTCGCGGAAGTCGGCGAGTGCGACCGGCCTGCCCGGCTCGGAGGGGGTGCCGACGAGGAAGCCGACCTCGGCCTCGATGTCGAGCTTCACGGACGGGCCGAAGAGCGGCGCGGCGTCGGCGGGGGTCTTGCGCTGGCCACGGGGGCGTATCACGTCCGTGCCGGAGACGACGACCGTGCCGGAGCGGCCGTGGTAACCGATCGGCAGATGCTTCCAGTTGGGGGTCAGTGCCTCCCCGTCCGGCCGGAAGATCTTGCCGACGTTGGTGGCGTGGTGCTCGCTCGCGTAGAAGTCGACATAGTCCGCGACGTCGTACGGGAGGTGCAGCGTGACCGAGCCGAGCGGGTGGAGCAGCGGTTCGATGTCCGGCCGGTGGGCGGGCACCGTGACCCAGGCGGTGAGCGCGCGGCGTACGTCGCGCCAGGCGGTGCGGCCCGCGGCGAGCAGCGGATTGAGGCTCGGCTGCGCCAGCAGGGCGGCGTAGGGGGAGCCGAGGGCGTGCGCCGCCGCTCCCGCGTCGAGTACCTGGTCGCCGATGCGGACGCCGAGCCGGCGGCGGTCGGGCTCGTCGGCGGTGGTGAAGACGCCGTACGGGAGGTTGTGCGGGCCGAAGGGATCGCCCTCGGCCAGATCGAGCGGGCTCTGCTCGGGCATCGGTGCTTGCCTCGCTTTCCACGGGTGTGAGTGACACGTTACGTGGACGTTGCCCCGCGGCGGCAGGCCGCACGTCCGACCGGGTCAGCCCGCCATGCGCGGGATGCGTTTCTCCCAGGTGCGGTGGAAGACGATCTCGCGGCCGTCCTTGCACACCACCTCGTTCGAGGTGATGAAGTCGGCCGCGTCGCAGGTGATTTCCGAGCGCGTCTCGATCCGGACGTCCCAGGCGAGCTCCGGCCGGTGCAGCCGGGTCGTCCAGTCGGAGCGGGTGTGCGCGGAGAGCGGGTCGTTCTCCTGGATCGTGTACGTCTCCAGGGCGTCCTCGGTGAACTCCAGGCCGTCCGGATGGACGCGGGTGCCGCCGGGGCGCGGGTCGACCTCCAGGCGCCATTCGCCCTTCGCCACGTCCCGGATCACCAGGCGCTCCGGGCGCTGCTCGTCCAAGGTCACGGGGACGCTGACGCCGAGCGGCTCGGACTGTTCGGGTTCCCCGAAGGTGATCTTGTCCGCCGTGTTCTCGCCTCTCTCGTGTACGGGCAGTTCGAGGCGGGAGCCCGCCGGGTCGAGCGTGAAGCCGGCCGAGGTGGTCTGCGGCCAGATCCAGGGCCAGTAGGAGGAGGAGACGGCGAGCCGGATGCGGTGGCCCGGCGGGAAGGTGTGGCCGATGGCGTTGAGCTCGAAGGCGACGTCCTCCGTCCCGCCGGGCGGCCAGGCGTCGGAGCGATCGCGGCCGTGGCGGGCGGAGAGGTTGAGTACGCCCCGGGTCACCAGGGCGGACGAGCCGTCCGGGGCGATGTCGCAGAGCCGGGCGATCGCCTGGCCGTGGGGCACGTCAAGGCGCAGCCGCAGGATCACCCGGGGGCGGCCGAGGATCTCGATCGGGTCGCCGGTGACCGGGAACTCGAAGCAGGCCGAGCAGGCGTCCTCGTCGCGCTGGTCGGGCGGCAGGTCGGCGTCGTTCCCGGAGGGCAGGAAGCGGCCGGCGTCCAGGCCGGTGTGGAGCGGCGAGTCGACGATCACCGGCGCGCCCCGGAGCGCGTACGGGACGGTGGCGATGTGCGGCGAGGGCCAAGCGGCGAGACCCACCCAGCGGCCCGGCAGCTCGGTGTACGTCGTCGCGGGCGGATGCGACTCGCTGATCCATGAGCGCAGCGGGGGCTCGGCCATGACGTCGTTCTCGAGACCCTTGAGGTGGTGGTCCCACCAGCGCAGGGTCTCCTGAAGGAAGCCGATCGCGGGTCCGGGAGGACGCCCCCGGTCCGGGTACTGGTGCGACCACGGGCCGATCAGCCCACGTACACGATCGGGCGGAAGATGCTCCACCAGCCGCAGCACCGTGTCCCGGTACGGGTCGTGCCAGCCGCCCACGGCCAGTACCGCCGCGTCGATCGCCGAGTAGTCCTCGCGGACGCCGCCGTGCTTCCAGTAGTCGTCGCGGATCTGGTGGGCGAGCCAGGTGTGGATGCGCGGGACGACGCCTTCCAGCCGCTTCAGCCACATCTCGCGCCACTCGTCGCCGACGAAGAGGGGGTCGGGCGGGCGCGCGGCGAAGGCGAGCAGGGTGGCGGACCAGGCGTGCATACCGGCGGCGAGCACCGAACCGCCCATGTAGTGCATGTCGTTGTCGTACGGGTCGTCGGCCGCGCAGACCGTGACGACCGCCTTCAGCGGCTCGGGTGCGAGTGCCGCGATCCGGAGCGCGCTGCAGCCGCCCCAGGCGATCCCGAACATGCCGACCCGGCCGGTGCACCACGGCTGCCGGGCCAGCCAGTTGACGACGGCGACCCCGTCGGCGGGCCCGGCCGTGTCGTACGCGTCGCCCGGCATGCCCTCGCTGTTGCCGTGTCCGCGGATGTCGACCCGTACGGAGGCGTAGCCGTGGCCCGCGTACCAGGGATGACGCTGGTGGTCGCGCGGCGCGGTCACGTCGCTGAGCCGGTGCGGCAGATACTCGAGGAGGGCAGGTACGGGCTCGTCGGTGAGCGGCCGCCAGACACGCGCATACAGCCTCGTCCCGTCCGGGAGCGGGATCCGGACGTCCTCGTGGCCGGTGTCGTACGGGAACTCGGTACGGATGCGCATGACAGGACCTCGGTTCAGGACAAAAGGCCCACTCATAGGTGTATGAGCTGATCACGAACATACCGGGGGAGGCGGGAAGGCGCCCACGGTGATCGAAAGGCGACCGGATACGCTGACTTGAGTGAATCCAGCGACACATCGACAATCCGTGTGATCGTCAGCAGACAGGAGATCCCCTCGTGACCGTCGTCGGGCCGTTCGGGCTGAGCGTGCGGGACCAGGCTCTTGAGGCCGATGTCCAGACCGGATTGGCGGCTGTCGAGGCGGGACTCCTCGATGCCACCAAGAGCGAGGTGCCCTTCATCACGGAGGCCGCACGGCATCTTGTACGCGCCGGGGGCAAGCGCTTCCGGCCGCTGCTGGTGATGCTCGCCGCCCAGTTCGGTGATCCGCACGCGCCGGGTGTCGTGCCCTCGGCCGTGGTCGTCGAGCTGACCCATCTCGCGACGCTGTACCACGACGATGTGATGGACGAGGCCGAGGTCCGGCGCGGAGTGGACAGCGCCAACGTGCGCTGGGGGAACTCCGTCGCCGTGCTGACCGGCGACTTCCTGTTCGCGAGGGCCTCGCACATACTGGCCGATCTGGGTCCGGAGGCCGTACGCATCCAGGCGGAGGCCTTCGAGCGCCTGGTCACCGGTCAGATCCTGGAGACCGCGGGGCCGCGCGACGGCCGCGACCCGGCCGAGCACTACCTCGATGTCATCGGGGGCAAGACGGGCTCGCTGATCGCGGTCTCGGGGCGGTTCGGCGCGATGATGTCGGGCGCCGACGAGGGCGTCGTGGACATCCTCACCCAGTACGGGGAGCGGCTCGGTGTGGCCTTCCAGCTCGCCGACGACGTACTCGACATCGCCAGCGACTCGCACGAGTCGGGCAAGACGCCCGGCACGGATCTGCGCGAGGGCATCCCGACCCTGCCCGTGCTGCATCTGCGCGCGCAGGCAGCCGCGCACGAACGGCCCGAGGACCTGGAGCTCGTCGCGCTGCTCGACGGGGATCTGACGGACGACGACCGCCATGCCGAGGCGCTGCGGCTGCTGCGCGCGCATCCGGCGCTCGAGCAGGCCAGGCGGGACACCGTGCGGTACGCGGAAGAGGCGCGGGCGATGCTCGCCCCGCTGCCCGACTGCTACGCCAAGGCCGCTCTGGAAGAGCTCTGCGACGCGGTGGTCCACCGCGCGGGCTGACCGCACACGGGCCGGCTCCGCGCGCTGACGGCCGGGATCACGGCCGGCCGGCGGGACCGCGGGCGGGTCCGACGCCGCGCGCCCTGTCGGGGACACGCGCAGGGCGCCCTGCCGGACCCTCTGTTTGCCTGTACGACACCTCCCGTACACCCTCCCGGCGGAGGTGGCGTGTCTTCTCGAGATCTGTGACGCAGGTCACCTTGTTGGATTGAGTCTAACCTCGGATCCACTCTGTACTCCTGCCCAGAAGCTGACGCAGTGGGCGTTGGCATCGTGTACGGGGAGATTTCGTAATGAAGCGGAACAAGACCATCCTTGTCGGTACCATCGCTGTCGCTGCCGCGGCCGGTGTCGCCCTCGCCGTCCTGCCGGCCTTCGCGGCCGGCAACAGCTCCGCCGCCGGGCACTCGGGCCACCCGGGCAGCGGCGCGGAGGTCGCCGTACAGAGCGGCGTCGGTGGCGGCTCCGACCGAGGCGCCGCCCTTTTCGTGGCGAGCCTGAACGGCGCGAGCGAGGTGCCGGTCCAGGGCGGGCCCGCCGTCGGTGACCGCGACGGTGCCGCGCTGGAGTTCGTGAAGGTCAAGGGGGACAAGGTGTCCGTCGCGGTGAAGTTCCGCGGCACCGACAAGCCGACCGCCCTCCACATCCACCAGGGCGCGAAAGGCAGCAACGGCGGCATCAAGATCGACTTCACCGGGCTGCTGAGCAAGGGCGCGACGAGGAGCAAGGGCTGGACCGGCGCCGTCACCGGCACGGTCAAGGTCACGGACAAGGCCGTGCTCGACGCTTTCACGACGGACCCGAACGGGTTCTACGCCAATCTGCACACCGCAGAGTTCCCGGGCGGAGCGGTCCGCGGCCAGTTCCACAAGGTGACCAACGGCTTCGGCTTCGGCAAGGCGCTCGACAACTTCCAGGCCTCCGTCGTCAAGGGCAAGCAGATCTACGAGTGCAAGAAGGGCGAGGACGGCACGTTCTCGTTCCAGCAGCGTGATGTGCGCGCAGTCCTCGGCGGCCACATCGACCACTCCTTCATCGCCCCCAACTCCGGCACGCCGCAGTGGGTCGCACAGGACCACAGCGCGGTCACCGGAAAGCTGATCAGCAAGACACCGAACGGAGCCAAGAACATCCCCGAGCTGGACCTCCAGGCCACCCAGTCCGGCAAGAAGCGGGGGCTGTTGGCGAACACCCAGGAGATCTTCCGGCTGAATACCGTGGGCGGCGTCGCGCCGGCCGGCGGCTGCGAGCAGGGAACGATCGTCGGCGTCCCCTACGGGGCGGACTACGTCTTCATCCAGAGGTAACCGGTACGGCAACAGGGCTTACGGCGCTTCCCCCACCGGCCGGGGGAGGCGCCGCGCCTCTGCCGTCATCCCAGAGCAGTACGCCAAGTTGCTCCCGGGGTCTGACGCTTCCGCACGTCCGATTTGGTCAGATGATTACTACGACGCCTGACCAACCACGGAGGTAGGGCACACCATGGCACCGAACGACAGCGCACAGACCACCGAAGAGGCCAAGGACCTCGCAGCGGGCCGCCGCAGGGCAGCGCGCTACATCGTCCCGGCCGCGGTGGCCGGGGTGGCGGCGGCGACCATCGGGCTCGTCCCGGCGCTCGCTGCCTCCGGTGACCCCGATCTGCCGAAGATCAGCGCGCAGGAACTCATCGAGAAGATGGCCGCGTCGGACGCCCAGCAGCTCTCCGGCACGGTGAAGATCAACACCGACCTCGGTATCCCGTCGCTGGGCGGCCTGGCGGGCCTGGGCGGCGAGCGGGACGGGTCCTCGTCCGCTTCTCCCGACGGCAAGCTGATGGAGCTGGCCACCGGCTCGCACACCCTGCGGGTCGCGGCGGACGGCCCCGACAAGGGGAAGGTGTCGATCCTGGAGGACACCGCCGAGTACAGCCTGATCCACAACGGCGACGAGGTCTGGGCGTACGACAGCGCCTCGAACGAGGCCTATCACGCCAAGGACGGCCGCAAGGACGACGGCTCCGGCAAGGAGCACGGGGCCCCGCCGAAGGACCTCCCGAGCACGCCCAAGGAGTTCGCCGCAGAGGCGCTCAAGGCCGCGGACGACACCACCTCGGTGACCGTCGGCGGTACGGCGCAGGTGGCCGGCCGCGATGCCTACCAGCTGGTCATCAAGCCCAAGCAGAGCGGCTCGACGATCGGCTCGATCAAGGTCGCGGTGGACGCCAAGAACGGCGTGCCGCTGAAGTTCACGCTCACCCCGAGCAGTGGCGGCAAGGCCGCGATCGACGTCGGCTTCACCAAGGTCGACTTCTCCAAGCCGGACGCGTCGACCTTCGACTTCACCCCGCCCAAGGGCGCGAAGGTGACAGAGGCCGACGAGCTGAAGCAGGACAAGGGAGCGAAGGACCACGAGGGCTTCAAGGGCCACGAGGACTTCATGGGCCTGGAGGGCTTCCAGGGTCTGAACGTCATCGGCAAGGGCTGGAACGCCATCGCCAAGATCGAGACGCCGGGCGGTCAGCAGCCCACCACGCCGAAGGACGGCGATGTGCCGCCGGAGGCCAAGAAGTTCCTGGACGCGCTGGGTGACCAGGTGAACGGGAAGTTCGGCTCGGGCACGGTCTTCAAGACCCGCCTGGTCAACGCCCTGATGACGGACGACGGCACCGTCTACGTCGGCGCCGTGACCAAGGACGCGCTCGTGAAGGCCGCGAACGAGGCAAAGTAACACCAGGTCGGACATGACGACGCGCGCTTACCGTCCGCCCCGCCGTACGCTCCGTACGGTGGGGCGGACCGCTGACGAGTGAACGGGGGACCGGAATGACAGCCGTCATCGAGACGCAGGGGCTCACCAAGCGCTACCGGGGCGGGCAGTTGGCCGTCGAACGGCTCGATCTCAGCGTGCCCGACGGCAGTGTCTTCGGGTTCCTCGGTCCCAACGGCTCCGGCAAGACCACCACCATCCGGATGCTGATGGGGCTCATCGAGCCGACCGCCGGCAGCGCCACGGTCCTCGGTATGCCCATGCCGCGCGCGGTCCGCACCGTACTGCCGCAGGTGGGCGCACTGATCGAAGGGCCCGCGCTGTACGGGTTCCTGAGCGGCCGCGACAATCTGCTGCGCTACGACTCCGCCGACCCGAGCGCCGATCCCCGGACGCGGCGCACCCGTGTCGCCGCCGCGCTGGACCGGGTCGGGCTGGCGCAGGCCGCGGGCAAGAAGGCCAAGGCGTACTCGCTCGGGATGAAACAGCGGCTGGGGCTGGCCGCCGCGCTGCTGCAGCCACGGAAGCTGCTGGTACTCGACGAGCCGACGAACGGCCTCGATCCGCAGGGCATGCGGGAGATCCGTTCTCTGGTGCGGGAGCTGGCGGCCGACGGCACCACGGTCTTTCTCTCGTCCCATCTGCTCGACGAGATCGAGCAGGTCTGCACACACGCCGCGGTGATGGCCCGGGGCCGGCTCCTCACCCAGGGCCGGGTCGCCGATCTCGCGGCGGGCGCGCGGGGGCGGCTTGCCGTCACCACTCCCGACCCTGCCGACGCCGCCCGGCTCCTGAAGGAGCTGGGGGTCACTGATCTGGCCGTGGCCGAGTATCGGGTGACGGGGGAACTGCCCGCCATCGAAACGGAGTTGGCGGAGATCAATGCCGCGCTGGTGCAGGGCGGCGTACGGGTACGAGGCTTCGGCGTCGAGCGCGTCTCGCTCGAGGACGCCTTCGTCGCGCTGACCGGAGAGGGCTTCGATGTCGCAGGCTGACACGCTCGTACGCGAAAGGACGAGCAGTCCGCTGTGGACGTTCGGCCTCTTCCGCTCCGAGCTGACCACCACCTTCCGCCGCGGGCGCACGCTCGCGCTGCTGGGCGTGCTGGCCGCCGTACCCGTACTGATCGGCATCGCCATCAGGGTCGAGACGAGCGGCGGCGGTCCGGCCGGCGGCGGCCGCGGTGGCGGCCCCGCCTTCATCGCCCAGATCACCAACAACGGCCTGTTCCTGGTCTTCGCCGCGCTCGCCGCGACCCTGCCGGTCTTCCTCCCGATGGCGATCGGCGTCGTCGCGGGTGATGCGATCGCGGGCGAGGCGAACTCCGGCACCCTGCGCTATCTACTGGTCGCCCCGGCCGGACGCAGCCGGCTGCTGCTCGCCAAGTACGCCACCGCCTGCTCCTTCTGCCTGGTCGGGACCCTGGTCGTGGCGGTGTCCGCGCTCGCGGTCGGCTCGCTGCTCTTCCCGCTCGGCGATGTCACGACCATTTCCGGCACCCGGATCTCCTTCGGCGACGGACTGCTGAGGGCCGCGCTGGTCGCGGCCGTCGTTGCCGCGTCGCTGAGCGGGATCGCGGCGCTCGGTCTCTTCATCTCGACGCTCACCGGCAGTGGTATCGCGGCGATGGCGACGACCGTCGGACTGCTGATCACGGTGCAGATCCTGGACGGGATTCCGCAGCTGCACGCGATCCATCCCTACCTCTTCCCGCACTACTGGATGTCGTTCTCGGACCTGATGCGGGAGCCGGTCTACTGGGACGAGGTAGCGAAGAACCTCGGTCTGCAGGGGGTGTACGTGGCGGTGTTCGGGTCGGCGGCGTGGGCGCGCTTCACCGCGAAGGACATCACCGCGTGAAGGAGCTCTTTGCCTGGAGGTCTTCACCGGATGAAGGGTCTCTCCACCTGAAGGGCCTTACCCGGTGAAGAACTCCTTGGCCCGGGCGGTCGCGTCGCTGTCGTTCTCCACCTGACCCGGCCGGGTGCCGTTGCCGAGCAGGACGCCGCCGAAGTGCATGCCCATGAAGTCCGCGGTGTTGCGCAGGGTGCCGATGAGTGGCTCGGCCTTGTCGGCCGTGCTCGCGTACGAGGTCACACCCCATAGCGTGCGCCCGGCCATCCGTGCCCTGAAGTCCGTACCCGGCACGCGCAGCCAGCCCGACCAGTGGTCCAGATAGCGCTTGACCGATGCCGAGACGCTGTACCAGTACAGCGGCGACGCGATGACGAGGTCGGTCGCCTCCAGCGTGGCGTCCAGCAGGGCCTCGGCATGCCCGGTGGGTACGGGGTAGCTGCCCTCGCCCTCGTGGCGCAGGTCCTCGAACTCGGCCAGTGGGAGCTCGGACAGCCGCAGCCAGACCTGCTCGGCCCCGGCCGGAAGCTGTTCGGCGGCCAGGCGGGCCAGCGTCTCGGTGTTGCCGCCGGTGCGGCTGCTGCCCAGCAGGAACAGGAACTTCCGGGTCATGAGTGTGTGCCCCTCGTGCGCGTACCAAAGACGACTGCATGCGTGCGCAGTATATGCACACGCATGCAGCCTGTGGGGGGTGGCGGTCGTGGGACCTCTCAGAAAGTGAGCTTGAAGCTGTTGATGTAGCCGGTGTCCCATGCCGCCTTGTCCTGGACGCTCAGCTTCCAGGCGCCGTTGGCGACCTCGGAGGAGGCGTTGACCGTGTAGGTCGTCTGGACGTTGTCGGCCGAGTCGGAGGAGCTGAACGGCTTCAGGTTGTAGACCGTTCCGTCCGGGGCGATCAGGTCGACGACCAGGTCGCCGCGCCAGGTGTGGATGATGTCCACGCCGACCTTGAGGGTGGCCGGGGCGTTGCCCGTGCGGCCCGTGACGTTGACCGTCGAGGTGACAGCAGCGCCGTTGTCCGGGATCGCGACGTCGGCGGTGTTCTCGTACACGTCACCCGGCGGTGTGGTCGTCCCGGCGGACAGTGTCCAGATCGCGTGCGCGATCGCATCGCTGTTGCGGTCGAGCGCGGTGTCGTTGATGTTCGCCGCGGTGTCGCAGGAGGAGTGGTAGCAGCGGTCGAATGCCTGGCCGGCCGTGCCGCCCCACTTCTGGGCCTGGGCCGCCGTCTTGGTGTAGTCGGCGCCGGTGAACAGGCCGCCGACGGGGACGCCCGCGTTCTTGAACGGGGCGTGGTCGGAGCGGCCGTCGCCCTCGGTCTCGATCTCGGTCGGGATGCTGAGCCCCGCGAAGTAGTCCTTGAAGGTCTTCTCGATGGCCGGGTCGTCGTCGTAGACGAAGTAACCGGGGTTCGGTGAGCCGATCATGTCGAAGTTCAGATAGCCCGAGATCTTCGAACGCTCGGCGGCGGGAAGGTTGTTGACGTAGTACTTCGACCCGACCAGACCCAGCTCCTCGGCCCCCCACCAGCCGAACCGCAGATGCTTTTCCGGCTTGAACTGGGCGCGGGAGACGGCCAGCGCGGTCTCCAGGACGGCCGCCGAGCCGGAGCCGTTGTCGTTGATCCCGGCGCCCGCGTTGACCGAGTCGAGGTGCGAGCCGGCCATCAGGGTCTGGTTGGCGTCACCGCCCGGCCAGTCGGCGATCAGGTTGTAGCCGGTCGCGCCGCTCGAGGTGAACTGCTGGAGGGACGTGGTGAATCCGGCCGCGTCCAGCTTGGCCTTCACGTAGTCGATGGACGCCTTGTAGCCGGTCCGGCCGTGCGCGCGGTTGCCGCCGTTGGCGGTGGCTATCGACTGGAGCTGGGTGAGATGCGCCTTGACGTTGGCGAGCGGTATGTCGGGAGCGGCAAGCGCGGGTGCCGGTGCCGCGGGTGCCGGTGCCGCGGGCGCCGCGCCGACGAGCAGTCCGGCGAGGGCGAGTGCGGCGGCCGCGGCCGCGCGTCTGGGGGCGGAAGAGTTCATGTGTGGGGGCTCCGGATTCCGTACGGGGACAGGACGGAACGTGCGAGACGCCCCGGGATGGCGGGTCCCAGGGCGCTGGAGCTGGTGGTGCGCAGTGCGTGTTGAGAGTTCAGCGAGAGTTTGACTAACCGTCAAGGGCGGAAACCGGACAGCCGCGTTCGTATAGCGGACTGGACGGATCGCGGAATGGTCAATGCCGTGGCGCTGTTGGAGCACGAGGTCCGCAGGTCGGGAGCGGATGACGCGGTCGAGCCGCAAGCTGTGGGCATGACCAAGCCCGCGCCGGCGCCCATGCATATGCACGTCGACCCGTTCCCCGTCCTGGAGGCCCTGGTCCGGCAGGTTCTGCGCGTCGGTGTGCTCGCACTGCTCCTCACCGTGTGCGCGATGGGTCTGCTGGTGGGCGTCCTTGCGCTGGGCACACGGCGGGTTCGCCGCCGTCGGCGAGGGGCCGAGGAGGAGTGCGAGGGGCTGGAGTCCTTCACCTGGAAGGAATCGGAGTAGGAGGATCCGCTGCCCGGCTACTCCACGCAGAACTCATTGCCCTCGGGGTCGGCCATGGTCGACCAGACGCCCACCGGTTCGTCCGCGTGGTACAGAACCCTCGCTCCCAGGCCCTCCAGCCGTGCGACTTCCGCCTCGCGGCGCTCCGGGCCGACGTGCAGGTCGAGATGGAGACGGTTCTTCGTCGTCTTCCCCTCAGGGACGCGCTGGAAGAGGAGCCTGCGGCCGAGGCCCATCCCGCTGTCCTCGTCGAAGGGGTCGTCCGGATGCCGGACGGCGGCGTAATCGCGCAAGGCGTCCCGGCCGTGTGAACGGACCGTCGAATCGTCCGGCAGCTGACCGTGTCCGCGCAGGCGCTCGATGAGGGGGCTGTGGTCCTCGAGCTCGTAGCCGAGGGTCGCGGACCAGAAGTCGGCCTGTGCGTGTGGGTCGGACGTATCGATGACAAGCTTCCAGTGCAGTGCCATGCTAACCAGTTATAGTGGTTACATGAGCGAGCCTGCAAGAGGACTCACCCTGCGTACGCCGGAAGGGCGTTCCTATCGGTTCGACCCCGGCGCGCTCTGCCTGGAGTTGCTGACCACCGGAGGACCCGGCGACTTCGCGCGGTACGAGGTGCTTCACGAGCCCGCCGACCTGGTGCGCTGGGCGGGGGAGAGCCGCCTGCCGGACGGCCTTGAGCCGGTCGTCGCGCACGACGAGGTGGCGGCTGCCCGGCTCCTCAGGGACGCCCTGTGGCGGCTGACCGCCGATCGGGTGCACGGCCGCGCGCTGAGCCCCACCGATCTGGCCGTGGTCAACGAGGCCGCGGCGCAGACCCCGCTCGCGCCCCGGATCACCGACCGGGGCCGCCGCGACTGGGCGCCCGGGGCCACCGGCACCCAGCTTCTGTCGGCCGTGGCGCGCGATGCGGTGGACCTCTTCACCGGTCCGTACGCACACCGCATCCGCGAATGCGGCTCGCACGACTGCTGTCTGACCTTCGTCGACACCTCACGCCCGGGCCGTCGCCGCTGGTGTGCGATGGAACGGTGCGGCAACCGCAGCAAGGTCCGGGCGCACCGCGTCCGCCACGCGGAACTCGCAGAAGGAGACGAATGATGTCGCCGATGGCGGGCTGATGCCGACGGCCGGCGCGGGGTGGCGGGGCGGTTCGCCCTCTGACGGTCCGACGTCCCTCGTGTGCCCGTGTGCTCGATGTGAGCGTGCAAGGCCGCGGACTCGGTCGGTTCTGCCGACCGGGCCTCGCGGCTGGCGGTGCCGCGGCTGCCGCGGAACGCGGGGCTCGGCCGCAGCAGCGCCCCGCGAGGCCGCGCGTCAGGCCGTCGGTTCCGTCTGTGGCGCGAGGGCCGGCGCGGGAGCCGACGCCGGGGCGGCTGAGGCCGCCGCGGCCGCAGCCGCGAGGCGCAGCGCCGCCTTCGTACGCCGAGCCGTCCGCAGCGCGTCCCACGTCAGGCAGGTCAGCGCCAGCCACACCAGCGCGAAGCCCGCCCACCGCTCCGCGGGCATCGCCTCGTGGAAGTACAGGATCCCCAGCAGGAACTGGAAGACCGGGGCCAGATACTGCAACAGCCCCAGCGTGGAGAGCGGCACCCGGATCGCCGCCGCGCCGAAGCAGACCAGCGGCGCGGCGGTCACCACGCCGGTCGCGGCCAGCAGCGCCGCATGGCCCGCGCCGTGCGCGCCGAAGGTGGCCGCGCCGTCCGCGCCGAGCCAGACCAGAAAGCCCAGCGCCGGGAGGAACTGGATCGCGGTCTCCGCGGCCAGCGACTCGAGACCGCCGATGTTGACCTTCTTCTTGACCAGGCCGTACGTGGCGAACGAGAACGCGAGCGTGAGCGAGATCCACGGCGGCTGTCCGTAGCCGATCGCCAGCACCAGCACCGCCGCGCAGCCCGTGGCGACCGCCGCCCACTGCATCGGGCGTAGCCGCTCCTTCAGCAGCAGTACACCCATCGCGATGGTGACCAGCGGGTTGATGAAGTAGCCGAGCGAGGCCTCGACGACATGGCCCGAGTTGACGGCCCAGATGTAGACGCCCCAGTTGACGGTGATGACCGCCGCCGCGACCGTGATGAGTCCCAGTTTCCGGGGCTGTCGTATCAGCTCGCGGATCCAGCCCCACCGCTTCAGCGCCAGCAGCGCGATGCCGACGACGACCAGTGACCAGACCATCCGATGGGCGAGGATCTCCACCGCCCCGGACGGCTTCAGCAGCGGCCAGAAGAGCGGGACCAGGCCCCACATCCCGTAGGCCCCGATCCCGTACAGCAGTCCCGCCCGCTGTTCGCCGTCCGACTTCACTGGCCCTCCCGCCCTGGGTGCATCACCCCGTCGAAGGTACGCGGCGCGGGGTCGGGCTGTCATGTCCGTATCGCCATACGGTCATGACGGATCTTGGTCCGCCGTACGGTGTCGTCCGGACGGTTCGGACCGCCGCGGGAGCGCGTCGCGAGAGCCGAAGCGACCCGGTCGGCGAGCGGGGGTCGTGGCACGGCCGGCCGTCCCGGGCCGCCCGTCGTGCGGGCCGGAAGGCGGCGCCCGAGGGGGCGGTCCGCTGGACGGAGCGGCGGGCGAGGAGGTCCTGGTGGCGCTGCGCGGCGTACGACGAAGCCCGGACCTCCTGACGGGAGATCCGGGCCCCGGACGGGTGCGTGGTGGGTCAGCCGACGACGGTCCAGGTGTCGTTGCCGGCGAGCAGCGCGGCCAGGTCGCCCTTGCCGTTCTGTTCGATGGCGGTGTCGAGCTGGTCGGACATCATCGTGTCGTAGACCGGCCGGTCCACACTGCGCAGCACCCCGATGGGGGTGTGGTGAAGCGTGTCCGGGTCGGCGAGGCGGGAGAGCGCGAAGGCCGTGGTCGGGCTGGCGCTGTGCGCGTCGTGGACCAGGATCTGCGACTCGTTCTCGGGGGTGACGGCAACGACCTTCAGATCGCCGGTTGCCGCGTCCCTCACGACACCCTTGTTGCCGTCGTTTCCGAAGCGGATCGGAGCTCCGTGCTCGAGGCGGATGACCGCCTCCTCCGCCTGCTGCTTGTCCTTGAGTACCTCGAAGGCGCCGTCGTTGAAGATGTTGCAGTTCTGGTAGATCTCCACCAGCGCCGTCCCCCGGTGGTCGGCGGCCTGGCGCAGCACCTCGGTGAGGTGCTTGCGGTCGGAGTCGACGGTGCGGGCGACGAAGGACGCCTCGGCGCCGATCGCCAGCGACACCGGGTTGAAGGGCGCGTCCAGCGAGCCCATCGGCGTCGACTTGGTGATCTTGCCGACCTCGGAGGTCGGGCTGTACTGGCCCTTGGTGAGTCCGTAGATGCGGTTGTTGAACAGCAGGATCTTGAGATTCACATTGCGGCGCAGCGCATGGATCAGGTGGTTGCCGCCGATGGAGAGGGCGTCGCCGTCGCCGGTGACGACCCAGACCGACAGATCGCGGCGCGAGGAGGCGAGCCCGGTCGCGATGGCGGGAGCGCGGCCGTGGATGGAGTGCATCCCGTAGGTGTTCATGTAGTACGGGAAGCGGGAGGAGCAGCCGATTCCGGAGACGAAGACGATGTTCTCCTTCGCCAGGCCGAGCTCGGGCATGAAGCCCTGAACGGCGGCGAGGATCGCGTAGTCACCGCAGCCTGGGCACCAGCGCACTTCCTGGTCGGACTTGAAGTCCTTCATGGACTGCTTGGCGTCGGCCTTGGGCACCAGCGAGAGCGCCTCAGTCATTGATGGCCTCCTTGAGAGCTTCTGCGAGCTGCTCGGCCTTGAACGGCATGCCGTTGACCTGGTTGTAGCTCTTCGCGTCGACCAGATACCTCGCCCGGATCAGGGTGGCGAGCTGGCCGAGGTTCATCTCGGGTACCACTACCTTCTGGTAACGCCCCAGCACCTCCCCGAGATTCCTCGGGAACGGGTTCAGGTGGCGCAGATGGGCCTGCGCGATGGGAAGGCCGGCGGTGCGCAGCCGGCGTACGGCGGCGGTGATCGGACCGTAGGTCGAGCCCCAGCCCAGGACCAGTGTGGTCGCACTGTGCGGGTCGTCGACCGCTACGTCGTCGACCTCGATGCCGTCGATCTTGGCCTGGCGGGTGCGGACCATGAAGTCGTGGTTGGCGGGGTCGTAGGAGATATTGCCGGTGCCGTCCTGCTTCTCGATGCCGCCGATGCGGTGCTCGAGTCCTGGCGTCCCCGGAACCGCCCAGGGACGCGCAAGGGTCTGCGGATCACGCTTGTACGGCCAGAACACCTCCGTTCCGTCCGCCAGCTCGTGGTTCGGGCCGGTGGCGAACTGCACGCGCAGATCCGGGAGTTCGTCGATGTCGGGGATCCGCCACGGCTCGGAGCCGTTGGCCAGATAGCCGTCGCTCAGCAGCAGCACCGGGGTGCGGTAGGCGAGCGCGATCCGGGCCGCCTCGAGAGCGGCGTCGAAGCAGTCGCCGGGCGTACGGGGCGCGACGATCGGCACCGGTGCCTCGCCGTTGCGTCCGTACATCGCCTGCAGCAGATCGGCCTGCTCGGTCTTGGTGGGCAGACCGGTCGAGGGGCCGCCGCGCTGGATGTCCACGATGAGCAGCGGCAGCTCCAGGGAGACCGCCAGCCCGATGGTCTCCGACTTGAGCGCGACACCGGGGCCGGAGGTGGTGGTGACGCCGAGCGCGCCGCCGAAGGCCGCGCCCAGCGCCGCGCCGATGCCCGCGATCTCGTCCTCGGCCTGGAAGGTCCGTACGCCGAAATTCTTGTGCTTGGAGAGCTCGTGCAGGATGTCGGAGGCCGGGGTGATGGGGTACGAGCCCAGGTAGAGCGGCAGATCGGCCTGCTTGCTCGCGGCGATCAGCCCGTAGGAGAGGGCCAGGTTGCCGGAGATATTGCGGTAGGTGCCGGTGGGGAACGCCTTGCTCGCGGGCGCGACCTCGTAGGAGACGGCGAAGTCCTCGGTCGTCTCGCCGAAGTTCCAGCCTGCCCGGAACGCCGCGATGTTCGCCTCGGCGATCTGCGGCTTCTTGGCGAACTTGGTGCGCAGGAAGGTCTCGGTGCCCTCGGTCGGCCGGTGGTACATCCAGCTCAGGAGCCCCAGCGCGAACATGTTCTTGGAGCGCTCGGCCTCCTTGCGGGAGAGCCCGTGCTCCTTCAGCGCCTCGACGGTGAGTGTCGTCAGCGGCACCGGGTGGACGCGGTAGGCCTGCAGTGAGCCGTCGTCCAGGGGCGAGGTGTCGTAGCCGACCTTGGCCATCGCCCGCTTGGCGAATTCGTCGGTGTTGACGATGATCTCGCCGCCGCGCGGCACATCGGCGATGTTCGCCTTGAGGGCGGCGGGGTTCATGGCGACCAGCACGTTCGGCGCGTCGCCCGGGGTGAGGATGTCGTGGTCTGCGAAATGCAGCTGGAAGCTGGAGACGCCCGGGAGTGTTCCGGCAGGCGCCCGGATCTCGGCGGGGAAGTTCGGAAGCGTGGAGAGGTCGTTGCCGAACGACGCGGTCTCCGAGGTGAACCTGTCACCCGTGAGCTGCATACCGTCACCGGAGTCACCCGCGAAGCGGATGATCACCCGATCCAGGCGGCGGACTTCCTTCTCGCCGGCGGGTCTGCGCTGCTCCCCGACGAGAGCCTCATCGGCCTCGTCATCGGCCTGCTCGGCTGGGCTACTGACCTGGCTGGTCACTGAACTGGACCTCCCTCGAGGCGGCTGCTCGGGCCCGGCCGGCCCACCGGCCGTCCCAATGCCACCCTACGTCCGTAAGGGTGGCCTTCCCTGGACCGCTCATATGCCGGACGTCTTTTTGAGACGCTCTGATGCCCTGGTCTGCCATGCTCCGCTCCGCCCCCCTGGTCCGTGTGTAAAGACGCTCCCTGTTCATTATTCGGTTCTGCCTCTGCCGTTCCACTCGATATCTGACAGAGTGTCAGTCAATTAGGAGTTGAGGTAGGTCAGCACCGCCAGTACACGCCGATGATCCCCATCACTGGGGGAGAGTCCGAGCTTCAGGAAGATATTGCTGACGTGCTTCTCGACCGCGCCGTCGCTCACCACGAGCTGCTTGGCGACCGCGGAGTTCGTCCGGCCCTCGGCCATGAGGCCGAGGACTTCACGCTCGCGCGGCGTGAGCCCGGTCAGCACATCCTGCTTACGGCTGCGGCCCAGCAGCTGCGCCACGACCTCGGGGTCCAGCGCGGTGCCGCCCCGCGCCACCCGGACCACGGCGTCCACGAACTCACGCACCTCGGCGACCCGGTCCTTGAGCAGATAGCCCACGCCGCGGCTGCTGCTCGCGAGCAGCTCGGTGGCGTACTGCTCCTCGACGTACTGCGAAAGGACCAGCACCCCGATCCCGGGGTGGTCCTTGCGCAGCCGCACCGCCGCCCGTACGCCCTCATCCGTATGAGTGGGCGGCATCCGCACATCCGCGACCACCACATCCGGCAGCGCGTCCTGCGCGGCCAGGTCGCCCATCGTCTTGAGCAGCGCTTCCGCGTCCCCCACGCCGGCCACGACATCGTGCCCGCGGTCGGTCAGCAGCCGGGTCAGGCCCTCCCGAAGCAGCACTGAATCCTCGGCGATGACGACCCGCACTCTGTCCTCCACGACCCTGAAGCCCCCATGTCGATCCGCTTCCCACCCCTGCGTCCTCCAGCATCCCAGTATCCGGACCGGACCGCGCCCAGGCTCGGGGAATCGAGGGGATTGGGGGCTTGCCGGGCGTGTCCGGGGGCGGTTTTGTGGGGTTGGCGCGGTTCGGCTTCATGGGGTGGGGGCGGTTCAGCCGCGCCAGGGAAGCTCGGCCGTCACGGTCGTCGGGCCGCCGGCCGGTGAGTCCACGGCCAGGATGCCGTCCACCGCGTCGAGCCGCTCCGCCAGACCCGCGAGGCCGCTGCCGGCCGAGGTGTCCGCGCCGCCCCGGCCGTCGTCCGTGACCTGCAGCATCAGCCGGTCCTGGGAGCGCCAGACATCCACCGTGGCACGGGCTGCCTGCGCATGCTTGCTCACGTTCTGCAGCAGCTCGGACACGGTGAAGTAGGCGATTCCCTCGATGGCGGGAGCCGGCCTGGCGGGCAGTTCCACCTCCACGCTCACCGGGACGGTGCAGCGCGAGGCGACGGAGGAGAGCGCTGCGTCCAGTCCGCGGTCGGTCAGTACGGCGGGATGGATGCCGCGGGCCAGATCGCGCAGCTCCTGCAGTGCCACCTTCACCTCGCCGTGCGCCTCGTCCACCATGCGGGCGGCCGCGTCGGGATCCTCGAGCAGTTTCTCCTTGGCGAGACCGAGGTCCATGGCGAGTGCGACCAGGCGGGCCTGCGCGCCGTCGTGAAGATCGCGTTCGATACGGCGCAGATCGGCGGCCGCCGTGTCGACGACCACGCCGCGGTCCGACTCCAGCTCGACGACGCGAGTGTCGAGCCTGGAAGGCCCGAGGAGCCCGGCGACCATCACCCGGTCCACGGCGACCAGACCGCGAACCAGCCAGGGGGTCACGAGGACGAGGACCAGGCCGACCACGGTGATGGCGCCGATCTCGAAGGGTGTGTCGAGGTACAGCTGGTTTCCGTGACTGTCGCCGTAGATCGAGATGCCCGGCTCGTCGAGGTAGCGCGGGAGGACCCACCCCCACAGCGGGTACGTCAGCAGAGCCAGGCCGTTGACCCAGAAGACCGTCGCGACGACGAAGGCGAAGATCGCCCACGGGAAGTGCAGCACCGCATAGAGCAGGTGCCGCCAGGACGCCCCGCTCTTGAGGACGGCGCCGACCCAGGACATCAGCCCATTCGTACGGGCGCGCACCGGAGCGGGGTCGCCGACGTCGAGGTCCAGCAGGCCCCGGGCCCGGGCCCGCTCCACCGCGCCGAGACCGCGGAGGCCGGCCAGACCGGCGGCCAGCACCGGGATGCCGAGGAAGGTGATGAGCAGCCCGGCGCCGAGCGAGACGGTCGCGATGGCGAAGGTGAAGAACACGATGCTCATCGGGAGGCTCAGCAGCAGATAGCCGAACTCGCGCCAGGTACGGCCCTCCAGCGGCGCGCGCAGCGCCGGAGGGAGGAAGTGGTCCCGGGGCTCCGGTCGGTAATCCGTGGCCATCGAAGTCGTCCGTTCTGCGCTGCGGGCTGTCATGACTCAAGACTGCTGGGGGCGCGGGCCGCACACCATGAGGGCGGTTACCGTCTTGAGGCGGGGGTTTTCCCCACCATGGGGGCGCCTTGCGGCCATCTTCGGAGTGCGGGGCGCGGGGCGCCGGACGCGTCGGGGCGGGGGGTTCGGGGGCGGGCTGCCGGATGCCGGACGCGTCGGGGTGGGGCGTTCGGCCGAGGGCTGCCGGACATCGCAGCGCGGGCTGCGGCACGCGAGGTGTCAGCGCCTGCCGCGCTCGCGCCAGGGCAGCTCCGCCGTGACGACGGTCGGCCCGCCTACCGGCGAGTCCAGAACGAAGAGCCCGTCCACCGCCCCCAGTCGCTCGGCCAGACCTGCCATGCCCGTACCGCCGTCCAGTGACGCACCGCCGCGTCCGTCGTCCTGGACCTGGATCAGCAACCGCTCGTTCGCCCGCCAGACATCCACCGAGACGTTCTTCGCCTGCGCGTGCTTGCTGACGTTCTGGAGCAGCTCGGAGACCGTGAAGTACGCGATGCCCTCGATGGCCTCGGCCGGCCGCTCCGTCAGATCGACCGTCACCTTCACCGGGGCCGTACAGCGTGCGGCGACGGAGGAGAGCGCTGCGTCCAGTCCGCGGTCGGTCAGTACGGCGGGATGGATGCCGCGGGCCAGATCGCGCAGCTCCTGGAGCGCCAGCTTCACTTCGCCGTGCGCCTCGTCGACCATCGCCGCGGCGGCGGCTGTGTCCAGCGCGTCCCCGCTCAGCTTCTCCTTGGCCAGACCGAGCCCCATGGCGAGTGCCACGAGCCGGGCCTGTGCGCCGTCGTGAAGATCGCGCTCGATACGGCGCAGATCCGCCGCGGCCGTGTCGACCACCACGCCACGGTCCGACTCCAACTCGGCGATACGCCGCTCCAGTTCGTCGGAGGGGGAGAGCAGACCGCGGACCATCGCCCGGTCGGCGTTGGTCAGTCCGCGCACGATGAAGGGGAGTACGGGCCAGAGCACGAACAAGCCCACCAGCGTGATCGTGAAGGTCAGCACGCCCCAGGGCAGCCGGATGAAGGAATACAGCACCGACCGCCACGCCACCGGGTCCTTCAGGCCCGCCCACAGCCAGGGGAAGATTCCCTCGCGGCGCCGGGATCCGCGCAGCGGGCTCGGCTCGTCCATCCGTACACCGAGCAGCGCGCGGGCCCGGGCCCGCTCCGCCTTGCCGAGCCCGCGCGCGCCCGCGAGTCCCAAGGCGAGGAGCGGCAGACCGATCACCGTCACCGACAGTGCCGCACCGGTGGAAATCATGAACACCACGTAAACAAACCCGGCCAGGGCGATCGGCAGATTGGCGAGGAGATACGCGATCTCCGTCCAGGTGTGGCGGCCGAAGGCGAAGCGCGCGGGTGGCGGCCGGTCGTTGTCGGGAACGGCGATGCTTGCGGTCATGCGCCCACCCTGCCGGGCCGGGTCGCCGCACGCCATGGGGTACATGGGTGGGACGAAGTAGGGATAACCCCACCTGATGCGAGACGTGACTGCTTACCGTCTCTTTAGCAGGGCCTAGACTCGCGTGCGTAGAGATCGTCGAATAGATCGTCGAATAGATCACCTAGATCATCAACGAGCTCAGGGAGCGAGGGGCGGACGTGCCGGAACCGACCGTGGCCGTGCTCGCGGCGGACCACTTCGCCAGCTATTTCGAGAGCTATTCGGTTGTCGGACTGCTCGCGCTGATCGGCGTGCTGTTCGTCGCCGTGGCCTTCGGGGCGGGGCGGCTGCTGCGGCCCGTGGTACCCACGCCGGAGAAGCTGCTGACGTACGAATGCGGAGTGGACCCGGTGGGGGAGGGCTGGGCGCACACCCAGGTCCGCTACTACGTATATGCCTTTCTGTACGTGATCTTCGCCGTCGACTCGATCTTCCTCTTCCCGTGGGCGACGATCTTCGCCGCCGCCGGATACGGCGCGACGACGCTCGTGGAGATGTTCATCTTCCTCGGCTTCCTGGCCGTGGGTCTGCTTTACGCATGGAAGAAGGGCGTCCTGACATGGACGTGACCCCGGAGATCCCCTCGACCACGGAGATCCCCTCCACCTCGACCGCGAGGACCCCGCAACTCCTGCCGGAGCCGAAGCGCCTGGGCGTCCTCTCGCGCCTCGCCCCGGAACCCATGAAGGTGGTCCTCAACTGGGGTCGCCGCTACAGCCTGTGGGTCTTCAACTTCGGGCTCGCCTGCTGCGCGATCGAGTTCATCGCCGCCTCGATGGCGCGCCACGACTTCATCCGGCTCGGCGTGATCCCCTTCGCGCCCGGCCCGCGCCAGGCGGACCTGATGGTCGTCTCGGGCACCGTGACGGACAAGATGGCGCCCGCGGTGAAGCGCCTGTACGAGCAGATGCCCGAGCCCAAGTACGTCATCTCCTTCGGGGCCTGCTCCAACTGCGGCGGCCCGTACTGGGATTCGTACTCCGTGACCAAGGGCGTCGACCAGATCATTCCGGTCGATGTGTACGTGCCCGGCTGCCCGCCGCGGCCCGAGGCGCTGCTGCAGGGCATCCTGAAGCTGCAGGAGAAGATCGCGCGCGAGTCGCTGAGCGAGCGGTACTCCGAGCGTCCCTCCGCCGCTGCTCTGCAGAGCGGCCTGGTGCGGCCGCCGGCCGCGCCGGTTCCGGGCACGGGTCCGGCTCCGGGGGAGAGTGCCGAGTGACCGCCACCGCCTACGACCGCCTTCCGGAAGCCGCCGCCGAGATCTTCGGCGAGGAGGCCACCGCCGAGCGGGCCTACGACCTGCTTACGGTCGACGTCCCCGTCGGCTCCTGGATCGCCGCGCTCGAGATCGCACGCGACAAGCTGGGCTGCACCTATTTCGACTGGCTGAGCGCGGTCGACGAACCGGGCACGGGCTTCCGGGTCTGCGCGCACGTCGTGTCCCTCGAGGGCCGGAGCGTGCGCCGCCTGATGGTGCGCACCACGGTCCCGCACGAGGCACCCGAACTCCCGTCCGCCGTCGAGATCTACGCGGGCGCCGCCTGGCACGAGCGTGAGACGCACGAGATGTTCGGCGTTTCCTTCACCGATCACCCGCACCTTGTCCCGCTGCTTCTGCCGGACGGTTTCGAGGGCCACCCGCTGCGCAAGGACTTCGTCCTGGCGGCCCGGGTCGTGAAGGCGTGGCCGGGCGCGAAGGAGCCGGGGGAGTCGGAGCACGGCGGCCCCAAGCGCCGCCAGATGCTCCCGCCCGGCGTCCCGGACCCGAACGAATGGGGCCCCCTCAAGGGCCAGCTCCCGCCTGCCCCCGCCCGCCCGGCGAGGGCGGGGCGCACGGCCGCCGCCACCGGCGACCGCCCGCCGCGTCGTGCCCGTAGCGTCTCGGAGGGCTCGGCGTCCCAGGCACCGGAGGCGACGCCGACGACCCCCGAGGCCCCGGCCGCTCCGGCCACGCCTCGTCGTGCCCGGAGCGTGTCGGAGGGCTCGGCGGCGCAGCGGACGGAGTCGACGGAGGTCAAGCCCGCGACGCCCAGTGAGCCCGCGACGCCCGAGGCGCATTCGCAGGAGTCGGCGAAGGGGACCCGCGATTCGGCAGCCCCCTGGCACAAGCCGCGCCCCGCCTTCGACGACGCAGCCGCACCTGAGGCGCCGGCACCTGAGGCTCCCGTGGCAGAGGTCTCGGCACCTGAGGCTCCCGTGGCAGAGGTCTCGGCATCTGGGGCTCGGGCACCTGAGGCTCCCGCGGCAGAGGCTCCGGCACCTGCGGCGCCCGCACCTGGGACTCCCGTGGCAGAGGGCCCGGCACCCGAGGCGCCCGCGGCTGGGACTCCCGCACCTGAGACTCCGGCATCTGGGGCTCCCGCACCTGAGACTCCCGCGGCAGAGGCTCCGGCACCTGAGGCGCCCGCGGCTGCCGAAGAACCCGCCCGCACCGGGCCCGCCCCGGACGGACCCACCCCGCCCGAGACCGACGAATCCGCACCCGGCTCGGCCGAACGCCCCGGAGGAGACGCGTGAACGACGCTCTCGACGTCGCCAGCCGGCTGGTCATCATCTTCGCCGTGTTCCTCGTCCTTCCTCTCGTCATCGGGCAGACCGAGCACAAGGTGATGGCCCATATGCAGGGCCGCCTCGGCCCCATGTACGCGGGCGGATTCCACGGCTGGGCCCAGCTCGTCGCCGACGGTGTGAAGTTCGCGCAGAAGGAGGACGTGGTCCCGGCCAACGCCGACCGCCGTATCTTCCAGCTCGCCCCCGCCGTCGCCCTCCTTCCGTACCTCCTTGTTCTGGTCGCGATCCCGATCGGCCCGGGGGAGAGCGCGGTCGGGATGGTCGTCGACGCGGGCATCTTCTTCGTGCTCGCCGTGATGGGTATCGGGGTGCTCGGCTCGCTGATGGCGGGCTGGGCCTCGGCCAACAAGTTCTCCCTCCTGGGCGGTCTCCGTACCGCCGCGCAACTGCTGGCGTACGAGCTGCCGATGCTGCTGACCGCCGCCTCCGTCGCCATGGCGGCCGGCACCGTCTCGCTGCCCGGCATCCTGAACGCCTTCGAGTGGTGGTGGCTGCCCTGGCAGATCGTGGGCGCCATGGTCTTCTTCGTCGCGGGCCTCGCCGAACTCCAGCGCCCACCGTTCGACATGCCGGTCGCCGACTCGGAGATCATCTTCGGTGCGTACACCGAGTACACCGGCCTTCGTTTCGCGCTTTTCCTGCTCGCCGAGTACGCGGGCATCGTCGTCCTGTGCGCTCTGACCACCGTCCTTTTCCTGGGCGGCTGGCACGGCCCGTTCGGGGCCGACGGCCTCGGCTGGGTCTGGACCCTGCTCAAGACGGCCGTGCTCGCCTTCGTCGTCATCTGGCTTCGCGTGACCTATCCACGGATGCGCGAGGACCAGCTGCAGAAACTCGCCTGGACCACGCTCGTCCCGCTCGCCCTCGCCCAGATCGCCCTCACCGGCATCGTGAAGGTGGTGATCCAGTAATGCCTCCGATCCCCGGATCCGGCCTCGCGAAGGGCCTCGCCGTCACCCTGCGGACGATGACGAAGAAGACCGTCACCGCGCAGTACCCGGACGTCCAGCCCGAACTCCCGCCCCGCAGCCGCGGCGTGATCGCTCTCTTCGACGAGAACTGCACGGTCTGCATGCTCTGCGCCCGTGAGTGCCCCGACTGGTGCATCTACATCGACTCCCACAAGGAGACGGTCCCGGCCGCGGCCCCCGGCGGCCGCGAGCGCAGCCGCAATGTCCTCGACCGCTTCGCCATCGACTTCGCGCTCTGTATGTACTGCGGTATCTGCATCGAGGTCTGTCCGTTCGACGCGCTGTTCTGGTCCCCGGAGTTCGAGTACGCGGAGACGGACATCCGCGAGCTCACCCATGAACGCGACAAGCTCCGCGAGTGGATGTGGACGGTGCCCGCGCCGCCCGCGCTCGATCCGGCCGCCGAGGAGCCGAAGGAGATCGGCGCCGCCCGCAAGGCGGCCGAGAAGCTCGCGGCCGCGCAGGCGGAGGCGGAGGCCACCACCGAGCCACCGGCCGACGGCACCACCACCCGAGCCGACGGCACCACCCGGGCCGGGAGCACCCCACCGTCCGACGGCAGCCCACCGGCCACGCCGCCCGCGGGCGAGGGAGGCCCGGCATGATGCTCGCCGCAGCCGGAACCCACGGCTTCCTCTCCCCGACGGGCGTCGAGATCGCCTTCGTCCTCGTCGGCCTCGCCACACTCGGCGCGGCCGTCATAACCGTCAGGACCACGCAGCTGGTGCACGCGGCCCTCTGGCTGGTCGTGGCGCTCGGTGGCCTCGCCGTCGAGTACCTGCTGCTGACGGCGGAGTTCATCGCCTGGGTGCAGGTCCTGATCTACGTCGGTTCCGTGGTCGTCCTCCTTCTCTTCGGGCTGATGCTCACCAGGGCCCCCATCGGCCGCTCCCCGGACGCCGACTCCGGCAACGGCTGGGTCGCCCTCGCCGTGGCAGTTGCCGCCGGGGGCTCCCTGGTCTGGGTGGTCGTGGACGCGTTCCGTACGACCTGGATCGACCTGGACGGTCCGGCCCAGGGCTCCACCCGGGTGTCCGGCGAGATCCTTTTCCGGCACTGGGTGCTGCCTTTCGAGGCGCTCTCCGTACTGCTGCTCGCCGCCCTCGTCGGCGCGATTGTCCTGTCCCGCAAGGACGCCAAGGATCCCGAGGGGAAGAGCTGATGCACCTCGCCTATCCCGCCGTGCTCGCCGTCCTCCTTTTCAGCGTCGGGCTGTTCGGAGTACTCGCACGCCGCAACGCGATCCTTGTGCTGATGTCCGTCGAGCTGATGCTCAACGCCGTCAACCTCAACCTCGTCGCCTTCGACGTCTGGCTGCGCGACACCCTCCACGCCGGCCAGGCGCTCACCCTCTTCACCATCGCCATCGCCGCCGCGGAGATCGGCATCGGCCTGGCGATCGTCCTGTCGGTCTACCGCAACCGCGGAACCTCGGACGTCGACAGACTCCGCGACACGGTCGAGGGCCCGGACGACACCCCCGACGTTCCCGACGCGACTGCCCCGGCGAACAAGGCGGAGGCCGCCGCGTGACCACCACGACCCTCGCTGTCCTCGTCCCCCTCCTTCCCTTCCTGGGCGCCGCGGCCGGTCTGTTGCTCGGCCGCATCGCCCCCGGTTTCGTACGGCCCCTGGCCGTCCTGCCGACCCTTGCCGCGGCCGCCATCGCCGTCGTCGTGGCGATCCGCCAGGGCGGGGGGAAGGCGATCGACGTCTCCACTCAGCTCACCCCCACCGGGTCGGTCCCGATCGACCTCGCCCTGTACCTCGACGGATTCGCGGTCCTCGTCGCCGTGCTGGTCGGGGTGGTCGCGTCGTGTGTGCAGATCTACTCGACGGGTTATCTCCGCGACGACCCGCGCTACCCGTCCTACGCGGCCCTCGTCTCCCTCTTCACCTCCGCGATGCTGCTCGTCGTCTACTCCGGCGACCTGATGGTCCTCATGGTCGGCTGGGAGATCATGGGCATCTGCTCGTACTTCCTCGTCGGCCACTACTGGGAGACGGCCGAGGCGCGCGCCGCCTCCCTCAAGGCCTTCCTGGTGACCAAACTCGGCGATGTCCCCTTTCTGATCGGCCTGTTCGCGCTCGCTGCCGACGCCGGCACGTTCCAGATCACCGGGATCCTCGGCTCCGTCGAGGCCGGTGGCATCCAGCACCCCACCCTCGTCGCGCTGCTGCTCCTCGCGGGTGTGGCGGGCAAGTCGGCGCAGTTCCCGCTGCACACCTGGCTGCCCGACGCGATGGCGGGCCCCACCCCCGTCTCCGCGCTGATCCACGCCGCGACGATGGTCGCGGCCGGTATCTACTTTGTCGCCCGTCTCCTTCCTGTCTTCGCCGCTTCCGCGGCGGCCCTCATCGTCCTCGCCGTCATGGCCGCGATCACCATGGTCGGCTCGGGGCTCGCGGCCCTCGCCCAGGACGACATCAAGCGCGTCCTCGCCTACTCGACGATCGGCCAGCTCGGCTATATGTCGGGTGCCCTGGCCGTCGGTGACCGTGGTGCCGCCGTCTTCCACCTCATGTCGCACGGAGCGTTCAAGGCACTGCTCTTCCTTGCCGCCGGCGTGATCATCCACGCCTCCGGCACCAACTCGCTCGCCACCATGTCCCGGATGAGCGGCCTCGCGAAGCGCGTTCCCGACGCCTACTGGACGATGACCATCGCCCTGTTCGCGCTCGCCGCGATCCCTCCCTTCGCCGGCTTCTTCTCCAAGGAAGCCGTCCTCGTGGCCGCCGAGCACGCCGCGCTCGGCGAAACCGACATCGCACCCGGGGCCGCTGGGTGGACAGTGCTCGTCGCAGGTCTGCTGACCGCCCTCCTCACCGCCGCGTACGCGACCCGCCTCTGGCTGCTCACCTTCCGCGGCCGAGGAGCCGAGGCCCCCGAACACCGCAGGGAGCCCATCGCCATGAACGCCGTGCTCTGGGTTCTGGCCATCCCCTCACTCGGTTTCGGGCTGACTCTGGCCTACATCGACGACTGGTTCGACGGCCGCGGCCTCACCCCGACCGTCACCACCGCCGTACTCGGCACCGGTATCGCCCTCGTCGGCGGACTCGTCACCTATGGCACCTGGCGCGCCCTGCAGTTCCGGCAGGGCCCCGCTCCCACGCCCCTGGGTGCTGTTGCCGCCCACCCGGACGCCGCGCCGTCGGTTTCCGAGGCCGAAGCCATCGCCGCCCACACCGCCGCCTTCGGCGATGCCGCGGCCGCCCCCGATCCGAGCGACCCCGGCCGCCTCCTGCTCGGCCCGCTCCACCGCCACGCCGCAGTCGGCTTCCACCTCGACGCCGTCTACTCCGCTCTGTTCGTACGCCCCGTCCTGGCCGCCGCCCAGCTGGTCCGCTTCCTCGACCGCGAGGTCGTCGAGACATACGTACGCGGCTCGGGTACCGGAGCGGGCTGGCTCGGCGCCGCCGTGCGCCGAGCCCAGACCGGAAATGTGCAGACCTACCTCGGCGCGCTGCTTGCCGGTTCCGTCGCCCTGGCGATCGCCGCCGTCGTCCTTGCCAACGTCAACGCCGGATCGTGAGCCGTGATCGATATCAGCGAGTCCGTGATGCAGTTCCTTCTCGCGTTCATCGTCGTCGGCCCGCTCGTCGGTGCCGCGGCCGCGCTCCTGCCCGCCCCGCCCGGCCTGCGGGGCAAGGGCCCCGACCAGGCTGTCCTGCGCCACGGCGTGACCGTCACCGGTGTCATCCTCGTCGCCGCGATCGTCCTGGCCCTCGGCTTCGACCATGACAACCCGTCCAGGATGCAGGCCACGACGGACATCAGCTGGATCGCCGCACTCGATGTGCGGATCCACTTGGGCATTGACGGCATTTCTCTCCCCCTTGTCGTCCTGACCGCGCTGCTGACCTTCCTCTGCGCGCTGTACAGCTACTTCAAGATGCCTTCGGGCCCGTCCCCGAAGGCCTTCGTCGCGCTGCTGCTCGTCCTCGAATCCGGGACTCTCGCGACCTTCGCCGTCCTCGATCTGCTGCTCTTTTTCCTGGCCTTCGAGATGGTCCTCATCCCGATGTACTTCCTCATCGCCCGCTGGGGCGGCGAGGCACGGCAGGCCGCCGCCTGGAGGTTCATCCTCTATACGCTGCTCGGCTCCGTCGTGATGCTGCTCGGCCTGCTGCTGATCGGGCTGAAGACCGGCACCTTCGACATGGTGGCACTCGCCACTGACAACGGCCGTGAGCTCACCGCATCCGTGCAGGTCATCGCGGTTCTGGCGATCGGTATCGGCCTTGCCGTGAAGACGCCGATGTGGCCGCTGCACAGCTGGCTTCCCGACGCCCACACCGCTGCGCCGACCGTCGGCTCCGTCCTCCTCGCCGGCGTGCTGCTGAAGATGGGTACGTACGGATTCGTCCGTATCGTGCTCCCCATCGCCCCCGACGGTATGCGGACCTTCGCGCCGTATCTCGCCGCCTTCGCCGTCGCCGGCATCATCTACGGATCCCTCGCCTGCCTCGCACTCGCCAAGCAGGGCGCGGGTGGCGATCTCAAGCGCCTGATCGCGTACTCCTCCGTCGGCCACATGGGCTTCGTGCTCCTCGGCATCGCCACGATGACCCCCACCGGCGTCAACGGCGCGCTCTTCGCCAACATCGCCCACGGCCTCATCACCGGCCTGCTCTTCTTCCTGGTCGGAGCACTCAAGGACCGTTACGGCACCGCCGACCTCGACACCCTCGCCGGCGCGACCGGCGCCGCGCTCTACGGCCGCGCTCCGCGCCTCGGCGGTTTCCTCGCCTTCGGCGCCGTCGCCTCCCTCGGTCTGCCCGGCCTGGCCGGCTTCTGGGGCGAGATGCTCGCGATGTTCGGTGCCTTCGACCCCGCCGAGGGCCTCAGCCGCCCCGCCTTCCTCACCTTCATGACGATCGCCGCCTTCGGCACGCTGCTCACCGCCGCGTACCTCCTCGTCGTCGTACGCCGTGTCTGCATGGGCGCGAGGCCCGCCGAGGAGACACCGGAGCTCGCCGACATCCAGTCGTACGAATTCGCCGCCTGGACCCCGCTCGTCGCCCTCACCGTCCTCGCCGGACTGTGGCCCGCGGTCCTCCTCGGCCTCACCGACCCCGCCGTGCAGAAGCTCCTCGCAGGAGGCAAGTCGTGACCGTGGCAGCCGACAGTGTCACCAGCCTCGTCCAGTCCGTCGACTGGCTCGCGATCGCGCCGCCCACCATCACCGCGGTGGTCGCCCTGATCGTGCTGGTCGCCGACCTCTTCGTGCCGGAGAAGCGCAAGCAGCTGCTCGGAGCAGTCGCGATCGCCGGCCTCGCCGTCGCGCTCGTCACCCTCCTGCCGCTGCGCAAGGGCAACCGCGCGACGTTCTGCCTCACGACGGACACCGACGCCTGCAGCTACACAGCCGATCACTTCGCGCTGGTCATCCAGTTCCTGGTGCTCGGGGGTGCGCTGCTCACCGGGCTGCTCTCGCTCCACGACACCAGGAAGAAGCTTCCCGCAGGGGAGTTCTGGTTCCTGCTGCTCTCCTCCGCGGCCGGCGCCGCCCTGCTGCCCGCCTCGCGCGACCTCGCCACCCTCGTCGTCGCCCTCGAGGTCGCCTCGCTGCCCGCCTTCGCGCTCGTCGGCCTGAGGCGCGGGGACCGGCTCTCGAGCGAAGCGGCGCTCAAGTTCTTCCTCTCCTCGGTCACCGCGACCGCGGTGATGCTCCTCGGCGTGAGCTTCGTGTACGCGGCGACGGGCACCCTCCACCTCACGCAGATCGCCGCCGGGCTCGACAACGTCCCTGGTCAGCTGGACACCGTCGCCAAGACAGGCGTCGTCCTGACCCTCGTCGGCTTCGCCTTCAAGACGGCCGCGGTCCCGTTCCACTTCTGGGTCCCCGACACCTATGTGGGCGCTCCGCTGCCCATCGCCGCGTACCTCTCCGTCGTCGGAAAGGCGGTCGGTTTCTCCGGCCTCATCCTGGTGACGGTCATCGCGTTCCCCGGATACGCGGACGTCTGGGGTCCGGCCATCGCCGTCCTCGCCGGTCTCACCATGACGGCGGGCAATGTCGCGGCGCTGCGCCAGTCGGCCACGCGCGCGTGGAGCGCGGTACGTCTGCTGGCCTGGTCCTCCGTGGGGCAGGCCGGCTACCTCCTGGTGCCGATCGCGGCCGCCGCGTACTCCACCGACGACCAGATCGGCGCGACCGTCGCGTACGCCCTGATGTACGCCGTGGTGAACCTCGGGGCCTTCGCGGTCGCGGCGCTCGTCGCCCGTACGAAGCCGCTGAACCGGATCTCCGACTACCGTGGCCTCTACGCCACCCGGCCGTTCGCCGCCCTCGCCATGGGCTTCTTCCTGCTCTGTCTGGCCGGTCTGCCGCCCGGCATCATCGGGCTGTTCGCCAAGGTGACCGTCTTCTCCTCGGCCGTCGACGCGGGCCTCGGCTGGCTGGCCGTCATCATGGCCATCAATGTCGTGATCGCCCTCTACTACTACCTGCAGTGGACGGCGATCCTCTTCCGCACCCCCGAGGCCGCCACGGAGCCCGCCGAAGAGGATGCCGAGAAGGCCGAACCGGTCCGCAGGAGTGCCCCCACGCCCATCACGGTCGCCATCGTCCTGACCGCCGTCGCCGGCGTCGTCCTCTCCGGCTATCCCGAGCTGGTCCTTCGCTTCGCGGCGAGCAGCCTGTTCTGAGCGCGCCACCCGAACGGCCCAGTCCAGGGCCGGAAGCACAAGGGAACTAGCGTCCTTCGCCTGGCGTTGACCAGTAGAGAAGGGTCCACTGGTGAGTGGAGCACCACCACGCAAAGGGTTCCCCTGCCGCACCATTTGGAGGGCGTACCGTGCACCGCCGGCACAACGGGCTGAAGACCGCCGTACTCCTCGGAGGACTGTCCGCACTCATCCTCGTCATCGGCAGCTTCTTCGGCCGTACGGGCCTGCTCATCGCGCTCGTCGTGGCGCTCGGCACCAACGCGTATGCCTACTGGAACAGCGACAAGCTGGCTCTGCGGGCCATGCGCGCCCGTCCCGTAAGCGAATTCGAGGCACCCGCGCTCTACCGCATCGTCCGCGAGCTCTCGACCGCCGCCCGCCAGCCCATGCCCCGCCTCTACATCTCGCCGACCCAGGCCCCCAATGCCTTCGCCACCGGCCGCAACCCGCGCAATGCCGCGGTCTGTTGCACCGAGGGGATCCTGCGGATCCTCGACGAACGCGAGCTGCGCGGCGTCATCGGCCACGAGCTGAGCCACGTCTACAACCGCGACATCCTCATCTCCTCGGTCGCCGGCGCGCTCGCCTCCGTGGTGATGTTCCTGGTGAACTTCGCCTGGCTGATCCCCATCGGCCGTTCCGACGACGACGACGGGCCGGGCCTCGTCGGCATGCTGCTGCTCATGATCCTGGGCCCGCTGGCCGCTTCCGTGATTCAGCTCGCCGTCAGCCGCTCGCGCGAGTACGAGGCCGACGCCTCAGGCGCTCAGCTCACCGGAGACCCGCTCGCCCTGGCAGGCGCCCTGCGCAAACTCGACGCCGGTACGAAGCAGTTGCCGCTGCCCGCCGAGCCGCGACTCGAGACCGCGAGCCACATGATGATCGCGAATCCCTTCGGCCAGGGCCAAGGTCTCTCCAGAATGTTCTCCACCCACCCACCGATGACTGAACGCATCGCCCGACTCGAGCAAATGGCAGGTCACCGACCGTGAAGACAATCCTGAACGTCATATGGCTGGTCCTGAGCGGCTTCTGGCTCTTCCTCGCCTATCTCCTTGCCGGCGTCCTTCTCTGCATCACGATCATCGGCATCCCATTCGGCCTGGCCGCGTTCCGGATCGGTGTCTACGCTCTTTGGCCCTTCGGCTACACCGTGGTCGAGCGGCACGACGCGGGCGCGCCGTCCTGCGTCGGCAATGTGCTGTGGCTCGTCCTGGCGGGCTGGTGGCTGGCGCTCGGCCATATTTTCACCGGCATCGCCCTGTGCCTCACGATCATCGGCATCCCGCTGGGCATCGCCAACTTCAAGCTGCTCCCGGTCTCCCTGCTGCCCTTCGGCAAGGAGATCGTCCGCACGGACCAGCCGTTCACCTCCCAATAGCCACGAGGCGGGAGTGGCCGGGGTGGCCGGGTGGTCAACTGCCGGGCAGTACGCGCCGGTCCACCGATGTGAGGCCTCAGCGCCCCCGCACCCCGTACACAGCCGCGCCCACCGCCAGTACCGCAGTGCCCGCGATCACGGACGAAAGCGGTAGCGCGAAGGCCAGCACCAGGCAACCCACGAGGCCAGTACTCGCCACAACACGGCTCCGGGAACTCAGGGTCCAGGCCGAGGCGTTGGCGATTGTGTAGTACACCAGCACTCCGAACGACGAGAAGCCGATCGCCCCGCGCACATCCGCCGTCGCCGCCGCCACCGCGACGACCGCTCCCACGGCCAGCTCCGCGCGGTGCGGCACCTGGAACCGCGGGTGCACAGCGGCCAGCGCTCCCGGCAGATGGCCGTCCCGTGCCATTGCCAGCGTCGTACGGGAGACGCCGAGAATCAGCGCGAGCAGAGACCCGAGCGCCGCCACCGCGGCCCCCACCTGAACGACGGGCGCCATCCACGGGGCGTCCGCCGCACGTACGGCATCGGCGAGCGGAGCCGTCGCCCTTCCCACATCAGCGACTCCCAGCACAGAGAGGACCGAAACCGCGACGCACACATAGACCAGCAGCGCGATCCCCAGCGCCAGTGGGACGGCGCGCGGAATGGTCCGTGCCGGATCGCGCACCTCCTCGCCCAGCGTGGCGATCCGCGCGTACCCGGCGAAGGCGAAGAACAGCAGCCCCGCCGCCTGCAGCACCCCGACGGCCGAGGCGTCCGCGCCCACATCCAGCCGTCCGAAGTCCGCAGCCCCCGATCCGAGGGAGACCACCACGACCGCAGCGAGGACCGCCAGCACCACCGACACGATCGCCCGCGTCAGCCAGGCCGATTTCTGAACACCCCGGTAGTTCACGGCAGTCAGCGCCACCACCGCGGCGACCGCCACCGCATGTGCCTGGGCCGGCCACGCATATGCTCCGACCGTCAGCGCCATCGCCGCACACGACGCGGTCTTCCCCACGACGAATGCCCAGCCCGCCAGATACCCCCAGAACTCGCCGAGCCGCTCCCGTCCGTACACATAGGTACCGCCGGATTCCGGATACAGCGCGGCGAGCCGTGCCGACGACATGGCGTTGCAGTACGCGACCACCGCGGCCAGCGCCAGCCCGAGCAGCAGTCCCGACCCGGCCGACCCGGCCGCCCCGGCCGCCGGGCCCAGTGCCACGAAGATGCCCGCCCCGACCATCGACCCCAGCCCGATCACGACCGCGTCGAAGACCCCCAGTGACCGCCGCAACTCCTCCGCCATGCGTCGCAGGCTACTGATCTCCGCAACCGCGGCGCATCCGCCCGGCGTCCTCCACAGCAACACCGTACGAAAGGCAGGTTCACGGCATGGGAATCATCAGCTGGATCATCCTCGGACTGCTTGCCGGGGCCATAGCCAAGATCCTGCTCCCGGGACGTGACCCCGGCGGCCTGATCGGCACCACTCTCATCGGCATCGCCGGTGCCTTCACCGGCGGATGGATATCGGCCCGCTTCCTGGACCGGCCGATCACCAACGAGTTCTACGACGGCGCCACTTGGGCCGCGGCCATCGGCGGCGCGCTCGTCCTGCTGATCGCCTACCGGATCCTCTTCGGCCACTCCCGCTCGCGCTAGCCGGCGCTGCCGGGACCCGCAGTAGCCCGACCCGCCTGCCCCCGCCGAGAACCGTGGAGGACCCCGACCCCGGACTTCGGACCGGACCCCGCCCGGGGCCGGTCAGTCCGCCAGTCCCGTCTCCCGCAGGGTGATGTTCAGACGTCCACCGCTCATCCCCGTCGCCGGGTCGGCCGTCCCCGCGTACACCTTCGGCACCCCGTGGTACGCGAAGCGCGCCGGCCCTCCGAAGACGAACAGGTCTCCGGACGCCAGCTCCACATCCGTGTACGGCCGCCCTCGCGTCCCGGTGTTCCCGAATCGGAAGACGCAGGTGTCGCCGATGCTCAGCGACACCACCGGCGCACCGGACCGCTCTTCCTTGTCCCGGTGCATGCCCATCCTCGCCGCGCCGTCATAGAAGTTGATCAGCGCGGTGTCGGGGCTGTAGTCGGCGGGGGAGTGCCCCTGATCCCCGCCGTACGCCCCGACCAGCGCCGCACGCCCCAAATCCACCAGCCAGTCCGGGAATTCGGCGACCCGTGCGCCGTTCACATCGTCCGCGGTACGGGAGTACCGGTACGGCTGCCAGTGCCATCCGACGCACACGGTCTGTACGGACATCACGCCGCCGCCCGGCAGCGCGGTGTGCCGGAGCGGTACGGGACCGCGCGCCCAGGTCCGGCAGGCCTCGACCAGTTCCCGCTGCCGGTCCACGGGGAGCCACCCCGGCACATGGACGGCGCCGGGAGCGACGACCGCCCGTTCCCTGGGGAACAGGGTTCCGCTCACGATGCCGCCAGTGCGCCCTCGAGCCCGAGGAGTCGCCGCTTGCGCTCGATCCCGCCCGCGTACCCCCGAAGGGCCCCGTCCGTCCCGATCACCCGGTGGCACGGCCGTACGACCAGCAGCGGATTGCGGCCGATCGCGGTCCCCACGGCGCGTACACCCACCGCCGATGTGCCGACCCGCCGGGCGATCTCCCCGTAGCTCGCCGTCTCCCCGTACGGAATCTCCTCCAGCGCCTGCCACACCCGCCGCTGGAACTCCGTCCCGCCGTCGACGTACTCGATCTCGAAGTGCGTCAGCAGTCCCCCGAAGTACGACCTGAGCTGGTTGCCGATCTCCTCGAAGGCATCCGGGTCACGCCGCCACCCGTCCTGGACGACGACGGCGCCCTTCTGTCCGGTCAGCGAGAGCGAGGCGAGTGCGGTGCCGCCCTTCGCCGTGGCGGACTCCTCGCCGACCAGCAGCAATGCGCCCAGCGGGCTGTCGATGGTCGCGTAGACCGTCATGGCTTGTTCCCTTCCTCGCAGCGTGTCCTATTGCCCTACGCCTACGAGTCTGCGACCCCGGGCCCGCCGAAGCTGGCGGGATTCGGACGTCACGCCACACAGGACACCGCACAGGGCGGGGGCGGAGAGACCCGGTCGCTCCGCCCCCCGGTCCGCCCGGCGCGCGGCCGCCGGAGTCAGCGGTAGTTCACGAACTGCAGCGCGAACTCGAAGTCCTGCCCCTTCAGCAGCGCCTGCACGGCCTGCAGATCGTCCCGGCTCTTCGAGCTGACCCGCAGTTCATCGCCCTGGACCTGCGCCTTGACGCCCTTCGGGCCCTCATCGCGGATGATCTTCGCGACCTTCTTGGCGTTCTCCTGGGAGATGCCCTCCTCGATCGAGGCGAAGATCTTGTACTCCTTGCCGGACAGCTGCGGCTCGCCCGCGTCCAGCGCCTTGAGTGAGATCCCGCGCTTGACCAGCTTGGACTGGAAGACGTCGAGGATGGCGGTGACCCGCTCCTCGGAATTGGCCTGCATAAGGATCTTCTCGCCGGACCAGGCGATCGAAGCCCCGACGTTCTTGAAGTCGTAGCGCTGAGAGATCTCCTTCGCGGCCTGGTTGAGGGCGTTGTCGACCTCCTGCCGCTCGACCTTCGAGACGATGTCGAAACTGGAGTCGGCCATGTCCTGTGGCTCCTTGTATCGGGTGCGTGGAGGCGCGGCCGGAACTGCCCGAACCGCTCCCGCAAGCCTAGCCACCCGCACCCGTCCCGAGGGCTGATCAATCCGGTCGCCAAGCACCCCCGGGCATCAGGTATCGTTTACGTCGTTGCCACGGAGCACCACCCCACAGCGGGTGACATTCCGGGCGACATCCCATGGCGGTGTGCCCGAGTGGCCAATGGGAACGGACTGTAAATCCGTCGGCTCTGCCTACCCAGGTTCGAATCCTGGCGCCGCCACGTGATGACGATGGCCCCCGATCTGCGGAAACGCGGACCGGGGGCCATCGTCATGTACGGGATCAAGCAGGAGGCAGCAGTCCGGCTCGGGAGTCCCGAGCCCCTTCCGCCGCTTCGACCTCCGACATGCCGTCCATGGCGATGTCCATGAAGACCGGTCATGACGTCAAGGACCGTGCGGGGGCCGGAAATTCGTCGGGACAGCACCCAGTCGCTCAGTTTCCGGCAACGTCCTTGACCGCGACGGCGACGGGCACCGAGCCGCTGATCAGTTCCAGCGTCAGCCCGGCCGTTGCCGGCGACTCCACGAGCTCCGCGAGCACCGCTGCCACATCGTCACGCGGCACTGTCCCGCGGCCCGTCGAGGCTTTCAGCTGTACGAGACCGGTGCCCGCGTCGTTCGTCAGGGTGCCCGGCCGCAGAATCGTCCACTCCAGCCCGGACTTGGACCGTACGTAGGCGTCCGCGGCTCCCTTCGCCCGAAGATAGGCGTCGAACTCCGTGTCGCCCGGGTGCTGTGCGCCCGCGCCCATCGACGACACGACGAGGAACCGCCGTACGCCTGCCCGTTCCGCCGCGTCCGCGAAGAGCATCGCGGCGCCCTGGTCGACCGTCTCCTTGCGGACGATGCCGCTGCCCGGGCCCGCGCCCGCCGCGAACACCGCCGCGTCGGCGCCCTGGAGCACCGCCGCGACCTCCTCGACCGAGGCCGACTCCAGGTCCAGGAGGACCGGTTCGGCCCCCGCTGCCCGTAGGTCGTCGCCCTGTTCGGGCTTGCGGATGATGCCCGCGACCTCGTGTCCGCGCGCCGAGAGCAGCCGCTCAAGACGGAGCGCGATCTGACCATGTCCTCCAGCGATGACAATGCGCATGACTACGACGGTACGTCTCAAGCGCGGTGCTCGCTCAGGGACCGGAGTGCTCTCCGCGCACCGGCCGGTCGGTCCGGGGCGTGGCCGCGGCTCAGGGACCGGTGTCCGGCCGCCCCTGCCGCGGCAGTTCGAGCGCGACGGCGACCGCCGAGTCGCAGTACTCACGCACCGCGCTGGTACGGGCCACCACCCGCCCGCGGTGAATGACGATCCGGCTGTACGCGAGCGACAGCACGCCCGAGATCCGCTCGCCGCGCACCGCCAGCAGCTCCGCCGGGAAACCGGCCTCCACCCGCACCTCGGGGAGCCCCATCGCCTCCCGGGCGGACCCGGCCACGGCCCCGTACGCGTCCTTGGCCCGCATCCTGCCCTGCGAGGCCAGCAGGTACGCGGCCTCGAGCGGATCCCCGCGGCCCACCGGGTTCGAGACGTCCCGCAGCGCCCCGCTGCCCGCCGCGACCCGCACTCCGGCCGCGCGCAGCAGCCGCACCGGTGCGTTGCCCCGGTGTTCTACGGCCGCGCAGCCGCCCTGGGGCACACAGACCACCGTCACGCCGGCCGCCGCGAGCTGGTCGGCGACCCTGGACGCCGACTCGCGCGGCAGTCGGGCGAGCCCCGCGCACGGCCCGATCACCACTCCGGGCCGCAGCCCGCCCGCCATTGCCACCAGCCGTGCGAGCCGGGCCGGATCGTCGCCGTGGGTGTGCAGGTCGACGGGGCAGCCGTGCTCGGCGGCGACCTCCAGCACCGCTTCCGCGTACCCGGTCGGATCGGGATCGGCGTCCGGACAGCCGCCCACCACCCCGGCGCCCATCTTCACCGCGTCGCGCAGTATCGCCAGACCGTCCGCCCCGGCGACGCCCGTGAGCAGCCCGGGCACCGCGACGGCCGTCAGATCCGCCAGCCCGCGCAGCGAGCGTCGCGCCTGAAGCACCGCCTCGAGCGGGCCGAGGCCCTGCACATCTCCGATCCGTACGTGCGAGCGCAGCGCCGTCGCCCCGTGTCCGAGCTGCAGCAGCGCGGCCTCGGTGGCCCGCCGCTGGACGTCTTCGGTGTCGTACGAGACGGGGCCGGGGGAGTCGGCCGTGAGCGCGGTGTCGCCATGGGCGTGCGGCTCGGCGGGTGCGGGCAGCAGCAAATAGCCCCGCAGGTCCACGCGGGCGGAGTGCGGGGTGAGGCTGCCCGCGGTACCGACCGCCTCGATACGTCCGCCACTGAGCCGTACGTCGACGGTGCGGCCGTCCGTGAGCCGGGCGCCGCACAGGAGCAGCACAGTGGTGTCCGCGGTGGCGCCGTCGGGGGGCTGCGGCTGGCTGTCGGGCATCGCGCTCCTGCGTGGGGCGGTGGGGCTCGGGCGGCGTGACGAAGGGCAGGATCACGCAGCGTGAGACGAGCCTAGGGGCGCTCGGAGCGCGCTTCGCGGAGGAGCGCAATAGTCGTACCGATGTGGCCACCAGTGGCGTACGGGACAGGCGGGGCGGAAGCCGGGCCGGGCACCGGGCAGCGGGCCACGAAACGGATTTGGGCGATCGGCGACCGACCGTGTAATGTCTTCATCGCTCGCCCCAATAGCTCAGTCGGTAGAGCGTCTCCATGGTAAGGAGAAGGTCTACGGTTCGATTCCGTATTGGGGCTCTGATGTCGGAGATCCTCACCTTCGGGTGAGGTGATCCGGTATCGCAGCGGTGTAGCTCAGTCGGTAGAGCAAGCGGCTCATAATCGCTGTGTCACCGGTTCAAGTCCGGTCACCGCTACAGACAGTAGCCGATTGTGGGGTCGGTCCTCCGATCGGCTACTCTTTTATGCGTTCATCCGTTCATTAGTCCGTCCAAGGAGCACTCACGTGGCTGCCACCGACGTCCGCCCGAAGATCACGCTGGCCTGCGTGGAGTGCAAGGAGCGGAACTACATCACCAAGAAGAACCGGCGTAACAACCCGGACCGTCTTGAGATGAAGAAGCACTGCCCGCGCTGCAACTCGCACACGGCGCACCGCGAAACGCGCTGAATCAGGCTCGTATACGAGGCCGTCCCCACTGGGGGCGGCCTCGTGTCGTTTGTTGTGGTCAATCCAGCAGGGTCAATCCATCAGGAGGGAGCCAGTCCATGGCGCTCGACCAGTCCTTCGTGGGGCGGACCTATCCGCCCACCCCGCCTTACGAGGTCGGCCGGGAAAAGATCCGGGAGTTCGCCGAGGCGGTGGGTGACGCCAACCCCGCGTACACCGACCAGGAGGCCGCCAAGGCGCTCGGCCACGCCGATGTGATCGCTCCGCCGACTTTCGCCTTCGCGATCACTTTCAAGGCTGCGGAACAGGTTATTCAGGATCCGCAGTTGGGACTGGACTACAGCCGCGTCGTGCACGGCGACCAGAAGTTCGCGTACACACGGCCGGTGCGGGCCGGGGACCGGCTGACGGTCACCTCGACCATCGAGGCCATCAAGTCCCTTGCCGGCAACGACATCGTGGATATCCGCGGTGAGGTGCGCGACGAGTCGGGCGAGCATGTCGTGACCGCGTGGACCAAGCTGGTGGCGCGCGGCGCCGAGGAGGCGTGATGACGGCGAAGATCTCTTACGCGGACGTCGAGGTCGGCACCGAGCTGCCGGCGCAGAACTTTCCCGTGACGCGCGCCACACTGGTGCAGTACGCGGGCGCCTCCGGGGACTTCAACCCGATCCACTGGAACGAGAAGTTCGCCACAGAGGTCGGGCTTCCGGATGTGATCGCGCACGGAATGTTCACCATGGCCGAGGCGATCCGGGTGGTGACGGACTGGGTCGGCGACCCGGGCGCGGTCGTCGAGTACGGCGTCCGCTTCACCAGGCCCGTCATCGTGCCGAACGACGAGAACGGCGCGCTGATCGAGGTCAGCGGCAAGGTTGCGGTGAAGCTGGACGACAACCGGGTACGCGTCGACCTGACGGCGATGAGTGCCGGACAGAAGGTGCTGGGAATGTCCCGGGCCGTGGTCCGGCTCGCCTGAGGCACCGAAGACCGGTAGAGACGCGTAAGGGGCACCCGCACGGGCGGGTGCCCCTTACTTCGTCTGCTGCTCCGTACCTCGTCTGCCGCTGTGACTGCCTCTTGACTCAGTTAGTGATTGGCCACTAACTTAGTCCCATGGCCAGGATGAGCGCAGACGAGCGACGCGAGAGCGTCATCCGCGCCGCGATCACCGAATTCGCGCGCGGCGGCTACAACGGCACCTCCACCGAGGCGATCGCCAAGCGGGTCGGCGTATCGCAGCCGTACCTCTTTCGTCTCTTCAAGAACAAGCGGGAGCTGTTCCTCGCGGCCGCACTCCGCTGCCTGGAGGAGACCCCGAAGGCATTCGCCGACGCCCTCGAGCGGCGCCCCGACAGCTCGCCGCTGGAGGCGATGGCGGCGGCGTATATGGGGCTCATCGAGGACAGGGACAAGCTGCTGATGCAGATGCAGACGTATGTCGCCGTGGCCTCCGCTGAGGTGGCGGGGGACTACGAGTTCGGTGAGCGGATCAGGGCGGCCTGGGCCGAGATCTGGGACCAGGCGCAGGTCGCCTTCGCCGGGGATGTGAAGGAAGTGACCGACTTCCTCGGTTGCGGAATGCTGATCAACGTCCTGGTGGCGCTGGGATTCCCGGAGGATCACCGGGTGTGGTCCGGGCTCGACATGTCCGACATCGGGGTTCCGCGCTAGCCGCAAAGCCGGTCGCAAGGTCCTGCCTCTTCGGGGGTGGGGGAGTTCTGTCCGCAAAAGTTAGTAATCAATAACTAACCCTATGGGGGAGCAGTGAACCAGCAAGCAGCCCGCCGCGGCAGCGCCGCCTGGGCCCTTGTCATCACCAGCGTCGCCGGCTTCATGGCGGCCCTCGACAACCTCGTCGTCACCACCGCACTCCCCTCCATCCGCAAGGATCTCGGCGGTGCGCTGGAGGACCTCGAATGGACGGTGAGCGCGTACACCCTCACCTTCGCCGTACTGCTCATGTTCGGTGCGGCCCTCGGTGACCGCTTCGGCCGCCGGAAGCTCTTCATAGCCGGCCTCGCGATCTTCACCGGCGCCTCCGCCGCGGCCGCGCTCGCACCCGGTATCGACGCCCTCATCGCCGCCCGCGCCGTCCAGGGCGTCGGCGCCGCGGTCATGATGCCGCTCACCCTGACCCTGCTCACGGCGGCCGTGCCCGCCGCTCGCCGTGGCGCGGCCCTCGGCATATTCAGCGCCGTCACCGGCCTCGCCGTCGCCAGCGGCCCTCTCATCGGCGGCAGCCTCACCGAACACATCTCGTGGCAGTGGATCTTCTGGCTGAACGTCCCGATCGGACTGGCCCTGCTGCCGCTCGCCCGGCTGCGCCTCGACGAGTCGTACGCCCCGAACGCCCGGATCGACGTCCCCGGCACCCTCCTCGTCAGCGGCGGCCTCTTCGGCATCGTCTACGCGCTGGTCAACGGCAACGCCGACGGCTGGACCAGCACCCCGGTCCTCGCGGGCCTGATCGTGGGCACCGCACTGCTCGCCGGCTTCGTCTACCACGGCTTCAACAACAAGAACCCCATGCTCCCCATGCGGCTCTTCCGTAACCGCGCCTTCTTCGGGATCAATATCGCGAGCCTGCTGATGTTCCTGGGGATGTTCGGTTCGATCTTCCTGCTCAGCCAGTTCCTGCAGGGCGTCGCCGGCTACTCGCCCACCGAGGCCGGCCTGCGGATGCTCCCCTGGACCGGAATGCCGCTGATCGTCGCGCCGATCGCCGGATACCTCTCCGACAAGATCGGCGGCCGCCCGGTCGTCGCCACCGGCCTCGCCCTCCAGGCGATCGGCCTCGGGCTCTTCGCCCTGGTCCTCGAGCCCGGTGTCTCGTACGCCGCCCAGCTTCCAGGCCTGATCCTCGGCGGTATCGGCATGGCGCTCTACTTCGCCCCCGCTGCCAGCGTGGTCATGTCCAGCGTCCGCCCCGCCGAACAGGGCATTGCCTCCGGCGCCAACAACGCCCTGCGTGAGGTCGGCGGAGCCCTCGGTGTCGCCGTTCTCGGTGCTGTCTTCGCGGCCCGGGGCGGCTACGAGACCGCCGACGCCTTCACCGACGGCACCGTCCCGGCGCTCTGGATAGGCGCGGGAGCGGTAGCCCTCGCGGCACTGACCGCCCTGCTGATCCCCGGCCGCCGCCGCACGGCGGAGGCCGGTCCCCAGGAGCCGTCCCCGGCCGCCGAGGAGCGCGAGCCCATCGCCGTATGACGGCCGGAGTACGCATACGATCCGTGGCCCCGTCCGAGCGGAGGGGCACGGACCGTACCCTTGTCCCCGTGCAGGAACTCCACGACGCTCCCCTCGCCCCCCTGACCACCTTCCGGCTCGGCGGCCCCGCGACCCGCCTCGTCACGGCCACCACCGACGACGAGGTGGTCGCTGTCGTACGCGAGGCGGACGCCGCAGGGATCCCGCTGCTGATCATCGGCGGTGGCAGCAATCTGGTCATCGGGGACAAGGGCTTCGACGGCACCGCGCTCCGCATCGCCACGCGGGGCTTCGAACTCTCCGGTACAAAGCTGGAGTTGGCGGCGGGCGAGGTCTGGACGGACGCGGTCACCCGCACCGTCGAAGCAGGGCTCGCCGGCATCGAGTGCCTGGCCGGCATCCCCGGCTCGGCCGGCGCGACGCCGATCCAGAACGTCGGCGCTTACGGCCAGGAAGTCTCCCGCACCATCACCGAGGTCGTCGCCTACGACCGCCGCACCGGCGAGAAGGTCACCGTCCCGAATGCGGAGTGCGCCTTCTCGTACCGCCACAGCCGCTTCAAGCAGGACCCCGAGCGCTACGTCGTGCTGCGCGTCCGCTTCGAGCTGGAGGACGCGGACGGACTGTCGGCCCCTCTGAAGTACGCCGAGACGGCCCGCGCCCTGGGCGTCGGGGCCGGCGACCGCGTCCCGGCCGCCGCCGCCCGCGAGGCCGTACTCAAGCTGCGCGCAGGCAAGGGCATGGTGCTGGACCCCGAGGACCACGACACCTGGTCCGCCGGGTCCTTCTTCACCAATCCGATCCTTGAGCAGGCCGCGTACGAGGCCTTTCTGGCACGCGTCCACGACCGCCTCGGCCCGGACACCGCGCCGCCGGCCTTCCCGGCGGGGGAGGGGCGCACCAAGACCTCGGCGGCCTGGCTGATCGACAAGGCCGGCTTCACCAAGGGATACGGCACCGGGCCCGCGCGGATCTCCACCAAACACACGCTCGCCCTCACCAACCGGGGCGAGGCCACCACGGAGGACCTGCTGGCGCTCGCCCGCGAGGTTGTGGCGGGTGTGCGCGAGGCGTTCGGCGTGACGCTGGTCAATGAGCCGGTGACGGTCGGCGTCAGCCTGTAGGAGCTGACTCCCTCAGTACGCGACCAGTTCCGCGACTGGTACGCGTATACGCGCGAGCCCGACTCCTAGTACGCGACCCCGACTCCCTGCTTCGCCGTCGCCGGATCGTCGACCATCGCCAGCATCGCGTGTGCCACATCCGCCCTGCCGATCACCCTGCCGCGGCGCGGACCGCCGCCGACGACCGTCCGGTACGAGCCCGTGAGTGGCTTGTCCAGCAGCCGCGGCGGACGTACCGAAGTCCAGTCCGTCGCGCTGCGTGCCAGCTCCTCCTCCATGTTCCGGAGGTCGTCGTACACAGCCTTCAGTGCCGCGCCGACGACCGCCAGAATCATGCGGTCCAGCAGCGGCTGGCGCTCCGGGACCTGGCCGAGCGGGGCCGCGCTCACCACCAGCAGGCGACGTGTTCCCTCCGCCTCCATCGCCCAGAGCACCGAGCGCGTCAGCTTCGCCGCGATCCCGGCGTCCGAGCGCCTGCGTGCGCCGAGACCCGAGAGCACCGCGTCGCGCCCGGCGACAGCCTCCCGCAGTGACTCGCCCTCCTTCAGATCCGCGCGGAACACCTGCAGTCCGGGGCCCGTGACCGTGAACCGCGCAGGGTCGCGCACCACCGCGGTCACCTCGTGCCCCGCCGCCAGTGCCTGCGTGACGATCTCCTGCCCGATTCCGCCGGTGGCGCCGAAAACCGTGAGTCTCATGGACCGCACCTCCAAGGTTGGTAAGTATTCACTCACCCCTAGAGTGGGTAAGTATTCACTCACCCGTCAAGGCCCTGTCGGAGGTTCCATGCAGAAGCCGGCCCGCGCCCGGATCCTCGATGCCGCGCATGAGCTCCTGCTCACCATCGGCCTCGCCCGTGCCACCACCAAGGAGATCGCCAAGGCGGCCGGCTGCTCGGAGGCGGCGCTCTACAAGTACTTCGCGAGCAAGGAGGAGCTCTTCGTGACCGTACTGAGGGAGCGGCTGCCCAGGCTCACGCCGCTGTTGGACGGACTGACCGCCGACCCGGCGCGGCGCACCGTCGAGCAGAACCTCACGGAGATCGCCCGCGAGGCCGCGCTCTTCTACGCCCAGAGCTTCCCGATCGCCGCCTCGCTCTACGCCGACCCCCGGCTCAAGCAGCGCCACGACGCGGCCCTGCGCGAGCTGGGCGCAGGCCCGCACATGCCGATCCGGGGCCTCGACGCCTATCTGCGCGCCGAGCAGGATGCCGGCCGGGTGCGCGCCGACGCGGACACCTACGCGGGCGCGTCCCTGCTTCTCGGTGCCTGTGCCCAGCGGGCCTTCGCGTACGACATGACCGACGACGGAAAGCCTCCGCAGCCGCTCGACGAGTTCGCCGCCGGAATCGCCCGCACTCTGCTGCGCGGAATCAGCTGACCGGCGGGGCGGTCAGCCAGTCGTCGATGCCGGACAGCAGCTTGTTCCTGACCTCCTCCGGCGCCGCCGAGCCGCGCACGGACTGCCGGGCCAGCTCCGCCAGCTCCGGGTCGGTGAAACCGTGGTGCCTGCGCGCCAGCTCGTACTGCGCCGCCAGCCGTGAGCCGAAGAGCAGCGGGTCGTCCGCCCCGAGCGCCATCGGCACCCCGGCGTCGAACAGCGTCCGCAGCGGTACGTCCGTCGGCTTCTCGTACACCCCCAGGGCCACATTCGAGGAGGGGCACACCTCGCAGGTCACCCCCCGCTCGGCCAGCTTCCGCAGCAGCCGTGGGTCCTCCGCGGCCCGTACGCCGTGGCCGATCCGCGAGGCGCGCAGATCGTCCAGGCAGTCCCGTACCGACGCGGGTCCGGTCAGCTCGCCGCCGTGCGGCGCCGCCAGCAGACCGCCCTCCCTGGCGATCGCGAAGGCGCGGTCGAAGTCCCGTGCCATGCCCCGGCGTTCGTCGTTGGAAAGGCCGAAACCGACGACACCCCGGTCTGCGTACCGCACCGCCAGGCGGGCGAGGGTACGGGCGTCCAGCGGATGCTTCATACGGTTGGCCGCGACCACCACCCGCATACCGAGACCGGTCTCCCGTCCGGCGCGCTCCACCGCGTCCAGGATGACCTCCAGAGCCGGGATCAGCCCGCCCAGCATGGGGGCGTACGAGGTCGGGTCGACCTGGATCTCAAGCCATCCCGAGCCGTCCCGCACGTCCTCCTCGGCCGCCTCGCGCACCAGCCGCTGGATGTCCTCGGGCGAGCGCAGACAGGACCGCGCGATGTCGTAGAGCCGCTGGAAGCGGAACCAGCCGCGCTCGTCGGTCGCCCGTAGCTTCGGCGGTTCGCCGCTGGTCAGGGCATCGGGCAGATGGACGCCGTACTTGTTGGCGAGCTCGAGCAAGGTGGTGGGCCGCATCGACCCGGTGAAGTGCAGATGCAGATGGGCTTTCGGCAGCAGCCTGAGGTCTCTTTCAGCGGCTCCGCCGCGGGCACGAACTTGCTCCATTGAAGGATCTTGCCGCACCTGCCCGCCGTCCGGCAGCCCCTTTCCCCGATCGGGTCCTTGCCCGAACGAAGAAACGGGAAGGGGGAACGCGGAAGGGGAACGGGAAACGGGCCCCCGGCCGAAGCCGGGAGCCCGTCGGCCCACTCACGGGAGGAGGCTCAGTCGCGCGCCTCGGCCAGCAGCTTCTGGATCCGCGAGACACCCTCGACCAGGTCCTCGTCGCCCAGCGCGTACGAAAGCCGCAGATAGCCCGGCGTACCGAATGCCTCGCCGGGGACCACTGCCACCTCGACCTCGTCCAGAATCAGCGCGGCAAGATCGACTGAGGTCTGCGGACGCTTCCCGCGGATCTCCTTGCCCAGCAGCGCCTTCACCGAGGGGTACGCGTAGAACGCGCCCTCGGGGGTCGGGCAGAGCACACCGTCGATCTCGTTCAGCATCCGCACGATGGTCTGGCGGCGCCGGTCGAAGGCGGTCCGCATCTCGGCGACCGCGTCCAGGTTCCCGGAGACCGCTGCCAGCGCCGCGATCTGCGCGACATTGGAGACGTTCGACGTGGCGTGCGACTGCAGGTTGGTCGCGGCCTTGATCACGTCCTTGGGGGCGATCATCCACCCCACGCGCCAGCCGGTCATCGCGTACGTCTTGGCGACACCGTTGACGACGATGCACTTCTCGCGCAGCTCGGGGACGATCGTGGGGAGCGAGGTGAACTTCGCGTCGCCGTAGACCAGGTGCTCGTAGATCTCGTCGGTGAGAACCCACAGGCCGTGTTCGGCGGCCCAGCGGCCGATCGCTTCGGCGTCGGCCTCGCTGTAGACCGCACCCGTCGGGTTCGAGGGCGAGACGAAGAGAACGACCTTCGTACGCTCCGTGCGCGCCGCCTCCAGCTGCTCGACGGAGACCCGGTAACCGGTGGTCTCGTCGGCCACGACGTCGACCGGTACACCGCCCGCGAGGCGGATCGACTCGGGGTAGGTCGTCCAGTACGGAGCCGGCACGATGACCTCGTCGCCCGGGTCCAGGATCGCCGCGAACGCCTCGTAGATCGCCTGCTTGCCACCGTTGGTGACCAGGATCTGGGAGGCGTCGACCTCGTAGCCGGAGTCGCGCAGCGTCTTCGCGGCGATGGCGGCCTTGAGCTCGGGGAGCCCGCCGGCCGGTGTGTAGCGGTGGTACTTCGGGTTGCGGCAGGCCTCGATCGCGGCCTCGACGATGTAGTCGGGTGTCGGGAAGTCCGGCTCACCCGCGCCGAAGCCGATCACCGGGCGCCCGGCGGCCTTGAGGGCCTTTGCCTTGGCGTCGACGGCGAGGGTCGCGGACTCGGAGATCGCGCCGATGCGGGCGGAGACCCGGCGCTCGGTGGGAGGGGTTGCAGCGCTCATACGGGCCATCGTCCCAGACCGCAAACGGACCCGGTACAGGGGTTTCGAGTAGCGGACAGGAACCGGCCAGGAGCTATCTGTTCGACGCCGGGCCTGCGACCACGTACACTCACTCGTCGTTGGCCCTCACCAACCACATCTACGGATGGGGTAGGTTGGGGAAACCACAAAGGGTCGTAGCTCAATTGGTAGAGCACTGGTCTCCAAAACCAGCGGTTGGGGGTTCAAGTCCCTCCGGCCCTGCTACACACACCTTCGCCAGGTTGTGTGCGCATGTACGTACATTCATTGAACCGCCGTGCGGCTCCACCGGGCGCGGCGCGGCCACGACCCGGAATCAGGTGAAAGATCGTGACGGACGCCGTGGGCTCCATCGACATGCCTGATGCCGATGACGAGGCGCCGGAGTCGAAGAAGAGGACCCGCAAGGGTGGCAAGCGCGGGAAGAAGGGCCCTCTGGGCCGTCTCGCGCTCTTCTACCGGCAGATCATCGCGGAGCTGCGCAAGGTCGTCTGGCCCACCCGCAGCCAGCTGACCACGTACACCACAGTGGTGATTGTCTTCGTAGTCGTCATGATTGGTCTGGTGACCGTGATTGACTATGGGTTCCAGGAAGCCGTCAAGTACGTCTTCGGCTGATCCCGCGGAGGGCGCCGGCAGCGGCGCCTCTTTCGCATGTTCCACCCCATCTGTATCCAGGAAGAAGCAGCCACCGTGTCTGACCCGAACCTGAACGACGCCGTCGAGCCCGTGGAGGGCGAAGAGACTGCGGCGACGGCCGAGGCGGCCGAGGCTGCGCCGGACACGGTCGACATCGACGCGCTCGACGACGACGCGCTCGACATCGTCGAAGGGGCCGACGAGGTCGACCTCGCCGAGGCTGCCGACGCCGCCGCGGGCGAGCCGGCCGAGCGGGACGCGATGCACGTCGAGGGCGACGCCACCGCCCTTGCCGAGGTGGAAGAGGACGAGACCGCCGTGACCGACGGCGACGTCGAAGAGCCTGCCGCGGCCGACGGCGATGCCGAAGAGGCTGCCGACGCCGAGGCTGCCGAGCCCGAGGCCCCGGTCGACGCGGTTACCGCTCTCCGCGACGAACTTCGCGGACTGCCCGGCGAGTGGTACGTCATCCACACGTACGCCGGGTACGAGAAGCGCGTGAAGGCGAATCTGGAGCAGCGTGCCGTCTCGCTGAACGTCGAGGACTTCATCTACCAGGCCGAAGTGCCCGAGGAAGAGATCGTCCAGATCAAGAACGGCGAGCGCAAGAACGTCCGCCAGAACAAGCTTCCCGGCTATGTGCTCGTCCGCATGGACCTGACCAACGAGTCCTGGGGCGTCGTCCGCAACACCCCTGGCGTCACCGGCTTCGTGGGCAACGCCTACGACCCGTACCCGCTGACCCTGGACGAGATCGTCAAGATGCTCGCCCCGGAGGCCGAGGAGAAGGCCGCTCGCGAGGCCGCCGAGGCCGAGGGCAAGCCGGCGCCGTCCCGCAAGGTCGAGGTCCAGGTGCTGGACTTCGAGGTCGGCGACTCGGTCACCGTCACCGACGGCCCGTTCGCGACGCTGCAGGCCACGATCAACGAGATCAACGCCGACTCGAAGAAGGTCAAGGGCCTCGTCGAGATCTTCGGCCGCGAGACCCCGGTCGAGCTCAGCTTCGACCAGATCCAGAAGAACTAGTCCCACCGGTTCCCTGGAACATACGCCTCCGAACAGGTCAGAACGGCTTTCTCAGCCGCTCTGACCTGCTCGGTTTTTGGCCGCACAGCTATACCCGTTATCGTTGTGCGGTATGCCTCCGTCCGGACGACTGGATGGAGCGCTGAAAACTCTCACTAGGACCCGGAGAGAGCAATGCCTCCCAAGAAGAAGAAGGTCACGGGGCTTATCAAGCTCCAGATCCAGGCCGGCGCGGCCAACCCGGCTCCGCCGGTCGGTCCCGCGCTCGGTCAGCACGGCGTCAACATCATGGAGTTCTGCAAGGCCTACAACGCCGCGACCGAGTCGCAGCGTGGCATGGTCGTGCCGGTGGAGATCACGGTCTACGAGGACCGTTCCTTCACCTTCATCACCAAGACTCCGCCGGCCGCCAAGCTGATCCTCAAGGCCGCGGGTGTGGACAAGGGCTCCGGCGAGCCGCACAAGACCAAGGTTGCCAAGCTCACCGGCGCCCAGGTCCGCGAGATCGCCACGGTCAAGATGCCCGACCTGAACGCCAACGACCTGGACGCCGCGTCGAAGATCATCGCCGGCACCGCCCGCTCCATGGGCATCACGGTCGAGGGCTGATCAGCTCCCCGTAGACCTCAGTGGTAGGGCCCGCGCTGGTCCGCACCACGACTCCACACTCGAAACCACAGGAGCAGAAGTGAAGCGCAGCAAGACTCTCCGCGCTGCGGACGCCAAGATCGACCGGGAGCGCAACTACGCCCCGCTCGAGGCTGTCCGTCTCGCCAAGGACACCGCCGGCACCAAGTTCGACGGCACCGTCGAGGTCGCCTTCCGCCTGGGCGTTGACCCGCGCAAGGCCGACCAGATGGTCCGTGGCACCGTCAACCTTCCGCACGGCACCGGCAAGACCGCCCGGGTCCTGGTCTTCGCGACCGGTGACCGTGCTGCGGCGGCGGAAGCCGCGGGCGCCGACATCGTCGGCTCCGACGAACTGATCGACGAGGTTGCGAAGGGCCGTCTGGACTTCGACGCCGTCGTCGCCACCCCGGACCTCATGGGCAAGGTCGGCCGCCTCGGCCGCGTGCTCGGTCCGCGTGGTCTGATGCCGAACCCGAAGACCGGCACCGTCACCCCCGATGTCACCAAGGCTGTCAACGACATCAAGGGCGGCAAGATCGAGTTCCGCGTCGACAAGCACTCGAACCTGCACTTCATCATCGGCAAGGTTTCCTTCGACGAGACGAAGCTGGTCGAGAACTACGCCGCGGCGCTGGAGGAGATCCTCCGTCTGAAGCCGTCCGCCGCGAAGGGCCGCTACATCAAGAAGGCGACCCTGGCCACGACGATGGGCCCCGGCATCCCGCTGGACTCCAACCGCACCCGCAACCTCCTCGTCGAGGAGGACCCGGCTTCCGTCTGAATCTGACGGCAGCCGCGGGTCTCGCGTAAAGAAGCTCGCGTAACGAAGCCGGTCCCCGCACCTCTCACCGAGGTGCGGGGACCGGCTTTATTCGTACGCGCTGTCGTAGGGCTGCGTTACGGTGCTGGGAGTTCACTGAGAAACAAGGGGTGGGGTTCTATGAGCACGTCCGGATTCAGGCGCGCGGGCGTCTCGCTGGCGGCGGTCGCCGTGATCGCGGGAGCCGCGGGCTGCCAGGGCGGCGGCAGCAACGGCGCCGGAGACGGGAAGAAGGCCGGGAGCGGGGGCGTGGCCGCGGTCAGCCCGATCGCCGCGCTGCGCGCCGTCGAGAAGAAGACCGCAGGAGCCAGCTCCGCCAAGGTCGACGGCACGATGGTGATGGGCTCTGCCATGTCGACGACGATGAGCGGTGCCCTGGACTGGGCCGACGGCGTGACCGGCACCATGGATATGCGGTACACCGGCGGCACCATGGCGGACGCCATGAAGCAGGCAGGTGGCGACGGGGCCGTGAAGGCCCGCTATCTGAGCGATGCGTACTACGCGAACCTGGGCGACGCCCTCGCCGCACAGACCGGCGGCAAGCACTGGATCCGGTACGGCTACGCCGATCTGTCCAAGCTGATGGGCGCCTCCGGTGATGTCATGAAGGACCAGATGCAGAACGCCACTCCGGACAAGGGAGTGAAGGCTCTGCTCGCCTCGGGCGATGTGAAGAAGGTGGGCGAAGAGAAGGTGCGGGGCGTCTCGGCCACGCACTACTCCGGCACGGTCGACGTCGCGAAGCTGACGGAGAAGACCACCGCGCTCAGCCCCGACCGGCTGAGCGCCTTCAAGGAGCAGCTCAGCAAGGCAGGCGTCACGACCGAGAAGGTCGACATCTGGGTCGACAAGAACGATCTGCTGGTGAAGAAGTCCGAAAGCGGTCAGCTGAAGACCGGCACGTTCAACTCGACGGTCTTCTACTCCGACTACGGCACCGCGGCCTCGGCCGAGGCTCCGCCGGCCTCCGACACGGTGGACTTCACCAAGCTCATGAAGCAGCAGGCGGGGGCCTCGTAAGCGCCGATTTGCCTGGCGCGGAACCCTTCACGTACTCTTCCACAGAAGCCAAAGACCGCTGGTCGTTGCTGTGTCCTCGCAGGAGGGTGCAGTGACCGAAGGATCCGCTGACTGCGGACGTCCTGCGCAGGTGACTGTGGACAGTTCCCGGATTCATTCCGGTTGAACTGCGCCCCGTGCGCCTGCGCCGGGGCGTTTCGTTTTGTTCAGCCCCTTCTGAGCGGTCCTCATCACCCGGAAGGAGGCCGACGCTCTATGGCAAGGCCCGACAAGGCTGCCGCGGTAGCCGAGCTCGCGGACCAGTTCCGCAGCTCGAACGCCGCCGTGCTGACCGAGTACCGGGGTCTCACCGTGGCTCAGCTCAAGCAGCTGCGCCGTTCGCTCGGTGAGAACGCCCAGTACGCCGTGGTGAAGAACACGCTGACCAAGATTGCGGCCAACGAGGCCGGGATCAACGCGCTCGACGACCTGTTCAACGGTCCGACAGCGGTTGCCTTCGTCACCGGTGACCCGGTGGAGTCGGCGAAGGGTCTTCGTGACTTCGCCAAGGACAACCCCAACCTCATCATCAAGGGCGGTGTCCTTGACGGTAAGGCGCTGTCCGCCGATGAGATCAAGAAGCTTGCGGACCTCGAGTCCCGCGAGGTTCTGCTCGCCAAGCTGGCGGGCGCCATGAAGAGCAAGCAGTCCCAGGCTGCCGCGCTCTTCCAGGCGCTTCCCTCGAAGTTCGTCCGCACCGCGGAGGCGCTTCGTGCCAAGAAGGCCGAGCAGGGCGGTGCCGAGTAATTCGGCTCGCGCATTGACCGTCGCCGCATAACGCGGCCGGTCGCAGCGGGCCGCTGTACGCCCGCCGACATATACATCCGGCACCTGCCGAATTAGTGGAAGGACCGCCATCATGGCGAAGCTCACCCAGGACGACCTGCTCGCGCAGTTCGAGGAGATGACCCTCATCGAGCTCTCTGAGTTCGTGAAGGCCTTCGAGGAGAAGTTCGACGTCACCGCCGCTGCCCCGGTCGCCGTTGCCGCTGGTGGCGCCGCTGCCGCCCCGGTCGAGGCCGAGGCCGAGCAGGACGAGTTCGACGTCATCCTCACCGGCGCCGGCGAGAAGAAGATCCAGGTGATCAAGGTCGTGCGCGAGCTGACCTCCCTGGGCCTGAAGGAGGCCAAGGACCTCGTCGACGGCGCCCCGAAGCCGGTCCTCGAGAAGGTCGCCAAGGAGGCCGCTGAGAAGGCTGCCGAGTCCCTCAAGGGCGCCGGCGCCTCCGTCGAGGTCAAGTGACCTTCTGAGCCCTGCCGCGCGCCGACAGGCGCATACCGGCGACAGCCGGTTCCGCTGAGGGACCGCAAGGGGCACAGCGAAGGGCGATCACCCATCTGGGTGGTCGCCCTTCGGCGTTCCCGCGAGGCCTGCCGTGCATTTCCGTTTTGTGTGGGTATCGTGATCTTCGCCGTGCGCCCCTGACGCTGGTCAGTGACGATCCCAGCAGCCAGTTTGAGTGGGGGGGCCTTGACGAACCGCACGTAGCGCGCAATTCTCAGGACGCGTCGTCACAACGATCCGGATCCGAGGCATGGATCGACGACCGAACGGGCAGTATCGATGTGCGCCACATGGCGCGAGGGCTTGCCGCGGAGTTGAGAACAACGAGGGTCTCGAAAACCCGCACTGGACATCAGTGTGCCAAGTGGCTACACTGACCCTTTGCGCTGCCTGTTAGCTGCCCCCTGCCCGTCACCAGGGGCATCCCCACGCACGAGCACCGTTGATTGAATCATCCCTGAACTGGGATTTCTATCTCCGTGCCCAGCATGGGACCGGTACGCGCGTAGTGAGTCCGAGCCCTCGGAAGGACCCCCTCTTGGCCGCCTCGCGCAACGCCTCGACCGCGAATACGAACAACGGCGCCAGCACCGCCCCGCTGCGCATCTCCTTTGCAAAAATCAAGGAGCCCCTCGAGGTTCCGAACCTCCTCGCGCTGCAGACCGAGAGCTTTGACTGGCTGCTCGGGAACGCCGCTTGGAAGGCTCGTGTCGAGGCGGCTCTGGACAGCGGACAAGATGTCCCCACCAAGTCCGGTCTTGAAGAGATCTTCGAGGAGATCTCGCCGATCGAGGACTTCTCCGGGTCGATGTCGCTTACTTTCCGCGACCACCGCTTCGAGCCTCCGAAGAACTCCATCGACGAGTGCAAGGAGCGCGACTTCACGTACGCTGCCCCGCTCTTCGTGACCGCCGAGTTCACCAACAACGAGACCGGCGAGATCAAGTCCCAGACGGTCTTCATGGGCGACTTCCCGCTCATGACCAACAAGGGCACCTTCGTCATCAACGGCACCGAGCGTGTCGTGGTGTCCCAGTTGGTCCGCTCGCCGGGTGTCTACTTCGACTCCAACATCGACAAGACGTCCGACAAGGACATCTTCACGGCCAAGATCATCCCTTCCCGGGGTGCCTGGCTCGAGATGGAGATCGACAAGCGCGACATGGTCGGTGTCCGCATCGACCGCAAGCGCAAGCAGTCCGTGACCGTCCTTCTCAAGGCTCTCGGTTGGACCACCGAGCAGATCCTCGAGGAGTTCGGCGAGTACGAGTCCATGCGCGCCACCCTGGAGAAGGACCACACCCAGGGCCAGGACGACGCGCTGCTCGACATCTACCGCAAGCTGCGTCCGGGCGAGCCCCCGACACGCGAGGCCGCTCAGACGCTGCTCGAGAACCTCTACTTCAACCCGAAGCGCTACGACCTCGCCAAGGTCGGCCGCTACAAGGTGAACAAGAAGCTCGGCGCGGATGAGCCGCTGGACGCCGGCGTGCTCACCACCGACGACGTCATCGCGACCATCAAGTACCTGGTCAAGCTGCACGCCGGTGAGACCGAGACGGTGGGCGAGAGCGGCACCCAGATCGTCGTCGAGACCGACGACATCGACCACTTCGGCAACCGTCGTCTGCGCAACGTCGGCGAGCTCATCCAGAACCAGGTCCGTACGGGTCTGGCTCGTATGGAGCGCGTCGTGCGTGAGCGCATGACGACCCAGGACGTCGAGGCGATCACGCCGCAGACCCTGATCAACATCCGGCCGGTCGTCGCCTCCATCAAGGAGTTCTTCGGCACCAGCCAGCTGTCGCAGTTCATGGACCAGAACAACCCGCTGTCGGGTCTCACCCACAAGCGCCGTCTGTCGGCGCTTGGCCCGGGTGGTCTCTCCCGTGAGCGGGCCGGCTTCGAGGTCCGTGACGTGCACCCGTCCCACTACGGCCGCATGTGCCCGATCGAGACCCCTGAAGGCCCGAACATCGGTCTGATCGGCTCGCTTGCCTCCTACGGCCGGGTCAACGCGTTCGGCTTCGTCGAGACGCCGTACCGCAAGGTCGTCGACGACCAGGTGACCGACGAGGTCGACTACCTGACCGCCGACGAGGAAGACCGGTTCGTCATCGCGCAGGCCAACGCCGCGCTGACCGACGACATGCGCTTCGCCGAAGCCCGTGTCCTGGTCCGCCGCCGTGGCGGCGAGGTCGACTACGTCCCGGGCTCCGACGTGGACTACATGGACGTCTCGCCGCGCCAGATGGTGTCGGTCGCGACCGCCATGATCCCGTTCCTCGAGCACGACGACGCCAACCGTGCCCTCATGGGCGCGAACATGATGCGCCAGGCCGTGCCGCTGATCACGTCCGAGGCGCCGCTGGTCGGCACCGGCATGGAGTACCGCTGTGCGGTCGACGCCGGCGACGTCATCAAGGCGGAGAAGGAAGGTGTTGTCCAGGAGGTCTCCGCGGACTACATCACCGTCGCCAACGACGACGGCACGTACACCACGTACCGCATCGCGAAGTTCTCCCGCTCCAACCAGGGCACCTCGGTCAACCAGAAGGTTGTCGTGGACGAGGGCGCCCGGGTGGTCGAGGGCCAGGTCCTCGCCGACGGTCCGGCCACCCAGCAGGGTGAGATGGCGCTCGGCAAGAACCTGCTGGTCGCCTTCATGCCGTGGGAGGGTCACAACTACGAGGACGCGATCATCCTGTCGCAGCGCCTCGTGCAGGACGACGTCCTCTCCTCGATCCACATCGAGGAGCACGAGGTCGACGCCCGTGACACCAAGCTCGGCCCGGAGGAGATCACCCGGGACATCCCGAACGTCTCCGAGGAGGTCCTCGCCGACCTCGACGAGCGCGGCATCATCCGTATCGGTGCCGAGGTCGTCGCCGGCGACATCCTGGTCGGCAAGGTCACGCCCAAGGGCGAGACCGAGCTGACCCCGGAGGAGCGACTGCTCCGCGCGATCTTCGGTGAGAAGGCGCGTGAGGTCCGTGACACCTCGCTGAAGGTGCCGCACGGCGAGACCGGCAAGATCATCGGCGTGCGCGTCTTCGACCGCGAAGAGGGCGACGAGCTGCCGCCGGGCGTGAACCAGCTGGTTCGCGTCTACGTCGCGCAGAAGCGCAAGATCACCGATGGTGACAAGCTCGCCGGCCGTCACGGCAACAAGGGCGTCATCTCGAAGATCCTGCCGATCGAGGACATGCCGTTCCTGGAGGACGGCACCCCGGTCGACATCATCCTCAACCCGCTGGGTGTCCCGTCCCGAATGAACCCGGGACAGGTCCTCGAGATCCACCTCGGCTGGCTCGCCAGCCAGGGCTGGAAGGTCGAGGGCAGCGAGGACTGGATGGAGCGGCTGAAGGCGATCGGCGCGGACGAGGTCTCGCCCGGTACGAACGTCGCCACGCCGGTCTTCGACGGTGCGCGCGAGGACGAGATCGCCGGTCTCTTCGAGTCCACGATCCCGAACCGCGACGGCAACCGGATGGTGCAGCCGTCCGGCAAGGCCAACCTGTTCGACGGCCGCTCCGGTGAGCCGTTCCCGGACCCGGTCTCGATCGGGTACATGTACATCCTCAAGCTCCACCACCTGGTCGACGACAAGCTGCACGCCCGCTCGACCGGTCCGTACTCGATGATCACCCAGCAGCCGCTGGGCGGTAAGGCCCAGTTCGGTGGCCAGCGATTCGGTGAGATGGAGGTGTGGGCGCTGGAGGCTTATGGCGCCGCGTACGCCCTCCAGGAGCTTCTGACCATCAAGTCCGACGACGTCACCGGCCGCGTGAAGGTCTACGAGGCCATCGTCAAGGGCGAGAACATCCCCGAGCCCGGCATTCCCGAGTCCTTCAAGGTGCTCATCAAGGAAATGCAGTCGCTCTGTCTCAACGTGGAGGTGCTGTCCTCGGACGGCATGTCCATCGAGATGCGCGACACGGACGAGGACGTCTTCCGCGCTGCGGAAGAGCTCGGTATCGACCTGTCCCGGCGTGAGCCGAGCAGCGTCGAAGAGGTCTGACGGGTCTGGTCGGGACCTCCTCGTGAGGTCCCGACCCTGCCCCGGACCCGTACAGACCATGATTTAGCGCCCGATATCTCGCTTCACAGCGAGGGGCACGAACCCCTGAGAGGGATTGACGCATAGTGCTCGACGTCAACTTCTTCGACGAGCTGCGGATCGGCCTTGCGACCGCGGACGACATCCGACAGTGGTCCCACGGCGAGGTCAAGAAGCCGGAGACCATCAACTACCGCACGCTCAAGCCCGAGAAGGACGGACTCTTCTGCGAGAAGATCTTCGGTCCGACCCGGGACTGGGAGTGCTACTGCGGTAAGTACAAGCGTGTCCGCTTCAAGGGCATCATCTGTGAGCGCTGTGGCGTCGAGGTCACCCGCGCCAAGGTGCGCCGTGAGCGGATGGGCCACATTGAGCTGGCCGCGCCTGTTACCCATATCTGGTACTTCAAGGGCGTCCCGTCGCGCCTCGGCTACCTGCTCGACCTTGCGCCGAAGGACCTTGAGAAGGTCATCTACTTCGCCGCTTACATGATCACGTTCGTGGACGAGGAGCGCCGGACGCGCGACCTGCCCTCGCTGGAGGCCCATGTCTCCGTCGAGCGCCAGCAGGTCGAGAACCGCCGTGACGCCGACCTCGAGGCCCGCGCCAAGAAGCTCGAGACCGACCTGGCCGAGCTCGAGGCCGAGGGTGCCAAGGCCGACGTGCGCCGCAAGGTGCGCGAGGGCGCCGAGCGTGAGATGAAGCAGCTGCGTGACCGTGCGCAGCGCGAGATCGACCGTCTTGATGAGGTGTGGAGCCGCTTCAAGAACCTCAAGGTCCAGGACCTCGAGGGCGACGAGCTGCTCTACCGCGAGCTGCGTGACCGCTTCGGCACGTACTTCGACGGCTCGATGGGTGCCGCGGCGCTGCAGAAGCGCCTGGAGTCCTTCGACCTCGAGGAGGAGGCCGAGCGTCTCCGCGAGATCATCCGTACCGGCAAGGGCCAGAAGAAGACCCGTGCGCTCAAGCGCCTCAAGGTCGTCTCCGCGTTCCTGCAGACCAGCAACAGCCCCAAGGGCATGGTGCTGGACTGCGTGCCGGTCATCCCGCCGGACCTGCGTCCGATGGTGCAGCTGGACGGTGGCCGCTTCGCGACCTCCGACCTGAACGACCTGTACCGCCGTGTGATCAACCGCAACAACCGCCTCAAGCGTCTCCTTGACCTCGGTGCCCCCGAGATCATCGTGAACAACGAGAAGCGGATGCTGCAGGAGGCCGTCGACGCGCTGTTCGACAACGGCCGCCGCGGTCGCCCGGTGACCGGTCCCGGTAACCGCCCGCTGAAGTCCCTCAGCGACATGCTGAAGGGCAAGCAGGGTCGTTTCCGTCAGAACCTGCTCGGCAAGCGAGTCGACTACTCGGCCCGTTCCGTCATCGTCGTCGGCCCGCAGCTCAAGCTGCACCAGTGCGGTCTGCCGAAGGCCATGGCGCTGGAGCTCTTCAAGCCGTTCGTGATGAAGCGCCTGGTCGACCTCAACCACGCGCAGAACATCAAGTCGGCGAAGCGCATGGTCGAGCGCGGCCGCACGGTCGTGTACGACGTCCTCGAAGAGGTCATCGCCGAGCACCCGGTTCTGCTGAACCGTGCTCCTACGCTGCACCGCCTCGGCATCCAGGCCTTCGAGCCGCAGCTGGTCGAGGGCAAGGCCATCCAGATCCACCCGCTCGTCTGCACCGCGTTCAACGCGGACTTCGACGGTGACCAGATGGCCGTGCACCTGCCGCTCTCCGCGGAGGCGCAGGCCGAGGCCCGCATCCTGATGCTGTCCTCGAACAACATCCTGAAGCCGGCCGACGGCCGTCCGGTCACCATGCCGACCCAGGACATGGTGCTGGGCCTGTTCTTCCTCACGACCGACGAGGAAGAGCGCAAGGTCATCGGCGAGGGCCGGTCCTTCGGCTCCACGGCCGAGGCGATCATGGCATTCGACGCCCGCGAGCTCTCGCTCCAGGCGAAGGTCGACATCCGCTTCCCGGTGGGCACCATCCCGCCGCGCGGCTGGACCCCGCCGCAGGAAGAGGGCGACACCAGCGGCTCCGCCGCGGGCGAGTGGCAGCAGGGTGACACCTTCCGGCTGCGTACGAGCCTGGGCCGCGCGCTCTTCAACGAGCTGCTGCCCGAGGACTACCCGTTCGTCGACTACTCGGTGGGCAAGAAGCAGCTCTCCGAGATCGTCAACGACCTCGCCGAGCGCTACCCCAAGGTCATCGTGGCGGCGACGCTCGACAACCTGAAGGCGGCCGGCTTCTACTGGGCGACCCGTTCCGGTGTCACCGTGGCCATCTCCGACGTCGTGGTCCCCGAGGCCAAGAAGGCGATCGTCGCGGGCTACGAGGCGCAGGACGAGAAGGTCCAGAAGCAGTACGAGCGCGGTCTGATCACCAAGGACGAGCGCACGCAGGAACTCATCGCGATCTGGACCAAGGCGACCAATGAGGTTGCCGAGGCGATGAACGCGAACTTCCCGAAGACGAACCCCATCTTCATGATGGTTGACTCGGGTGCCCGAGGAAACATGATGCAGATGCGTCAGATCGCCGGTATGCGTGGTCTGGTGTCGAACGCCAAGAACGAGACCATCCCGCGGCCCATCAAGGCGTCGTTCCGTGAGGGTCTCACCGTGCTGGAGTACTTCATCTCCACCCACGGTGCCCGTAAGGGTCTGGCGGACACCGCCCTGCGTACCGCCGACTCGGGTTACCTGACCCGTCGTCTGGTGGACGTCTCGCAGGACGTCATCATCCGCGAAGAGGACTGCGGCACCGACCGCGGCCTCAAGCTGCGGATCGCCGAGCGCGGCGCCGATGGTGTGCTGCGCAAGGCGGAGGACGTCGAGACGTCCGTGTACGCCCGTATGCTCGCCGAGGACGTCGTCGTCGACGGCAAGGTCATCGCGCCGGCCAATGTCGACCTGGGCGATGTGCTCATCGACGCGGTCGTCGCCGCGGGTGTCGAGGAGGTCAAGACCCGCTCGGTCCTGACCTGTGAGTCCGCGGTCGGCACCTGTGCGTACTGCTACGGCCGTTCGCTCGCCACCGGCAAGCTGGTGGACATCGGTGAGGCGGTCGGCATCATCGCCGCCCAGTCCATCGGTGAGCCCGGTACTCAGCTGACGATGCGTACCTTCCACACCGGTGGTGTGGCCGGTGACGACATCACCCAGGGTCTGCCCCGTGTCGTCGAGCTCTTCGAGGCTCGTACGCCCAAGGGTGTCGCCCCGATCTCGGAGGCGGCAGGCCGCGTCCGTATCGAGGAGACCGAGAAGACCAAGAAGCTCGTCGTCACCCCCGACGACGGCAGCGAAGAGACGCCGTTCCCGATCTCGAAGCGCGCCCGTCTGCTGGTGAGTGAGGGCGACCACGTCGAGGTGGGCCAGAAGCTCACCGTGGGTGCCACCAACCCGCACGACGTGCTGCGGATCCTCGGTCAGCGCGCGGTCCAGGTCCACCTGGTCGGCGAGGTCCAGAAGGTCTACAACTCGCAGGGTGTGTCGATCCACGACAAGCACATCGAGATCATCATCCGGCAGATGCTGCGCCGTGTGACGATCATCGAGTCCGGCGACGCCGAGCTGCTGCCCGGCGAGCTCGTGGAGCGCTCGAAGTTCGAGACCGAGAACCGTCGTGTGGTCACGGAAGGCGGCCACCCGGCCTCCGGCCGTCCGCAGCTGATGGGTATCACCAAGGCCTCGCTCGCCACCGAGTCGTGGCTGTCGGCGGCGTCCTTCCAGGAGACGACCAGGGTTCTGACCGACGCGGCGATCAACGCCAAGTCGGACTCCCTGATCGGCCTCAAGGAGAACGTCATCATCGGTAAGCTCATCCCGGCCGGTACGGGCCTGTCCCGCTACCGCAACATCCGGGTGGAGCCCACCGAGGAGGCCAAGGCCGCGATGTACTCGGCCGTCGGCTACGACGACATCGACTACTCGCCGTTCGGCACCGGCTCCGGCCAGGCCGTTCCGCTGGAGGACTACGACTACGGTCCGTACAACCAGTAGGCAGTAGGCCAGTAGCAACGCCACAGGGCGGTCATCCCTCGCGGGACGGCCGCCCTGTGGCGTGTCCCCGGCGGAGCGAGGGTTTGGGCTATCCCCGGCGGAGCCAGGGTTTGGGGTATCCCCGGCGGAGCCAGGGGAAGTATGTTGCAGGCTGGTGCGTCCTGCGCGTGTGCATTTGTTTTGACCGGAGCCGATGCGGTAGGTACGCTCTGTCCTTGTGCCTGGGGTGTGCCTGGGCTCGTGTGCGTGTCCTCAACCGCACGGCGAGTTCGAAGAATGGCCACTGTGATCTGCGCTCTCTGCCCTTTGCGGGGGAGTCTGCAGTATTCGACACACCCGACCGCGTGGGTCGGCGACGTTCCAGGTTAGCTTCACGAACGGCACACAGAAACCGGAGAAGTAGTGCCTACGATCCAGCAGCTGGTCCGGAAGGGCCGGCAGGACAAGGTCGAGAAGAACAAGACGCCCGCGCTCGAGGGTTCCCCTCAGCGTCGTGGTGTCTGCACGCGTGTGTTCACGACCACCCCGAAGAAGCCGAACTCGGCGCTGCGGAAGGTCGCGCGTGTGCGTCTGACCTCCGGCATCGAGGTCACGGCCTACATTCCGGGTGAGGGACACAACCTGCAGGAGCACTCCATCGTGCTCGTGCGTGGTGGCCGTGTGAAGGACCTGCCGGGTGTTCGTTACAAGATCATCCGCGGTTCCCTCGACACCCAGGGTGTCAAGAACCGCAAGCAGGCCCGCAGCCGCTACGGCGCCAAGAAGGAGAAGTAAGAATGCCTCGTAAGGGCCCTGCCCCGAAGCGCCCGGTCATCATCGACCCGGTCTACGGTTCTCCTCTTGTCACCTCGCTGATCAACAAGATCCTGCTCAACGGCAAGCGTTCCACTGCCGAGCGGATCGTCTACGGCGCCATGGAAGGCCTCCGCGAGAAGACCGGCGCTGACCCGGTCATCACGCTGAAGCGCGCTCTCGAGAACGTCAAGCCGTCTCTCGAGGTCAAGTCCCGCCGTGTCGGTGGCGCCACCTACCAGGTGCCGATCGAGGTCAAGCCCGGTCGCGCCGCCACCCTCGCTCTCCGCTGGGTCGTGGGTTACTCCCGCGCCCGTCGCGAGAAGACCATGACCGAACGCCTCATGAACGAGCTGCTCGACGCCTCCAACGGCCTCGGCGCTGCGGTCAAGAAGCGTGAGGACACGCACAAGATGGCCGAGTCCAACAAGGCCTTCGCGCACTACCGCTGGTAGTCGCTACCCACATCGAGACCGAGAGAAGATTGAGCCTTATGGCCACCACTTCGCTTGACCTGGCCAAGGTCCGCAATATTGGGATCATGGCCCACATCGACGCGGGCAAGACGACGACCACCGAGCGCATCCTGTTTTACACCGGTGTGAGCTACAAGATCGGTGAGGTCCACGACGGCGCTGCCACGATGGACTGGATGGAGCAGGAGCAGGAGCGCGGCATTACGATCACGTCCGCCGCGACGACCTGTCACTGGCCGCTCGAGGACGTCGATCACACCATCAACATCATCGACACCCCGGGTCACGTCGACTTCACGGTCGAGGTGGAGCGTTCGCTCCGCGTGCTCGACGGTGCCGTCACGGTGTTCGACGGTGTCGCCGGCGTTGAGCCGCAGTCCGAGACTGTGTGGCGTCAGGCGGACCGCTACGGCGTTCCGCGTATCTGCTTCGTCAACAAGCTCGACCGCACCGGTGCCGAGTTCCACCGCTGCGTCGACATGATCGTGGACCGCCTCGGCGCGACCCCGATCGTGATGCAGCTGCCGATCGGTGCCGAGGCGGACTTCAAGGGCGTCATCGACCTGGTTCGTATGAAGGCTCTGGTCTGGTCCGCCGAGGCCACCAAGGGCGAGATGTACGACGTCGTCGACATCCCGGCCACGCACACCGAGGCTGCCGAGGAGTGGCGCGGCAAGCTGCTCGAGGCCGTCTCGGAGAACGACGACGAGATGATGGAGCTGTACCTCGAGGGCGAAGAGCCCACCGAGGAGCAGCTCTACCAGGCGATCCGTCGTATCACCATCGCGTCCGGCAAGGGCGGCGGCACCACCGTCACCCCCGTCTTCTGCGGTACCGCGTTCAAGAACAAGGGCGTTCAGCCCCTGCTCGACGCGGTTGTGCGCTACCTCCCCTCCCCCCTGGACGTCGAAGGCATTGAGGGCCACGACGTCAAGGACCCGGAGAAGGTCATCACGCGCCGCCCGTCCGACGACGAGCCGCTGGCCGCCCTGGCCTTCAAGATCGCGAGCGACCCGCACCTGGGCAAGCTCACCTTCATCCGGGTCTACTCGGGTCGCCTGGAGTCCGGCACCGCTGTGCTGAACCCCACCAAGGGCAAGAAGGAGCGCATCGGCAAGATCTACCGTATGCACGCGAACAAGCGTGAGGAGATCGAGTCGGTGGGCGCCGGCGACATCGTCGCCGTCATGGGCCTGAAGCAGACCACCACTGGTGAGACGCTGTGCGACGACAAGAACGCGGTGATCCTGGAGTCCATGGACTTCCCGGCGCCGGTCATCCAGGTCGCGATCGAGCCCAAGTCCAAGGGTGACCAGGAGAAGCTGGGTGTCGCCATCCAGCGTCTCGCGGAGGAGGACCCCTCCTTCCAGGTCCACTCGGACGAGGAGACCGGCCAGACCATCATCGGTGGTATGGGTGAGCTTCACCTCGAGGTGCTCGTCGACCGCATGCGGCGCGAGTTCCGCGTCGAGGCGAACGTCGGCAAGCCGCAGGTCGCGTACCGCGAGACGATCCGCAAGGCCGTCGAGCGTATCGACTACACGCACAAGAAGCAGACCGGTGGTACCGGTCAGTTCGCGAAGGTGCAGATCGCGCTGGAGCCCATCGAGGGCGGCGACGCGACCTACGAGTTCGTGAACAAGGTCACCGGTGGCCGCATCCCCCGTGAGTACATCCCTTCGGTGGACGCGGGTGCGCAGGAAGCCATGCAGTTCGGCATCCTGGCCGGCTACGAGATGGTGGGCGTCCGCGTCACCCTTCTCGACGGTGGTTACCACGAGGTCGACTCCTCCGAACTCGCGTTCAAGATCGCTGGTTCGCAGGCGTTCAAGGAGGGTGCCCGCAAGGCGTCCCCCGTGCTCCTCGAGCCGATGATGGCCGTCGAGGTCACCACGCCCGAGGACTACATGGGCGATGTGATCGGCGACCTCAACTCGCGCCGTGGCCAGATCCAGGCCATGGACGAGCGCAGCGGTGCTCGCGTCGTGAAGGGCCTCGTGCCCCTCTCGGAGATGTTCGGCTACGTCGGAGACCTCCGCAGCAAGACCTCGGGTCGCGCAAGCTACTCGATGCAGTTCGACTCCTACGCCGAGGTTCCGCGGAACGTCGCCGAGGAGATCATCGCGAAGGCCAAGGGCGAGTAACTCTCCGGAGTTCACGCTTTAGGCTTGTCACCGGTGCCTGGACGGGCGTCCGGCGCAGAGCGAGAGCAATGCGGCGGACGCCCCCGGGCCCCGGCATCCCAGCAAAGATCACCTGGCGCCGATGAAGCAAGGCGTACAGAACCACTCCACAGGAGGACCCAGTGGCGAAGGCGAAGTTCGAGCGGACTAAGCCGCACGTCAACATCGGCACCATCGGTCACATTGACCACGGTAAGACGACCCTCACGGCCGCCATTACCAAGGTGCTGCATGACGCGTACCCGGACCTGAACGAGGCCTCGGCCTTCGACCAGATCGACAAGGCTCCTGAGGAGCGCCAGCGCGGTATCACCATCTCCATCGCGCATGTCGAGTACCAGACCGAGTCGCGTCACTACGCGCACGTCGACTGCCCCGGTCACGCGGACTACATCAAGAACATGATCACGGGTGCGGCGCAGATGGACGGCGCCATCCTCGTGGTCGCCGCCACCGACGGCCCGATGCCGCAGACCAAGGAGCACGTGCTCCTGGCCCGCCAGGTCGGCGTTCCGTACATCGTTGTCGCCCTGAACAAGGCCGACATGGTGGACGACGAGGAGATCCTGGAGCTCGTCGAGCTCGAGGTGCGTGAGCTCCTCTCCGAGTACGAGTTCCCGGGCGACGACCTGCCGGTCGTCAAGGTCTCGGCGCTCAAGGCGCTCGAGGGCGACGCCGAGTGGGGCCAGACCGTTCTCGACCTGATGAAGGCCGTTGACGAGTCCATCCCGCAGCCCGAGCGTGACGTCGACAAGCCGTTCCTGATGCCGATCGAGGACGTCTTCACGATCACCGGTCGTGGCACCGTCGTCACCGGTCGTATCGAGCGTGGTGTCCTCAAGGTCAACGAGACCGTCGACATCGTCGGTATCAAGACCGAGAAGACCACCACCACGGTCACCGGCATCGAGATGTTCCGCAAGCTGCTCGACGAGGGCCAGGCCGGTGAGAACGTCGGTCTGCTTCTCCGTGGCATCAAGCGCGAGGATGTCGAGCGCGGCCAGGTCATCATCAAGCCGGGTTCGGTTACGCCGCACACCAGCTTCGAGGCCCAGGCCTACATCCTGTCGAAGGACGAGGGTGGCCGTCACACCCCGTTCTTCAACAACTACCGCCCGCAGTTCTACTTCCGTACCACGGACGTGACCGGCGTGGTGACCCTCCCCGAGGGCACCGAGATGGTCATGCCGGGCGACAACACCGTCATGACCGTCGAGCTGATCCAGCCCGTCGCCATGGAGGAGGGCCTCAAGTTCGCCATCCGTGAGGGTGGCCGGACCGTCGGCGCCGGCCAGGTCACCAAGATCAACAAGTAATTGCTGATCTGATCTGGTTGCTCCCCGGAGCATCAGCAAGGGCCCCGCACACTGGTGCGGGGCCCTTCGCGTTGCGTTGCCGCCCGAGGCCGCGGCTAGCCGGCGGTTCCTGCCTCGGGCGACCAGGTCCAGGGGTGGGCGTCCGCTCCCAGACCCACGACCGTGGCACCCGAGCCGCCGAGGTGCAGGGCCGGTGTGTCCAGCGACGGCAGTGTGCCCTTCCTGCGGGTCAACACCCTTCCCGCGACCCGTAGTTGGAGCTGTCCGTCGAGGTCCTTGCCGAGGAGTACCGGTCCGTGCGGGGCCGCCGCCGCGCTCACCGGACCGTAGCCGTCGAAGCGGACGCCGGGGGTGCGGACTCCGTCGGAGCGCACGGATGTCAGCGCGGGGGAGGCCGTCCCGGGTCCCCCGGACTTCGTGACACGCTCCACGCGGTACAGCAGCTCCACAGTGCCGTTGGGGCCGGCCACCGCGGTGGGACTGTCCACGGAGACCGGCAGTGGCCCGGCCGGCTGATGGGTGAGCGGCTGTCCCGGCGCGTCCTGTGTCCAGTGGTGCACGCTGTCGTGCCCGGCACCGAAGACATGTACGCGCCCGGTCCCGTCCACCACCATGGACAGTCCGTCCTGGATCTCGCCGCCCTGAAGGTCTTCCCAGCGGTCCCAGCGGCCCTCCGTGTCGCGGACCCGCGTGCTGATGCCCTGGTCCGCGTTGCGTACGAAGAGATGGACGCGGCCGTCGGGGGCCGTGACCGCCACCGGCACGCCGATCCGCCGGCCCCGGTCGTCGCCGCGCTCCGGATTGCCGAGCCCCTGCCAGGGCAGGAAGGGGCCGCCCGCGGAACGCTGTTCCAGCAGCACGATCTCCCTGCTGTTGGCGCCGCCGCGGCCGCCGAGAGCCGAGAAACGCAGCCCGAAGAGCAGCTGCCGGCCGTCCTTCAGCGTCGCCGCGCCGAGCGTCGGCGCGAGCGGACCACCGCCGAGGTCGTCCGGGTCGCCCCAGCGGCCGCTGCCGCGCTCGCTCTCGAGCCAGCGCACCGCGCGCAGCCCCAGCACTCCGTAGGCGGCGAGCCTGCCGTCGGGCTGCGCGGCGACCGCCGGGCGCGCCCCCGGGTAGCGGTGGTGGGTGGAGCGCACCCAGCCCTTCTTGTTGGTCAGCGGACGCTTGCCGCCGACGTTGTAGTCGCCGCAGCCCGCGGCATTGCCGCACTTCCAGTCGGGGTCGCCGCCGTACGGGACCAGACTGGCGGCCTTGTGCCCGAGCACGCTCTCCGGCAGGTTCTTGGGCCAGTGGCGGTTGTAGTAACCGCGGAACGACGTGGCGACGAAGGCGGGCACCCGGCCGCCCTCCTGGGTCGCCTCGGCCACCCAGCGCACCAGGGCCGCCCAGCTGAAGGAGGCCACCGCGGTGTGGTCCGCATGGTCCGAGTAGCCGCGCTGCTCGCTGTCCTTCCTACGGGTCGCCTCGTCGCTGTGCTGGATGTCCGGGTCGGGGTCCAGGGTCTGCACGACCGTGGGCCGGTAGCGGTCCAGCAGCCCCACGAGTACGTCGATGAGCTGGTCGTAGTCGTACGTGCCAGGCTTGCGCACGGTGGAGTCCTCGGCGATGACGGTCGGGAGATTCTGCTCCCGGTCCTTCCACAGGGCGGGCAGGCCCATGCGGCCGCCGCGCGTGGTGTGCATCGCGAGGTTGAGGAAGATCAGCTCGACCCGGCGGGAGCCGTTGGCAAGAGTGTTTATCTCGGCGCGCCGGTCGCCGCGCAGCGTGGCGACGCCCTGCTGCCAGTCGGTGAACCTGGGCAGCCCGAGCAGTGTCGCGTACGCCTGCCGCAGCCCCTGGTGGCGTGCGGAGGAGTAGGCCCTCTTGTCGGCGGCCGGCCGCGGCCGGCCGGGCGCCTTGTTGACGCCGTCCGCCTCGCCGGCGGTGACATACACGCAGACCAGCGGAATCCCGGCGTCCAGCATCCGCTGGGTGTCGGGGTTCATGAAGTACAGATCGTCGTCCGGGTGGGCCAGGATCTGCATCAGCTGCGCCCGCCGGGAGGTGGAGATCGGCATGCCCGGCGCGGGGTCGGCCGTCGGAGCGGCGCGCCGCGGTGCGGGCACGGAACACGAGCTGAGGGCCGCCGCCGTGGCGACAACGGCTGTGGCGGTGAGCACATTTCGTCTGCTCGGGCCGGTGAAACGCGCGGCAGCCTTCCCCAGGGCATGCGCGATCTGCATCTGTCCGCTCCGTCCGCTCCGCTCGCAGCGGGCAAACGGGCCCCCCGTGCTGCGTACCGTTAATCTCAGATGATGGCGGACGGGCTGGTCAGAGCCGGTCCGCGCTCAACTAGACGGCGTTTCGACACGCAAGGTTGCCTGGGCGTCGGCTGCTTGTGGGTGCGGAGCGGGCCGGTGGGGTACGCTCTCCGGCCGCGATTGGCCAGGGCTCTGCCCCATATGGCACACTAGCCAGGTTGCTCGGTTGAGTGCCGATGTTGCGCGCCTCCCGTCGGGAGGACCGGAAGCGAGTCCCACAGTACTCGTCGCCCTATCTGCCGTAAGGCAGCGCTGAGGCGGACGTACGGGAATCTTTCGGGAAGTGTCAGCGGGGTGCAAACCAGGCACCCGGTGGGAGTTTCCCCCCGGCTCGCGGTCTCAGGCCCGCACCCCTTGGCTGGGAAATCCTTCGGGAGATCTTCGTAGAGGGAATGCGACACGCCCGACCGCGTGGGTCGGAGAGAACGGCGCTTGCAAAGAGCGCAGCCCTCGGGTTCCAGAGCGTTTCGAGAGACAGGACTACTAGTAGCCATGGCGGGACAGAAGATCCGCATCCGGCTCAAGGCCTACGACCATGAGGTCATCGACTCCTCGGCGAAGAAGATCGTCGAGACGGTGACCCGCACTGGTGCGTCGGTCGCGGGCCCGGTGCCGCTGCCCACTGAGAAGAACGTGTACTGCGTCATCAAGTCGCCGCACAAGTACAAGGACTCGCGCGAGCACTTCGAGATGCGCACGCACAAGCGCCTGATCGACATTCTCGACCCGACGCCCAAGACCGTTGACTCGTTGATGCGCCTGGACCTTCCGGCCGGCGTTGACATCGAGATCAAGCTCTGAGAGGCGCGGAAGAGATGGCAAAGCAGATCAAGGGCGTCCTGGGCGAGAAGCTCGGCATGACCCAGGTCTGGGACGAGAACAACCGTGTCGTCCCGGTGACCGTCGTCAAGGCCGGGCCCTGCGTCGTTACCCAGGTCCGTACGAATGACTCCGACGGCTACGAGTCGGTCCAGATCGCCTTCGGCGAGATCGACCCGCGCAAGGTGAACAAGCCCCTCAAGGGCCACTTCGCCAAGGCCGACGTGACCCCGCGCCGCCACCTGGTGGAGCTCCGTACCTCCGACGCCAGCGAGTACACGCTCGGCCAGGAGATCACTGCCGAGGTGTTCGAGTCCGGCGTCAAGGTTGACGTCACGGGCAAGAGCAAGGGCAAGGGCTTCGCCGGTGTCATGAAGCGTCACAACTTCAAGGGCCTCGGCGCCGGTCACGGTACCCAGCGCAAGCACCGCTCTCCCGGCTCCATCGGTGGCTGTGCCACCCCTGGGCGTGTCTTCAAGGGCATGCGCATGGCGGGCCGCATGGGCAACGAGCGGGTCACCACCCAGAACCTGACCATCCACGCGGTTGACGCGGAGAAGGGCCTGCTGCTCATCAAGGGCGCGGTTCCTGGTCCGAACGGCGGCCTCGTCCTCGTCCGCACTGCGGCCAAGGGGGTCTGAGGACTATGAGCACCATTGACATTCTGTCGCCCTCCGGCGACAAGTCCGGGACCGTCGAGCTCCCGGCCGAGATCTTCGACGCCAAGGTCAGCATCCCGCTGCTCCACCAGGTCGTCGTCGCGCAGCTGGCCGCCGCCCGTCAGGGCACGCACAAGGTCAAGCGCCGTGGCGAGGTCCGTGGTGGCGGTAGGAAGCCTTACCGTCAGAAGGGCACCGGCCGCGCCCGTCAGGGTTCGACCCGTGCGCCGCAGTTCGCCGGCGGTGGCGTCGTCCACGGCCCCACGCCGCGTGACTACTCGCAGCGGACCCCGAAGAAGATGAAGGCCGCCGCCCTGCGCGGTGCCCTCTCCGACCGGGCCCGCAACTCCCGTATTCACGTCGTCACCGGCGTGATCGAGGGCGAGGTCTCCACCAAGGCCGCGAAGACCCTGCTGGGCAAGATCAGCGAGCGCAAGCACGTGCTCCTGGTTGTCGAGCGGGCCGACGAGGCCGCGTGGCTCTCCGCCCGCAACCTGCCCCAGGTGCACCTCCTGGAGCCGGGCCAGCTGAACACGTACGACGTGCTCGTCTCGGACGACGTGGTCTTCACCAAGGCCGCCTTCGAGTCCTTCGTGTCTGGCCCCAAGGCCGCTGAGACCGAAGGGAGCGACGCCTGATGTCCGAGGCGACCGTCACCAGCAAGACCTTCACGGACCCGCGCGACGTTCTCGTCAAGCCGGTTGTCTCCGAGAAGAGCTACGCCCTGCTCGACGAGAACAAGTACACGTTCATCGTCGCGCCCGGCTCCAACAAGACCCAGATCAAGCAGGCCGTCGAGGCGGTCTTCTCGGTCAAGGTCACCGGGGTCAACACGATCAACCGTCAGGGTAAGCGCAAGCGCACCAAGACCGGTTTCGGCAAGCGCGCCAACACCAAGCGCGCCATCGTGACCCTCGCTGAGGGCGACCGAATCGACATCTTCGGCGGCCCGACCTCCTGACGGAGGTCGAGTCGTCCGGAATCGGACGAGGACTGAGAAATGGGTATCCGCAAGTACAAGCCGACGACCCCGGGCCGTCGTGGCTCCAGCGTCGCCGACTTTGTCGAGATCACGCGGTCCACGCCGGAGAAGTCGCTGGTCCGCCCCCTGCACAGCAAGGGCGGCCGTAACAACACCGGTCGTGTGACCGTCCGTCACCAGGGCGGTGGCCACAAGCGCGCCTACCGCGTGATCGACTTCCGTCGTCACGACAAGGACGGCGTGCCGGCCAAGGTCGCTCACATCGAGTACGACCCGAACCGCACCGCGCGCATCGCGCTTCTGCACTACGCAGACGGCGAGAAGCGCTACATCATCGCGCCCAAGGGCCTGACGCAGGGCGACCGTGTCGAGAACGGCCCGGCCGCCGACATCAAGCCCGGCAACAACCTGGCGCTGCGCAACATCCCGGTCGGTACGACCATCCACGCCATCGAGCTGCGGCCCGGCGGCGGCGCGAAGTTCGCCCGTTCCGCGGGTGCCTCCGTGCAGCTGCTGGCGAAGGAGGGCACGATGGCCCACCTTCGTATGCCTTCCGGTGAGATCCGGCTGGTCGACGCCCGCTGCCGCGCCACCATTGGCGAGGTCGGCAACGCCGAGCAGTCGAACATCAACTGGGGCAAGGCCGGCCGTCTGCGCTGGAAGGGCGTTCGCCCGACCGTCCGCGGTGTCGCGATGAACCCGGTTGACCACCCGCACGGTGGTGGTGAGGGCAAGACCTCCGGTGGTCGCCACCCGGTCAGCCCGTGGGGTCAGAAGGAGGGTCGTACTCGCTCGCCGAAGAAGGCATCGAGCAAGTACATCGTCCGCCGCCGCAAGACGAACAAGAAGCGCTAGGAGCGGGTTTAGATGCCGCGCAGTCTCAAGAAGGGGCCCTTCGTCGACGGACACCTCATCAAGAAGGTGGATGTCCAGAACGAAGCCGGCACCAAGAACGTCATCAAGACCTGGTCCCGTCGCTCGATGATCGTCCCGGCCATGCTCGGCCACACGATCGCGGTGCACAACGGCAAGATCCACGTCCCGGTGTTCGTCACCGAGTCGATGGTCGGCCACAAGCTCGGCGAGTTCTCGCCGACTCGCACCTTCCGCGGCCACGTCAAGGACGACCGGAAGTCGAAGCGCCGCTAACGCGGGGTGACTGACTATGACTTACACCGAAGGGACAACCATGGAAGCCAGGGCCCAGGCGCGGTACATCCGCGTCACGCCCATGAAGGCCCGCCGAGTGGTGGACCTCATCCGTGGCATGGATGCCACGGAGGCTCAGGCGGTCCTGCGTTTCGCCCCGCAGGCCGCGAGCGTGCCGGTTGGCAAGGTGCTTGACAGCGCCATTGCCAACGCTGCACACAACTACGACCACACCGACGCCTCTTCGCTGGTCATCAGCGAGGCGTACGTGGACGAGGGTCCGACCCTGAAGCGGTTCCGTCCGCGTGCTCAGGGCCGTGCCTACCGGATCCGTAAGCGGACCAGCCACATCACCGTGGTCGTCAGCAGCAAGGAAGGAACCCGGTAATGGGCCAGAAGGTTAACCCGCATGGGTTCCGGCTCGGCATCACCACGGACTTCAAGTCCCGCTGGTACGCCGACAAGCTGTACAAGGACTACGTCAAGGAAGACGTCGCCATTCGTCGCATGATGACGAAGGGCATGGAGCGAGCCGGTATCTCGAAGGTTGAGATCGAGCGCACCCGCGACCGCGTCCGCGTTGACATCCACACCGCCCGCCCGGGCATCGTCATCGGCCGCCGTGGCGCCGAGGCCGACCGCATCCGTGGCGAGCTGGAGAAGCTGACCGGCAAGCAGGTCCAGCTGAACATCCTCGAGGTCAAGAACCCCGAGGTGGACGCTCAGCTGGTGGCCCAGGCCGTCGCCGAGCAGCTCTCCTCCCGCGTCTCCTTCCGTCGCGCCATGCGTAAGAGCATGCAGGGCACGATGAAGGCCGGCGCCAAGGGCATCAAGATCCAGTGCGGCGGCCGTCTCGGCGGCGCCGAGATGTCCCGCTCGGAGTTCTACCGCGAGGGCCGCGTGCCCCTGCACACGCTCCGTGCGAACGTCGACTACGGCTTCTTCGAGGCCAAGACGACCTTCGGCCGTATCGGTGTGAAGGTCTGGATCTACAAGGGCGACGTCAAGAACATCGCCGAGGTCCGCGCCGAGAACGCTGCGGCCCGTGCGGGTAACCGCCCGGCCCGTGGTGGCGCCGGCGACCGTCCGGCCGGTGGCCGTGGCGGTCGTGGTGGCGAGCGGGGCGGCCGCGGTGGTCGCAAGCCGCAGCAGTCTGCGCCGGCAGCCGAGGCCCCCAAGGCCGAGGCTCCCGCCGCTGCCGCTGCTCCGGCTGCTGAGAGCACCGGAACGGAGGCCTGACCGAAATGCTGATCCCCCGTAGGGTCAAGCACCGCAAGCAGCACCACCCCAAGCGCAGCGGTATGTCCAAGGGTGGTACGCAGGTTGCGTTCGGCGAGTACGGCATTCAGGCCCTCACTCCGGCGTACGTGACCAACCGCCAGATCGAGGCGGCTCGTATCGCGATGACCCGCCACATCAAGCGTGGCGGCAAGGTCTGGATCAACATCTACCCGGACCGCCCGCTGACGAAGAAGCCTGCCGAGACCCGCATGGGTTCCGGTAAGGGCTCCCCCGAGTGGTGGATCGCGAACGTCAAGCCCGGTCGGGTGATGTTCGAGCTGTCCTACCCGAACGAGAAGATTGCGCGTGAGGCGCTTACCCGCGCTGCTCACAAGCTTCCGATGAAGTGCCGGATCGTGCGGCGCGAGGCAGGTGAGTCGTGATGGCGGCCGTTACTAAGGCGTCCGAGCTGCGCGAACTGGGCGACGAGGAGCTTGTTGCCAAGCTTCGCGAGGCCAAGGAAGAGCTGTTCAACCTCCGCTTTCAGGCGGCGACCGGTCAGCTCGAGAACCACGGCCGGCTGAAGGCCGTTCGCAAGGACATCGCGCGGATCTACACCCTGATGCGTGAGCGCGAGCTGGGCATCGAGACGGTGGAGAGCGCCTGATGAGCGAGAGCAACGTGACCGAGAACAAGACCGACCGCGGTTTCCGCAAGACCCGCGAGGGTCTGGTCGTCAGCGACAAGATGGACAAGACCGTCGTCGTCGCTGTCGAGGACCGCGTCAAGCACGCGCTGTACGGCAAGGTCATCCGCCGTACGAACAAGCTCAAGGCGCACGACGAGCAGAACGCTGCCGGCGTCGGCGACCGCGTCCTCATCATGGAGACGCGTCCGCTGTCGGCGACCAAGCGCTGGCGCATCGTCGAGATCCTCGAGAAGGCCAAGTAATTACTTGAAGGGGTAACCCTTCAAGTCAGTTCCGCCAGGCTCGGCGGGGGCTGCGCTGTGACATTCAGAAACAGCCGGCCCCCGCCGGGAACCGGCAGACGATCAGGAGATAGACGTGATCCAGCAGGAGTCGCGACTGCGTGTCGCCGACAACACTGGTGCCAAGGAGATCCTTTGCATCCGTGTTCTCGGTGGTTCCGGTCGCCGCTACGCGGGCATCGGTGACGTCATCGTCGCCACCGTCAAGGACGCGATCCCCGGTGGCAACGTGAAGAAGGGTGACGTCATCAAGGCGGTCATCGTTCGCACCGTCAAGGAGCGTCGTCGTCAGGACGGCTCGTACATCCGCTTCGACGAGAACGCCGCCGTCATTCTCAAGAACGACGGCGACCCTCGCGGCACCCGTATCTTCGGCCCGGTGGGCCGTGAGCTGCGCGAGAAGAAGTTCATGAAGATCATCTCGCTCGCGCCGGAGGTGCTGTAAGCATGAAGATCAAGAAGGGCGACCTGGTTCAGGTCATCACCGGTAAGGACAAGGGCAAGCAGGGCAAGGTCATCGTGGCCTACCCTGTTGAGAACCGTGTCCTCGTCGAGGGTGTCAACCGGGTCAAGAAGCACACCAAGGCCGGCCAGACCGCTCGCGGTTCGCAGACCGGTGGCATTGTGACGACCGAGGCCCCGATTCACGTGAGCAACGTTCAGCTCGTCGTGGAGAAGGACGGCAACAAGGTCGTGACGCGCGTCGGTTACCGCTTCGACGACGAGGGCAACAAGATCCGCGTTGCCAAGCGGACGGGTGAGGACATCTGATGACTACCACCACGACTCCGCGTCTCAAGACGAAGTACCGCGAGGAGATCACGGGCAAGCTGCGTGAGGAGTTCTCGTACGAGAACGTCATGCAGATTCCCGGTCTCGTCAAGATCGTGGTCAACATGGGTGTGGGCGACGCCGCCCGCGACTCCAAGCTGATCGAGGGCGCCATCCGCGACCTCACCACGATCACTGGCCAGAAGCCGGCCGTCACCAAGGCTCGGAAGTCCATCGCGCAGTTCAAGCTGCGTGAGGGTCAGCCGATCGGCTGCCACGTCACCCTCCGCGGTGACCGCATGTGGGAGTTCCTGGACCGTACGCTGTCGCTCGCGCTGCCGCGTATCCGTGACTTCCGTGGTCTGTCGCCCAAGCAGTTCGACGGCCGTGGCAACTACACCTTCGGTCTCACGGAGCAGGTCATGTTCCACGAGATCGACCAGGACAAGATCGACCGGGTCCGGGGCATGGACATCACCGTGGTCACCACGGCGACCAACGACGACGAGGGTCGTGCCCTGCTTCGTCACCTCGGCTTCCCGTTCAAGGAGAACTGACCGTGGCGAAGAAGGCTCTGATCGCTAAGGCCGCCCGCAAGCCGAAGTTCGGTGTGCGCGCGTACACCCGCTGCCAGCGCTGCGGCCGGCCCCACTCCGTCTACCGCAAGTTCGGCCTGTGCCGCGTGTGCCTTCGTGAGATGGCTCACCGTGGCGAGCTGCCGGGCGTGACCAAGAGCTCCTGGTAATTCCCTACTTGGGAATTACCGGAGGCTCTCGGTAAGTATCTGGTCGGCGGGAGCCCTCCCTCACATGCCGTAGGCTTGTGGGGTTGGGCGCCTGCCGCCCTGACCGACTTACTACGCCGTAGGTCCCCGCACCGCACCCGTCCCGCCAATGAGTGGGGAGAGGGATGGCGCATACAGGAAACCCCGGCGAGAGAGGCCGAAGGCCAATTCATGACCATGACTGATCCCATCGCAGACATGCTCACGCGTCTGCGTAACGCGAACTCGGCGTACCACGACTCCGTCGTGATGCCGCACAGCAAGATCAAGTCGCACATCGCGGAGATCCTCCAGCAGGAGGGCTTCATCACCGGCTGGAAGGTCGAGGATGCCGAAGTCGGCAAGAACCTCGTCCTGGAGCTGAAGTTCGGCCCGAACCGCGAGCGTTCGATCGCCGGCATCAAGCGCATCTCCAAGCCGGGTCTGCGCGTGTACGCGAAGTCCACCAACCTGCCGAAGGTGCTTGGCGGCCTGGGAGTGGCGATCATCTCCACGTCCCACGGTCTCCTGACCGGACAGCAGGCAGGCAAGAAGGGCGTAGGTGGGGAAGTCCTCGCCTACGTCTGGTAGTAGGGAACGGAGGAAAAGCTAATGTCGCGAATCGGCAAGCTCCCCATCCAGGTTCCCGCCGGTGTGGACGTCACCATCGATGGCCGTACGGTCGCCGTGAAGGGCCCCAAGGGTTCCCTCTCCCACACCGTTGCCGCGCCGATCGAGATCGTTAAGGGCGAGGAGGGCGTTCTCAACGTCACCCGTCCGAACGACGAGCGTCAGAACAAGGCCCTGCACGGCCTGTCCCGCACGCTGGTGGCGAACATGATCACCGGCGTGACCCAGGGTTACGTCAAGGCGCTCGAGATCAGCGGTGTCGGTTACCGCGTCGCCGCGAAGGGCTCCAACCTGGAGTTCCAGCTCGGCTACAGCCACTCGATCCTCGTGGAGGCGCCCGAGGGCATCTCCTTCAAGGTCGAGTCGCCGACCAAGTTCTCGGTCGAGGGCATCGACAAGCAGAAGGTCGGCGAGGTCGCCGCGAACATCCGCAAGCTGCGTAAGCCCGACCCGTACAAGGCCAAGGGCGTCAAGTACGCGGGCGAGGTCATCCGCCGCAAGGTCGGAAAGGCGGGTAAGTAAGCCATGGCATACGGTGTAAAGATTGCCAAGGGCGACGCGTACAAGCGCGCTGCCATCAAGCGCCGCCACATCCGCGTCCGCAAGCATGTCTCCGGTACGCCGGAGCGTCCGCGCCTGGTCGTGACGCGCTCCAACCGCAACATCGTTGCGCAGGTCATCGACGACATCGCGGGCCACACGCTCGCGTCGGCGTCGACCCTGGACACCTCGATCCGTGGTGGCGAGGGCGACAAGAGCGCCCAGGCCCAGCAGGTCGGCGCGCTTGTCGCCGAGCGTGCGAAGGCTGCCGGTGTCGAGGCCGTCGTGTTCGACCGCGGTGGCAACAGGTACGCCGGGCGCATTGCCGCTCTGGCTGACGCCGCCCGCGAAGCCGGGCTGAAGTTCTAAGCCCCGGTTCCGGGACTAACGGACGTAACAGAGAGAGGTAAATCCAATGGCTGGACCCCAGCGCCGCGGAAGCGGTGCCGGTGGCGGCGAGCGGCGGGACCGGAAGGGTCGCGACGGTGGCGCTGCCGCCGAGAAGACCGCATACGTTGAGCGCGTTGTCGCGATCAACCGCGTCGCCAAGGTTGTCAAGGGTGGTCGCCGCTTCAGCTTCACCGCGCTGGTCGTGGTGGGCGATGGTGACGGCACTGTAGGTGTCGGATACGGCAAGGCCAAGGAAGTTCCCGCGGCCATCGCCAAGGGCGTGGAAGAGGCCAAGAAGAACTTCTTCAAGGTCCCGCGTATCCAGGGCACGATCCCTCACCCGATCACGGGCGAGAAGGCTGCGGGCGTCGTCCTGCTCAAGCCGGCTTCCCCCGGTACCGGCGTTATCGCCGGTGGCCCGGTGCGTGCCGTGCTCGAGTGCGCTGGCGTTCACGACATCCTGTCGAAGTCGCTCGGCTCGTCCAATGCGATCAACATCGTGCACGCGACCGTGGCGGCCCTCAAGGGCCTGCAGCGTCCCGAGGAGATCGCGGCTCGCCGTGGTCTGCCCCTCGAGGACGTCGCCCCCGCGGCTCTGCTTCGTGCACGTGCGGGAGCGGGTGCGTAATGGCTCGCCTCAAGATCACGCAGACGAAGTCGTACATCGGCAGCAAGCAGAACCACCGCGACACCCTTCGTTCGCTCGGGCTCAAGCGCCTGCACGACGTGGTTGTCAAGGATGACCGCCCCGAGTTCCGCGGAATGGTGCACACCGTCCGCCACCTCGTGACGGTTGAGGAGGTCGACTGACATGGCGGAGCAGAACCCGCTGAAGGTCCACAACCTCCGTCCTGCCCCGGGCGCCAAGACCGCCAAGACCCGTGTGGGTCGTGGCGAGGCGTCCAAGGGTAAGACCGCAGGTCGTGGTACCAAGGGCACCAAGGCCCGTTACCAGGTTCCGGAGCGCTTCGAGGGCGGGCAGATGCCCCTCCACATGCGTCTTCCGAAGCTCAAGGGCTTCAAGAACCCGTTCCGCACCGAGTACCAGGTCGTGAACCTGGACAAGCTCGGCGCTCTCTACCCCGAGGGTGGAGAGGTCACGGTGGCCGATCTGGTCGCCAAGGGCGCGGTACGCAAGAACAGCCTCGTCAAGGTCCTGGGCCAGGGCGAGATCTCCGTGGCGCTGCAGGTGGCGGTTGACGCCGTCTCCGGCTCCGCCAAGGAGAAGATTGCCGCTGCCGGCGGCACCGTCACCGAGCTCGTCTGAGACGAGTTCAGTGGCTGAAAGCTGAAAACCGACCGGGGATGCCTCCCAAAAGGGGCATCCCCGGTTGGTCGTTCCTAGGGGGGCACAGTCGCCGGTAAGGTGGCGTGCACTGTTGCTGTAAACAAAGGGGGTTCTGCCCCCGGGCCGCTCGGTCTGTCCGACCAGGACCGTGCGGATTTGCCTGATTCGTATCCGTCGATCCTCAATACCGTCACCTCTGACGCAGTAGCGCGGGGGTCGCAGGAGGCACCGTGCTCACCGCGTTCGCCCGGGCGTTCAAGACGCCCGACCTGCGCAAGAAGCTGCTCTTCACACTCGCCATCATCGTGCTGTACCGGCTGGGGTCACATATCCCGGTCCCGGGGGTGAATTACCAGAACGTACAGATCTGTGTGGATGCGGCCCAGAAGGGCAACAACAGCCTGTTCGGCCTGGTGAACATGTTCAGTGGTGGCGCGCTGCTGCAGATCACCATCTTCGCGCTCGGCATCATGCCCTACATCACGGCGAGCATCATTCTGCAGCTGCTGACCGTGGTCATCCCGCGGCTGGAGGCCCTCAAGAAGGAGGGTTCGGCCGGCACGGCGAAGATCACGCAGTACACGCGTTACCTCACGGTGGCGCTCGCCGTACTGCAGGGCACCGGCCTGGTGGCCACCGCCCGCAGCGGTGCGCTCTTCAGCGGCTGCCAGGTGGCCGACCAGATCGTTCCCAACCGCTCGATCTTCACCACCATCGTCATGGTGGTGACCATGACCGCGGGCACCGCGGCCGTCATGTGGCTCGGTGAGCTCATCACCGACCGCGGCATCGGCAACGGCATGTCCATCCTGATGTTCATCTCGATCGCCGCCGGCTTCCCGGGCGCCCTGTGGGCCATCAAGCAGACCGGCAAGCTCGCCAAGGGCTGGATCGAGTTCGGCACGGTCATCCTGATCGGCTTCGTGATGGTCGCCCTGGTGGTCTTCGTCGAGCAGGCTCAGCGCCGTATCCCGGTGCAGTACGCGAAGCGCATGATCGGGCGGCGGTCGTACGGCGGTACGTCCACATACATCCCGCTCAAGGTCAACCAGGCGGGTGTGATTCCCGTCATCTTCGCGTCGTCGCTGCTCTACATCCCGGCGCTGGTCGCCCAGTTCTCCAACTCCCAGGCGGGCTGGAAGACCTGGATCCAGACGCACTTCGTCAAGGGTGACCACCCGTATTACATCGTCACGTACTTCCTCCTGATCGTGTTCTTCGCCTTCTTCTATGTGGCGATTTCGTTCAACCCCGAGGAAGTCGCCGACAACATGAAGAAGTATGGTGGCTTCATCCCGGGCATCCGGGCTGGCCGCCCTACTGCCGAGTATCTGAGCTACGTGCTCAACCGGATCACTTGGCCGGGCTCGCTGTACCTGGGTCTGATTGCTCTTGTCCCGACGATGGCGTTGGCAGGCTTCGGAGGCGCGAACCAGAACTTCCCGTTCGGCGGGACGAGCATCCTCATCATCGTGGGTGTGGGTCTGGAGACCGTGAAGCAGATCGAGAGCCAGCTCCAGCAGCGTAATTACGAAGGGTTCCTCCGCTGATGCGAATCGTCCTCGTCGGACCGCCCGGTGCCGGCAAGGGAACGCAGGCTGCGTTCCTTGCCAAGAACCTGTCGATCCCGCACATCTCCACGGGCGACCTCTTCCGCGCCAACATCAGTCAGGGCACGGAGCTCGGCAAGCAGGCCAAGGCGTACATGGACGCCGGCAAGCTGGTACCCGACGAGGTCACCGTCGGGATGGCGAAGGACCGCCTGCAGCAGCCGGACGCCGAGAACGGCTTCCTGCTCGACGGCTTCCCGCGCAATGTCGGGCAGGCCGAGGCGCTCGACGACTACCTCAAGGGCGCGGCCCTGAAGCTGGACGCCGTGCTCGACCTGGAGGTCCCCGAGGACGAGGTCGTGAAGCGGATCGCGGGCCGTCGTGTCTGCCGTAACAACAGCGCGCACGTCTACCACGTGTCGTACTCCCCGCCGAAGGCCGAGGGCGTCTGCGACGAGTGCGGCGGCGAGCTGTACCAGCGCGACGACGACTCCGAGGAGACCGTGCGCACGCGGCTCGAGGTCTACCACACGCAGACCGAGCCGATCATCGACTACTACAGGGCCCAGGACCTGGTGGTCACCATCTCCGCGCTCGGCAAGGTCACCGACGTGACGGCCCGGGCGATGGAAGCACTTCAGGTGGACCGGGCCGCGCAGGCCTGAGCAGATCCGCCACCAGTACGGCCGCGGTGTCCTACGGGCGCCGCGGCCGTATTGTTGAATAGCCTCTTTGCCAAGTCGACCCAGAAAGGCGCCTGCCGCAATGGTGCAGATCAAGACCCCCGAGCAGATCGCGAAGATGCGTGAGGCGGGGCTGGTCGTCGCGGCCATCCACGCGGCCACCCGTGAGGCAGCGGTGCCGGGCGCCACCACCAGGGATCTGGACGAGGTCGCCCGCAAGGTGATCGCCGACCACGGTGCGAAGTCCAACTTTCTGGGGTACGGCGGGTTCCCCGCGACGATCTGCACCTCGGTCAACGAGGTTGTCGTCCACGGCATCCCGGACGAGAAGACCGTCCTCAAGGACGGCGACATCATCTCCATCGACGCCGGCGCGGTCATCGACGGCTGGCACGGTGACGCCGCGTACACCGCCTTCGTCGGCACCGGCCACGCACCGGAGCTGATCGAGCTCTCCCGGGTCACCGAGGAGTCGATGTGGGCCGGCATCGCCGCGATGAAGAACGGCAACCGGCTGATCGACGTCTCCCGCGCCATCGAGACGTACATCCGCCGTCAGCCGCGTCCCGCGACCGGCAAGTACGGGATCATCGAGGAGTACGGCGGCCACGGCATCGGCACCGAGATGCACATGGACCCCCATCTGCTCAACTACGTCTCGAAGAAGCGCGGCCGCGGCCCGAAGCTGGTCCCCGGTCTCTGCCTGGCGATCGAGCCGATGGTCTCGCTCGGCACCCCGCACACCGAGGTCCTGCAGGACGAGTGGACCGTCATCACCACGGACGGCACCTGGTCCTCGCACTGGGAGCACTCGATCGCGCTGACCGAGGAGGGCCCGCTGGTGCTGACGGCGCCGGACTGCGGCCGGGCCAAGCTGGCGGAGCTGGGCATCACGGCCGCGCCCGACCCCCTCGCCTCCGCTTAAGGATCTCCGCGGGTGGGCAGACTTGCCGGATTCGTCTTTTCGAGTGCCCTGTCGTAGACTGATGCGTCGGCTCTTGTGTATCCGTGTGTCTGCATACGGTAGCGCGAGTCGATCAAGGTAGCCGATTCGAAAGGCGAAGCGTGGCCAAGAAGCAAGGTGCCATCGAAATTGAGGGCACCGTGATCGAGTCCCTCCCGAACGCCATGTTCAAGGTGGAACTCCAGAACGGTCACAAGGTCCTCGCGCATATCTCCGGCAAGATGCGGATGCACTACATCCGTATCCTTCCGGACGACCGGGTCGTTGTGGAGCTGTCTCCGTACGACCTGACGCGTGGCCGGATCGTCTACCGGTACAAGTAGATCTTGCTGTCACCCCATTACGTGGGGTGCCGGCACTGACCCGGAGAACCTCACCCCATGAAGGTCAAGCCGAGCGTCAAGAAGATCTGCGACAAGTGCAAGGTGATCCGCCGTCACGGCCGGGTCATGGTCATCTGCGACAACCTGCGCCACAAGCAGCGCCAGGGCTGACGCACGACCACCTGCACTCGCAGTTCTTCGCGCGACGCACGTAAAAAGTACATACGCAGAGCCCGCCTGGCCCTAGGGCTGGCGATACCTCCGGCGGAGGCCGGGGACCTGGTCCGTACCACCCACCTCTTCGGGTCGGCGGCCACGGAACGGCTCTGCGGAAGACCTCCGAAATCAACAGGAGCCATGAATGGCACGCCTTTCCGGCGTTGACCTCCCGCGCGAAAAGCGCGTTGAGATCGCCCTCACCTACGTCTTCGGTATCGGGCGCACCCGGTCCAAGGAAGCGCTCGCCGCCACCGGTGTCGACCCCAACACCCGCGTTCGTGACCTGGCCGAGGAAGACCTGGTCAAGCTGCGCGAGTACGTGGACGCCAACCTCAAGACCGAGGGTGACCTCCGTCGCGAGGTCCAGGCGGACATTCGCCGCAAGGTCGAGATCGGCTGCTACCAGGGTCTGCGGCACCGCCGTGGCCTGCCGGTCCACGGTCAGCGCACGAGCACGAACGCACGTACCCGCAAGGGCCCGCGTCGCGCGATCGCCGGCAAGAAGAAGCCGGGCAAGAAGTAGTCCTCAGCCGGACGCTCATCAGCGGTCTTCGCTGTAGGACCGACCACCTCCCGTAGGAGTAATAGATGCCCCCCAAGGGTCGTCAGGGCGCTGCCAAGAAGGTGCGCCGCAAGGAAAAGAAGAACGTCGCTCATGGGCACGCCCACATCAAGAGCACGTTCAACAACACCATCGTTTCGATCACCGACCCCGCGGGCAACGTGATCTCCTGGGCCTCCGCCGGCCACGTCGGCTTCAAGGGCTCGCGCAAGTCCACCCCCTTCGCCGCGCAGATGGCCGCCGAGTCGGCCGCCCGCCGCGCGCAGGAGCACGGCATGCGCAAGGTCGACGTCTTCGTCAAGGGTCCCGGCTCCGGCCGTGAGACCGCGATCCGCTCCCTCCAGGCCACGGGCCTCGAGGTCGGTTCGATCCAGGACGTCACCCCCACCCCGCACAACGGCTGCCGCCCTCCGAAGCGTCGCCGCGTCTGACCCTGTCCCTGCCCCCTTCACGGGGGGAATAGGGATGGTTTGCGGGCGGTACGGCGCTTAGGTGCCGTACCGCCCGTACCCTTGTTTCTGTTGGCATCAAATAGTGGGTGCCAAGACTGGAGGCATTTCTCATGCTTATCGCTCAGCGTCCCTCGCTGACCGAAGAGGTCGTCGACGAGTACCGCTCGCGGTTCGTCATCGAGCCGCTGGAGCCGGGTTTCGGCTACACGCTCGGCAACTCCCTTCGCCGTACGCTCCTCTCCTCGATCCCCGGCGCTGCTGTCACCAGCATCCGGATCGACGGTGTCCTGCACGAGTTCACCACCGTGCCGGGCGTCAAGGAGGACGTCACCGACCTCATCCTGAACATCAAGCAGCTGGTCGTCTCCTCGGAGCACGACGAGCCGGTCGTGATGTACCTGCGCAAGCAGGGTCCCGGCCTGGTCACCGCTGCTGACATCGCCCCGCCGGCCGGTGTCGAGGTGCACAACCCCGACCTGGTGCTCGCCACGCTGAACGGCAAGGGCAAGCTGGAGATGGAGCTGACCGTCGAGCGCGGTCGCGGCTATGTCTCCGCCGTGCAGAACAAGCAGGTGGGCCAGGAGATCGGCCGTATCCCGGTCGACTCCATCTACTCGCCGGTGCTCAAGGTCACGTACAAGGTCGAGGCGACCCGTGTCGAGCAGCGCACCGACTTCGACAAGCTGATCGTCGACGTCGAGACCAAGCAGGCCATGCGTCCGCGTGACGCCATGGCTTCGGCCGGTAAGACCCTGGTCGAGCTGTTCGGTCTGGCGCGCGAGCTCAACATCGACGCCGAGGGCATCGACATGGGTCCGTCCCCGACGGACGCCGCGCTCGCCGCCGATCTTGCGCTGCCGATCGAGGAGCTCGAGCTCACCGTTCGCTCGTACAACTGCCTCAAGCGCGAGGGCATCCACTCCGTGGGTGAGCTCGTGGCGCGTTCCGAGGCGGACCTGCTCGACATCCGCAACTTCGGTGCGAAGTCGATCGACGAGGTCAAGGCGAAGCTGGCCGGCATGGGCCTGGCGCTCAAGGACAGCCCGCCCGGATTCGACCCGACCGCCGCCGCCGACGCCTTCGGCGCCGACGACGACGCGGACGCGGGCTTCGTGGAGACCGAGCAGTACTGATCATCCTCCGGCGGGGGTGCCCGGGATTTGCTTCCGGGTGCCCCGTGCCGGGGCCGGGGACTTGTCCTCGAACGCCGGACGGGCCGGAAGGCGCCGTTCGCGTGTGATTACGACTTCCGCTGGGCGGCCGCCTCGCGGGAACTGACACCGGTACCTGATACGGCCGGTGCAGCACACAAGGAGAAACACCATGCCGAAGCCCGCCAAGGGTGCCCGTCTGGGCGGCAGCGCCGCGCACGAGAAGCTGCTTCTTGCGAACCTCGCGAAGTCGCTCTTCGAGCACGGCCGCATCACCACGACCGAGGCCAAGGCCCGCCGCCTTCGTCCGGTCGCCGAGCGCCTGATCACCAAGGCGAAGAAGGGCGACATCCACAACCGTCGCCTGGTCCTGCAGACGATCACGGACAAGAGCATCGTGCACACGCTCTTCACCGAGATCGCTCCGCGGTACGCCGAGCGCCCGGGTGGCTACACCCGTATCACCAAGATCGGTGGCCGTCGTGGCGACAACGCCCCGATGGCCGTGATCGAGCTGGTCGAGGGTGAGATCGCGAAGAAGGCGACCGTTGCCGAGGCCGAGGCCGCTGCCAAGCGCGCGGTCAAGGAAGACGCCCTCAAGAAGGACGAGGTCGTCGAGGACGCCGCTCCGGCGGACGAGTCCAAGGACGCCTGAGCGTTCTGAGGCTGTCGGACGGGCCCGTATCCCTTCGGGGGTGCGGGCCCGTTCCGCATTGAGAGGATCAGCGCGTGAGCGATGAGGTGAAGCCCGGATACGTACGGGTCAGGCTGGATCTGTCGTACGACGGCAAGGACTTCTCCGGATGGGCCAAGCAGCCCAGTGGCCTGCGGACGGTCCAGGGGGAGATCGAGGACGCGCTGCGTACCGTGACGCGGTCCGCCACGACGTACGAACTGACCGTCGCGGGCCGCACGGACGCGGGCGTGCACGCGCGCGGGCAGGTCGCGCATGTCGATCTGCCGCTGGACGTGTGGGACGAGCACCGGGAGAAGCTGCTGAAGCGGCTGGCCGGGCGGCTCTCGCGCGATGTACGGGTCTGGAGTGTGGCCGAGGCGCCTGCCGGGTTCAACGCGCGCTTCTCGGCGATCTGGCGGCGGTACGCGTACCGGGTGACCGACAACCCCGGTGGCGTGGACCCGCTGCTGCGCGGCCATGTGCTGTGGCACGACTGGCCGTTGGACGTGACGGCCATGAACGCCGCGGCGGCCGGGCTGGTCGGGGAGCACGACTTCGCGGCGTACTGCAAGAAGCGCGAGGGCGCCACGACGATTCGTACGCTGCAGACGCTGCGCTGGGAGCGGGACGAGGCCGGGATCATCACCGCGACCGTGCGGGCGGACGCCTTCTGTCACAACATGGTGCGTTCGCTGGTCGGTGCGCTGCTGTTCGTGGGCGACGGGCACCGGCCGGTGGAGTGGCCCGCGAAGGTACTGGCCGCGGGCATACGGGACTCGGCCGTCCATGTCGTACGGCCGCACGGCCTCACGCTCGAGGAAGTCGGCTACCCCGCCGACGAGTTGCTGGCCGCCCGGAACCGGGAGGCCCGCAACAAGCGGACCTTGCCCGGTTCACTGTCCGGCGGGAGCGGTGGCTGCTGCTGAGGCCTGGGCCTCACCGCGGCGGACGATCTGACGGAAGGTGAACTCCGCCAGGTCGTCACCGATCTGGAAGGCCTTGGAGTCGCCCTTGGTGACGGACTTGGCCTTGGTGTAGCCGGTGATGGTGAAGTAGGCGTACCGGCCGTAGGAGTTGTACGTGGACCGGCAGACCGGGCCGCCCTTGCAGAACGCGGGGACACCGGAGCCGGGCAGTGGCGCCACGCTGCCCCTGGCCTGCTGCACGGCCTTCTTGGCCTTCGCCTCGTTCTCGAAGGTGGCCACGCCGACGGTGACCGCGATGCCATTGGCGGTGTAGGTGGCGCGGAAGACCTGCTCGCAGCCGTTGTTCTCGAGGACCGGGCCGAGAGCGCCGCTGGTGACGGAGGCGCAGTTGCCGGTGCGGGCCGTGGCGCCCTTGGTGTAGGCGCGGTCGCCCATCGTCAGCTTCTTGCCCGGGAAGAGGGTGTCGGCGCTGAGCGGCGCGGTGTCCTTCTTCTTGTCGGAGATGAAGTCCTTCGGGTTCGGCGGGGGCAGGGGGGCCACCGAGGAGAAGGACGGCTCGGGCTGGGTGGTGTCGCTGGGCAGGTCGGGAGCCGCGGGCAGTTCGCTCGCGTTCTTGTCGGCGGACCCGGCCTTGTCCTCACTGTTGGAGGAGACGATCGCGGTCGCCACGATGCCGGCGATCGCGGCGGTCGCGAGCGCGCCACCGCCGACCAGCAGCCACCGCCTGCGGCGGGCGCGGGTGGCGGAGGCGTCGGCGAGTGCGGCCCAGTCCGGTGTGTCCGCCGCCGCGCCCGCCCGCAGGCCGAACGGGTCCGGTGGGGCCGGGACGGGGTTGTACGGGTCCTGGAACTGCCCCCCGTACGGGTCCTGGCGCTGCCCTCCGTACGGGTCCTGGCTCTGTCCCCCGTACGGGTCCTGGTTCTGTCCACCGGGGCTCCACTGAGGTCCCCCCTGCCCAAAGCTCATGCCGCGCATCCTAAACCTGTTGGGCGAGAGCGGTGACGGCGGCGAGAATCGGAGCATGGGACATCTTGAGGCCGCGCATCTGGAGTACTACCTACCGGACGGACGGGTGCTCCTCGGCGACGCCTCGTTCCGGGTGGGGGAGGGCGCGGTGGTGGCCCTGGTAGGTGCCAATGGCGCCGGGAAGACGACACTGCTGCGGCTGATGGCGGGGGAGCTGCAGCCGCACGGCGGGACGGTGTCGGTAAGCGGCGGACTCGGAGTGATGCGGCAGTTCGTCGGATCGGTGCGGGACGAGCGGACCGTACGGGATCTGCTGGTGTCGGTGGCCCAGCCGCGGATCAGGGAAGCGGCTTCCGAAGTGGACGCCGCGGAGCATCTGATCATGACGGTCGACGACGAGGCCGCGCAGATGAAGTACGCGCAGGCGCTGAGCGACTGGGCGGAGGCGCGGGGGTACGAGGCCGAGACCGTCTGGGACATGTGCACGATGGCGGCGCTGGGTGTCCCGTACGAGAAGGCGCAGTTCCGCGAGCTGAGGACGCTGAGCGGGGGCGAGCAGAAGCGGCTGGTGCTCGAGGCGCTGCTGCGGGGGCCGGACGAGGTGCTGCTGCTCGACGAACCGGACAACTATCTGGACGTGCCCGGCAAGCGGTGGCTGGAGGAGCGGCTGAAGGAGACCCGTAAGACGGTCCTCTTCGTCTCGCACGACCGGGAGCTGCTGTCGCGGGCGGCGGAGCGGATCGTGAGTGTGGAGCCGAGTCCGGCGGGGTCGGACGTGTGGGTGCACGGTGGCGGCTTCGGTACGTATCACGAGGCCCGCAAGGAGCGGTTCGCCCGCTTCGAGGAGCTCAAGCGGCGCTGGGACGAGGAGCATGCGCGGCTGAAGGCGCTGGTGCTGCGGTTGCGGAACCAGGCGGCGATCAGCCCCGACATGGCGTCGCGCTACCGGGCGATGCAGACCCGCTTCAAGAAGTTCGAGGACGCGGGACCGCCGCCGGAGCCGCCGCGCGAGCAGGAGATCCGGATGAGGCTGCGGGGCGGGCGGACCGGGGTGCGGGCCCTGACCTGTGCCGGGCTCGAGCTTTCCGGGCTGATGAAGCCGTTCGACCTGGAGGTCTTCTACGGGGAGCGGGTGGCCGTGCTCGGTTCGAACGGCTCGGGCAAGTCGCATTTCCTGCGGCTGCTGGCGGGAGACGGTTCGGTGGCGCACGCGGGGGCGTGGAAGCTGGGCGCGCGGGTGGTGCCCGGGCACTTCGCCCAGACGCACGCCCATCCCGAGCTGCTGGGGCGGACGCTGGTCGACATCCTGTGGACGGAGCATGCCAAGGACCGGGGCGGGGCGATGTCGGTCCTGCGGCGGTACGAGCTGGAGCGGCAGGGGGACCTGCCTTTCGAGAAGCTGTCGGGCGGGCAGCAGGCGCGGTTCCAGATCCTGCTGCTGGAGCTGGCCGGCACCACGGCGCTGCTGCTGGACGAGCCGACGGACAACCTGGACCTCGAGTCGGCCGAGGCGCTGCAGGAGGGGCTGGAGGCGTACGAGGGGACGGTGCTGGCGGTCACGCACGACAGGTGGTTCGCGAAATCTTTCGACCGGTATCTGGTGTTCGGCTCGGACGGGGTGGTGCGTGAGACGGCGGAGCCGGTGTGGGACGAGCGGCGGGTGGAGCGGGCGCGGTGACGTCGGGGGTGCGCCGGGGCCGGGGCTTGGTGCGGGCGCCCGGCGGACCGGGCGTACGGGTGCCCGGCACACCTGCCCACGCGTAATATGGGGTCCACGGGCCCCCGGCGGCATGGGGAATTTTGACCCGGGCGGGGGACCACGGGTATTCTTCTGGTTCGTTATGCGTATTGGCTTGTTCATTCTCACGTGAGAGGCCCTTACGCCGGTCCGCCGGGCCGATGACCAGCGGCAGGCACACGGGTTGCGTCCCCGAGGTGTCGCCATGGCTGTCGTGATCGTCCGGGTGGCCCTGTCAGGACCCACTCACTGAAGAAGCGAAGGCTACGACCGTGCGTACGTACAGCCCCAAGCCCGGCGATGTCACGCGCCAGTGGCACATCATCGACGCGCAGGACATTGTCCTGGGCCGTCTGGCGACTACGGCAGCGAACCTCCTCCGGGGCAAGCACAAGCCGATTTACGCCCCCCACATGGACATGGGCGACTTCGTCATCATCATCAACGCCGAGAAGGTTCACCTCTCCGGCAACAAGAAGACCCAGAAGATGGCGTACCGCCACTCCGGGTACCCGGGTGGTCTCCGCTCCGTCCGCTACGACGAGCTGCTTGCCAAGAGCCCGGAGAAGGCTGTGGAGAAGGCCATCAAGGGCATGATCCCCAAGAACACCCTGGGTCGTCAGATGCTCTCGAAGCTGAAGATCTACGCGGGCGACCAGCACCCGCACGCTGCTCAGCAGCCGGTCCCGTTCGAGATCACCCAGGTCGCGCAGTAGTTCCGGCCACCCCCTAAGAACGAAAGAAATCTGAGGAGAATCGTGGCCGAGACCACTGTTGAGACCGCCGTCGAGGGCACCGAGGGCGAAGAGACCTTCGCCGAGGTGACCACCTTCGAGTCGGAGACCCCCGTCGAGGGCGAGTACACCAGCGAGTCGCTGGCGTCCCGCTTCGGCGACCCCCAGCCGGCTGCCGGCCTGGGCCGTCGCAAGAACGCCATTGCCCGCGTCCGGATCGTTCCGGGCACCGGCAAGTGGAAGATCAACGGTCGCACCCTTGAGGACTACTTCCCCAACAAGGTGCACCAGCAGGAAGTCAACGAGCCCTTCAAGGTGCTCGAGCTCGACAACCGCTACGACGTCATCGCCCGTATCTCGGGTGGCGGCGTCTCCGGCCAGGCCGGCGCCCTGCGCCTCGGTGTGGCCCGCGCCCTGAACGAGGCGGACGTGGACAACAACCGCGCCCCGCTGAAGAAGGCCGGCTTCCTGAGCCGCGACGACCGCGCGGTCGAGCGCAAGAAGGCCGGTCTCAAGAAGGCCCGTAAGGCCCCGCAGTACAGCAAGCGCTAAATCGCACGCTGGCCTGTACGGCTTTTCGTTCGCCCCGGCGGCACTCCGTGCTGCCGGGGCGTTCGTTTACGGACCAGCTCGGGCGTATAACGGGCTATGCGCTCAGAGGCTTGCATTTTCGGAGCATTTTCGGAGGACAGCTGTGGGACGACTCTTCGGCACGGACGGTGTGCGCGGTGTCGCCAACGCGGATCTGACGGCTGAGCTCGCGCTCGGCCTGTCGGTCGCTGCGGCGCATGTGCTTGCCGAGGCGGGCACATTCGCGGGCCATCGGCCGACGGCGGTGGTCGGGCGTGACCCCCGTGCTTCGGGTGAGTTCCTGGAGGCCGCCGTCGTGGCGGGTCTCGCGAGCGCGGGCGTGGACGTCCTGCGCGTCGGTGTGCTGCCGACCCCTGCCGTGGCGTACCTCACCGGTGCGCTGGGTGCCGACCTCGGTGTGATGCTCTCCGCGAGCCACAACGCCATGCCGGACAACGGCATCAAGTTCTTCGCCCGTGGCGGGCACAAGCTGGCCGATGAGCTCGAGGACCGTATCGAGACCGTGTACGAGCAGCACCGCACCGGCGAGCCGTGGAAGCGGCCGACCGGCGCCGGTGTCGGTCGCGTGACCGACTACGACGAGGGCTTCGACAAGTACGTCGCGCATCTGATCGCCGTACTGCCGAACCGGCTCGACGGGCTCAAGGTCGTCCTCGACGAGGCGCACGGCGCGGCCTCCCGGGTCTCGCCCGAGGCGTTCGCGCGGGCCGGGGCCGAGGTCATCACGATCGGCGCCGAGCCGGACGGGCTCAACATCAACGACGGGTGCGGATCCACGCACCTCGGGCTGCTGAAGGCGGCCGTCCTCGAGCACGGCGCGGCCCTCGGCATCGCGCACGACGGCGACGCGGACCGCTGCCTCGCCGTGGACGGCGCCGGCGAGGAGGTCGACGGCGACCAGATCCTCGCCGTGCTGGCGCTCGCCATGCGCGAGGCCGGAACGCTGCGCGGGGACACCGTCGTCGCCACCGTCATGTCCAACCTCGGCTTCAAGCTGGCGATGGAGCGCGAGGGTGTGCAGCTGGTGCAGACCGCGGTCGGCGACCGGTACGTCCTGGAGTCGATGAAGGCCGAGGGGTACGCGCTGGGCGGCGAGCAGTCCGGTCACGTGATCGTGCTCGACCACGCGACGACCGGCGACGGCACGCTCACCGGCCTGATGCTGGCGGCCCGCGTCGCCGCGACGGGCCGTTCGCTGGCGGAGCTGGCAGCGGTCATGCAGCGGCTGCCGCAGGTGCTCATCAATGTGCCGGACGTCGACAGGTCGCGGGTCAAGACGTCCGCGGAGCTGGCGACGGCCGTCGCCGAGGCGGAGCACGAGCTGGGTGCCACCGGCCGCGTACTGCTGCGTCCGTCGGGCACGGAGCCGCTGGTACGCGTCATGGTCGAGGCCGCCGACATCGAGCAGGCCCGCTCGGTGGCCGGGCGCCTCGCCGACGTCGTCAAGTCCGCGCTGGGCTGACCGGCGAGAGTCCGCGCTGGGCGAACTTGCGAGTTGTCGGCCCGGGAAGTCGCCGGCCCTGAGAAGTCGGAAGTCGTCGATATGCCGCTCGGTCCCCACGGGGCCGCGCGGCATATCGCGTTCTACAGCAGCGACTTCGCCGCCGCCCGCTGCCGCTGCTTGGCCCACAGATACTTCTGGAGCAGCAGCGTCAGCGTCCCCGCCAGCACAATGCCCAGCAGATTCAGCAGCAGCTGCTCCGTCGAGCCCCACGCCTGCTTGTACTGCTGGTAGCTGAACGCCACCGCCGCGTTCGCCGCCGCCGGGACCGTGGTGACCGAGATCGCCACGCCGACCAGCGCGCCCGATTTCGCCGACGTCAGCGACAGCATGCCCGCCGCGCCGGCCAGCACCGCGACGACGAACGAGAACCAGTCCGGGCGGTAGATGAAGTTCGTATTGGGGCGTTCCGCCTCCAGCTTGGCCGCCTCGAAGAGGTTCACCGAGTCCATGAAGAGGCTGAAGACCACCGTCACCAGGATCGCCACGGCGAAGCCCGCGATCAGTGCCAGGAAGGAGCGCCACGCCAGCCGCGGGGCGCGCTGGACCAGTGCCGTGCAGAAGCCGGCCAGCGGGCCGAACTCCGGCCCCACCGCCATGGCGCCCACGATCAGGATCGCGTTGTCCAGCACCACACCGCAGGCCGCGATCATCGTCGCTAGCGCCAGGAACGTGATGTACGTGAAGCTGAGCGTGGACTCCTCGTGGGTCGCGTCCACCAGGTGCTCCCAGAGCACCGCGTCCGCGCCCTCGCCCGGAGCCTCTTCCTCCGCCTTGTCCGCACGCCTGGACAGTGACAGGTCGATGTTCTCGACGGCGATCGAGCCGGACTCGTCGATGCCGAGCGCCCGCAGACCGCTGATCAGCTCGTCGCCCGCCTCCCTTGCCACATCGCACAGCACCAGGTCGCCCTGGGGATTGCGGGCGGCGCCGGGGACGACCGCGAGGTGTGTGGTGCCGACCGTCCGCTCGATGAGCCGGACGACTTCGTCGGTCCGGCCGGCGGGGGTGATCAGCCGCAGATGCAGCACGCGCTCGGCTCCTCGGAGTCCTCAGAGTTTGCGGAGGGACAGGCGCTGGACCTTGTGGTCGGGGCCCTTGCGCAGCACCAGGGTGGCGCGGCCGCGCGTCGGTGCCACATTTTCGAGCAGATTGGGCTTGTTGATGGTGCGCCACATCGTACGGGCGTAGTCCAGGGCCTCGTCCTCGGAGACCTGGGTGTACTTCCTGAAGTACGAGAAGGGGTTCTGGAACGCCGTCTCGCGCAGCTTGCGGAAGCGGTTGAGGTACCAGGTCTCGATGTCTTCGGGGCGCGCGTCGACGTACACGCTGAAGTCGAAGTAGTCGGCGAGGCCGACCCGGGTGCGGCCGTCCTGGCCGGGCAGGGCCGGCTGGAGGACATTGAGGCCCTCGACGATCAGGATGTCGGGGCGGCGGACCGTGAGGCGCTCGTCCGGCACGATGTCGTAGATCAGGTGGGAGTAGACCGGCGCGGTGACCTCCTCCTTGCCGGCCTTGATGTCGGCGACGAAGCGGGTCAGGGCCCGGCGGTCGTACGACTCGGGGAATCCTTTCCGCGACATCAGGCCGCGCCGTCTGAGCTCCTCCATGGGATAGAGGAAGCCGTCGGTGGTGACCAGCTCGACGCGTGGGTGCTCCGGCCAGCGGGCCAGCATCGCCTGGAGGACACGGGCGACGGTGGACTTGCCCACCGCGACGGAGCCCGCGACTCCTATGACGAAGGGTGTGCCGCGCTGCTCGCCGTGGCCGTTGCCGGCGTCACCGAGGAAGGTGTTGAGCGCGCCGCGCAGACCGGCCGTGGCCTGTACGTACAGATTGAGCAGGCGGGACAGCGGGAGGTAGACGTCCCGTACCTCGTCCAGGTCGATGACATCGCCGAGTCCGCGCAGCTTTTCGACCTCCTCCGCGGTGAGGGGGAGCGGGGTTCTGTCGCGCAGGGCGCTCCATTCCGCGCGGGTGAGGTCGACATAAGGCGTCGACGCCTGTTCGGCCCGGCGGTGGGCGCTTCGTGGCGGCGAAGAGATCACCTGAACATTGTCGTGGCTCAGGTGGATGAGTGGGGGGTGGAGTCGGTCACGTGGGATGCGAGACATCGCGGGGGAAACCAGTCATCGAGTGTCGGTGCCATGACATAGCCCGCGTACTCGGCCGATCCCGCCAGGGAGCTCCCCACCCTCACGGTGACGGCTTCCGCCAAAGGCACCCGGGGCACGGAGCTCACCGTCACCGGGAAGGTGGTGACGTCGAAGCGCTCCCGGCGAGCACGGCCCGCACGGTCCCGGAATCCGGGTGTGCCGCCGTAGGCTGCCGACATGTGCGGAATCGTGGGGTACGTCGGCGGACAGTCGGCGCTTGATGTGGTCATCGCGGGCCTCAAGCGGCTCGAGTACCGAGGCTACGACTCGGCCGGTGTCGCGGTGCTCGCCGACGGCGGTCTCGCCGTGGCGAAGAAGGCGGGCAAGCTCGTCAATCTGGAGAAGGAGCTGGTGGACCGGCCGCTGCCGAGCGGCTTCACCGGTGTCGGCCACACCCGGTGGGCCACGCACGGCGGGCCGACCGACGCCAATGCCCATCCTCATCTGGACAATGCCGGGCGCGTCGCCGTTGTGCACAACGGCATCATCGAGAACTTCGCCGCTCTGCGGGCCGAGTTGGAGACGCGCGGCCACGAGCTGAACTCGGAGACGGACACCGAGGTCGTGGCGCACCTGCTCGCCGAGTCGTTCTCGTCGTGCGGGGACCTGGCGGAGTCCATGCGTCAGGTGTCCCGGCAACTGGAGGGTGCCTTCACGCTGGTCGCGGTGCACGCGGACGAACCGGACGTGGTGGTGGGCGCCCGGCGCAACTCTCCGCTGGTGGTGGGTGTCGGGGAGGGTGAGTCCTTCCTCGCCTCCGATGTGGCCGCCTTCATCGCGCATACGCGGTCCGCCATCGAGCTGGGCCAGGACCAGGTGGTGGAGCTGCGCCGGGACGGTGTGACGGTGACGGACTTCGACGGGGCGCCCGCTCAGGTGCGGTCGTACCACGTGGACTGGGACGTCTCGGCGGCGGAGAAGGGGGGATACGACTACTTCATGCTCAAGGAGATCGCCGAGCAGCCGAAGGCGGTCGCCGACACCCTCCTCGGCCGGATCGACGCGGAAGGCTCGCTGAGTCTCGACGAGGTGCGGATCCCGGTTTCCGTGCTGCGGGAGGCCGACAAGGTCGTCATCGTCGCCTGCGGCACCGCCTTCCACGCCGCGATGATCGCCAAGTACGCCATCGAGCACTGGGCACGTATCCCCTGCGAGGTCGAGCTGGCGAGCGAGTTCCGCTACCGGGACCCGATCCTGGACCAGCGGACGCTGGTGATCGCGATCTCGCAGTCCGGCGAGACCATGGACACCCTGATGGCGCTGCGGCACGCGCGCGAGCAGGGCGCGAAGGTGCTGGCCATCTGCAATACGAACGGCTCGACGATCCCGCGGGAGTCGGACGCCGTGCTGTACACGCACGCGGGGCCCGAGGTCGCCGTCGCGTCCACCAAGGCGTTTCTGACGCAGCTGGTGGCCTGCTATCTGGTGGCGCTGTATCTGGGGCAGGTGCGCGGCACCAAGTGGGGTGACGAAATCCAGGCCGTCATCCGGGACTTGGCCCAGATCTCGGGCGAGGTCGAGCGGGTCCTTGAGACCATGGAGCCGGTGCGGGCGCTGGCGCGCTCGCTCGCGGACAAGAACACCGTGCTGTTCCTGGGGCGGCATGTGGGCTATCCGGTGGCGCTCGAGGGCGCGCTGAAACTCAAGGAGCTGGCGTACATGCACGCGGAGGGGTTCGCGGCGGGTGAACTCAAGCACGGGCCGATCGCGCTGATCGAGGAGGATCTGCCGGTGGTGGTCGTCGTGCCGTCGCCGCGCGGGCGCTCCGTGCTGCACGACAAGATCGTCTCGAACATCCAGGAGATCCGGGCGCGCGGAGCGCGGACGATCGTGATCGCGGAGGAGGGGGACGAGTCGGTCGAGCCGTACGCGGACCATCTCATCCGTATCCCGGCGACCCCGACGCTGCTGCAGCCGCTGGTCGCGACCGTGCCGCTGCAGGTATTCGCGTGCGAACTGGCCACGGCCCGCGGCAACGAGGTCGACCAGCCGAGGAACCTCGCCAAGTCGGTGACGGTGGAGTGATCATCGGGGTGGGGATCGACGTGGCCGAGATCGACCGCTTCGCCGCCTCGATGCGGCGTACGCCGGGGATGGCCGGACGAGTGTTCCTGGACCGGGAGTTGCTGCTGCCCAGCGGTGAACAGCGCGGCTATGCCTCCTTGGCGGCACGGTTCGCCGCCAAGGAGGCGGTCGCCAAGGCGCTCGGCGCGCCCGGCGGGCTGCACTGGACGGACGCCGAGGTGTACGTCGAGGACAGCGGGCAGCCCAGGCTGCGGGTGCGCGGGACGGTCGCGGCGCGGGCGGCGGAGCTCGGAGTGCGCTCGTGGCACGTCTCGCTGAGCCATGACGCGGGAGTGGCGTCGGCCGTGGTGATCGCGGAGGGTTGACCGTATGCGTACCGCTTACAGCGTGGAGACCGTACGGGCCGCCGAGGCCGAGCTGATGGCGCGGCTGCCGGAAGGCGCGCTCATGCAGCGCGCGGCCGCCGGGCTGGCCGCCGCCTGCGCCGCTCTGCTGGGCCGGGTGTACGGGGCGCGGGTCGTCCTGCTCGTCGGGAGCGGGGACAACGGCGGCGACGCGCTGTACGCGGGGGCCCGGCTGGCCCGCCGCGGGGCCGGGGTCGCGGCGGTACTGCTGGGGTCGCGCGCGCACGAGGGCGGCCTCGCGGCCCTGCTCGGTGCCGGCGGACGGGTCGCGGACGACCCCTTCGAGGTGCTGGCCGTCGCGGACCTGGTCATGGACGGCATCACCGGGATCGGTGGGAGCGGCGGGCTGCGTCCCGGCACGGTGCCGGTGGTGCGGGCCGCGCGCGGATCCAACGCCGTCGTGGTCGCCGTCGACCTGCCGAGCGGCGTCGAGGCGGACACCGGGGAGGTGCGGGGCGAGGCCCTGCACGCGGATGCGACGGTGACCTTCGGTACGTACAAACCGGGGCTGCTCATCGACCCGGCGCGGGAGTACGCCGGGACGGTCCGGCTGGTCGGCATCGGGCTCGAGGACCGTCTGCCGTCCGTGCCCGATCTCGAGGCGCTCCAACACGAGGATGTGGCACGGCTGTTGCCGGTGCCGGCCGCGGAGAGCGACAAATACCGGCGGGGCGTCGTCGGCGTCGTCGCCGGGTCCGCGCGCTATCCGGGCGCGGCGGTCCTCTCCGTGGCGGGCGCGCTGCGTGGTGGGTCCGGGGCCGTGCGGTACGTCGGGCCCGCGGCCGACGCGGTGATCGCCCGCTTCCCGGAGACCCTGGTGCACAGAGGACCGCCCGCGAAGGCGGGACGGGTGCAGGCGTGGGTCGTCGGGCCGGGGATCGGTGACGGTGCCGACGTGGTGGGCGAAGTCCTGGACTCCGACGTCCCCGTGCTGGTCGACGCGGACGGGCTGCGGCTGCTGGACGCGGCGGCGGTACGGGACCGCGAGGCGCCCACGCTGCTGACCCCGCACGCCGGGGAGGCGGCCGCGCTGCTCGGCGTACCGCGCGAGGAGGTGGAGTCGGCGCGGCTGGCCTCCGTACGGGAGCTGGCCGCGCGTTTTGGAGCGACGGTGCTGCTCAAGGGCTCGACGACACTGGTCGGCGCGCCGGACAACGGCCGCTCCCCGGTCCGGGTCAATCCGATGGGCACGCCATGGCTGGCCACGGCGGGCAGCGGCGATGTGCTCTCCGGCCTCGCGGGCTCGCTGCTGGCCGCGGGGCTCGACGCGCGGGACGCGGGGTCCGTCGCCGCGTATCTGCACGGGCTCGCGGCACGCAACGCGGCGTCCCACGGCGTGCCGATCACGGCGTACGAGGTGGCGGCGACGCTCCCGGCCGCCTGGCGCGACGTCCACGACTGACGCGCGGGCGTGGTGTGCGGGCGTGGTGTGGGGCGCGCCGGTGCGACGCACCGGTGTGACGCGCAGGTCTGACACGCCTGTGTGACGCAGCCGCCGCTGGTCGCGCCCCTGGTTGTACGAGTGTTGTCGTACGGCTCTGAGACACTGGGCGCGATGAGCACGACACCGCCTTTCCGAGCCCGCGCCGAGATCGACCTCGCGGCCCTGCGCGCCAATGTGCGCGCGCTGCGCGCCCGCGCGCCCCGTGCTGCCCTGATGGCCGTGGTGAAGTCGGACGCGTACGGACACGGCATGGTGCCCTGCGCCAGGGCGGCGCTGGAGGCCGGCGCCACGTGGCTCGGCACCGCCACGCCCCATGAGGCCCTCGCGTTGCGCGCCGCCGGCATCCGAGGACGGGTGATGTGCTGGCTGTGGACGCCGGGCGACCCGTGGCGCGAAGGCATCGAGGCCGATCTCGACATGTCGGTGAGCGGCCTGTGGGCGCTGCGTGAAGTCACCGCCGCGGCCCGGGATGCCGGGCGCACGGCCCGTATCCAGCTCAAGGCCGACACCGGCCTCGGGCGCAACGGCTGTCAGCCCGCCGACTGGCCCGAGCTGGTCGCGGCCGCCCTCGCCGCCGAGGCCGAGGGCACCGTCAAGGTCACCGGCCTGTGGTCGCACTTCGCCTGCGCCGACGAGCCCGGGCACCCCTCGATCGCCGCGCAGCTGGATGTCTTCCGCGAGGTGGTCGAGTACGCCGAGAAGGCGGGCATCGAGCCCGAGGTCCGGCACATGGCCAACTCCCCGGCGACTCTGACCCTCCCGGAAGCGCACTTCGATCTCGTACGGACCGGCATCGCGATGTACGGCGTCTCGCCCAGCCCCGAGCTGGGCACGCCCGCGGACTTCGGCCTGCGGCCCGTGATGACGCTCGCCGCGTCCGTGGCGCTGGTCAAGCAGGTCCCGGCGGGGCACGGCGTCAGCTACGGGCATCACTACGTCACGGGGGGCGAGACGGTCCTCGGCCTGATTCCCCTCGGCTACGCGGACGGCATTCCGCGCCATGCCTCGGGCCGCGGCCCGGTGCTGGTCGGCGGCGAGTGGCACCGGGTGGCGGGCCGGGTGGCGATGGACCAGTTCGTGGTCGACCTCGGCCCGGACGGCGGTGCGGTCGCGGAAGGCGCGGAGGCGCTGCTGTTCGGACCGGGTGAGCGGGGCGAGCCGACCGCCGAGGACTGGGCCCAGGCGGCGGACACCATTGCATACGAGATCGTCACTCGCATCGGAACGAGGGTTCCGCGCGTCTATCTGAACGAGGACTCCGACGAGTAGGAGCGGCACGGTGAGCGAGACCAGTACGGGGGACGCCGTGGCGGCCGCGGCGACGGCTGCCACGACGGGCAACTGGCGCCGGGCGGGCATCGCCGGCGCCGCGATAGGTGTGATCGCGGCCGGTGCGGCGGCGGGCGTGGCGATCGAACGGATGACGGTCGGCCGCGGGATGCGCCAGAAGGCACGGCTGGCGCTGGACGCGTCCGGGCCGTACGGCTCACTGCGCGGCCTGCCGGGCAAGGCGCCCGCCGACGACGGCACCGAGCTCTACTACGAGGCCGACGAGGTGGACCCGGAGGCGGGCGGCCAGCGCCGCCGCCGGCTCTTCGGCCGCAAGGCGCCGGCGCCGGTCACCGTGATCTTCAGTCACGGCTACTGTCTGAGCCAGGACTCCTGGCACTTCCAGCGGGCCGCGCTGCGCGGTCTGGTGCGTACGGTGCACTGGGACCAGCGCAGCCACGGGCGTTCGGCCCGCGGCGCGGCGCAGGCCGGCCCCGACGGTGTGCCGGTCTCCATCGACCAGCTGGGCCGCGACCTCAAGGCGGTCATCGACGCGGCCGCGCCCGAGGGTCCGCTGGTACTGGTGGGCCACTCCATGGGCGGCATGACGATCATGGCGCTCGCCGAACAGTTCCCTGAGCTGGTACGGGAGCGGGTTGTCGGCGTCGCCTTCGTCGGCACCTCGTGCGGAAATCTCGGCGAGGTCAACTACGGGCTGCCGGTCGCCGGCGTGAACGCGGTACGACGGGTGCTTCCCGGGGTGCTCAAGGCACTCGGCTCACAGGCCGAACTGGTCGAGCGGGGCCGCCGGGCCACCGCCGATCTCTTCGCCGGCCTCATCAAGCGGTACTCCTTCTCGTCCAAGGACGTGGACCCGGCCGTGGCGCGGTTCGCGGAGCGGCTCATCGAGTCGACCCCGATCGATGTGGTCGCGGAGTTCTATCCGGCGTTCGTGGAGCACGACAAGGCCGAGTCGCTCCTCATCTTCCTGGAGGTGCCGGTACTCGTCCTGGCCGGTGACAAGGACCTGGTCACGCCGAGCTCGCACAGCGAGGCGATCGCGGACCTGTTGCCGGACTCGGAGCTGGTGATCGTGCCGGACGGTGGGCATCTGGTGATGCTCGAGCACCCGGAGGTCGTCACGGACCGGCTTGCGGACCTGTTGGTCCGGGTCGGGGCGGTTCCGGCAGCGGCTAACGTTGGCCCGTATGGAAGCACCGCACGGCCCGGCGGCTGAACCCACCGCCGCCACCACCGCCGACCCCACCACCGCCCGCCTCGGCGTCGAATCTCCCGAGCAGATGCAGGAGCTGGGGCGCAGACTCGCGAAACTGCTGCGCCCCGGCGATCTGGTGATGCTCACCGGTGAGCTCGGCGCGGGCAAGACGACGCTGACCCGCGGCCTGGGGGAGGGCCTCGGGGTCCGCGGCGCCGTCACGTCCCCGACCTTCGTCATCTCGCGCGTCCATCCCTCGCTGACCGGCGGCCCGGCCCTGGTCCATGTGGACGCGTACCGGCTGGGTGGCGGCCTCAACGAGATGGAGGACCTCGATCTCGATGTCTCGCTGCCGGAGTCGGTGGTGGTCGTGGAGTGGGGCGACGGCAAGGTCGAGGAGCTCACGGAGGACCGGCTGCGTGTGCTGATCCACCGGGTGGTGGGCGACACGGACGACGACCGCCGCGAGGTCACCCTGACCGGGTTCGGCGCGCGCTGGGCCCGGGTGGATCTGGCACTCCTGGCCGGCTGACGCGCCTCCGGGCTGAGCCCGAAAGGTTGGTTATTCCGACAAGACGTCGGCAAAGTGTTGCGCGGGCCGTGCCGGGCGTGGTCACATGGTACGGAGACCTGGTTAGGTCTACCTAACCACGCCTGCCCCCGGAGCCCCAGGAGGCGTCCATGACGGCATCCGAGCACGGATCGCAGCCACGGCAGCAGTCGGCTCAGTCGGCACAGCCGACGACGCTGAAGCCGGCGGCCCCGTCGATGAGTGATCTGCTGGCGTCGTGCGCGGCGGCCAGCGCGGTCTCCACACCGCCCCGCGAGGAACACCTCGCCCAGGAGCCTGTACCGCGACGCGACGCCGCGTAGTTCAGACACCGCGTCATTCATACGGGCGATATTTCGGCAGGGCCGCGAGCGCCACGGGACGACCGGGGCCGCGCGGATTCGGGTGCGGTGCGAGCCGCGGGAGCTACGGGCTGTGCGAGCCGCGGGACTACGGAACGACGACGACCTTCGTGCCGATCGCCGCGAACGCCCACAGCGCGTCGCCGTCCGCCCGCTTCATCCGTACACCACCGGTCTTCTTCTCCGGGTCCGGGCTGGCCATCGACCCGTCCCGCGCCGCGCTGAAACCGATCGGCACATTGCCGACGCGCGCGAACCGCACCACATGCTCGATCGGAACCCCGTCCGAGCCGGGCACGGTCCCCGACCGCGACTTCACCGTGTACACACCGGGCCGCGGGCCCACCGTCGACGGCATGACCCGGAAGGTCCGCCTCAGCTGCGCCTTCTCGCCCACCAGCCATACCCGCCGGTCGCCCAGCGAGTACACGACGCGCACACCCGCGCCCGACTTCGCGGGCACCGTCAGCGGGTTGCCGGGCTTGTGCCTGGGGCCGCCGGAGGCCTGCGCGGACGGGGCCGCGCTCGCGCTGCTCGACGTGCCCGGACGGTCGGGGGCGGTCGCCGACGCCTGGTAGGCGAGGAAGCCGACGACGGCCAGAGCGGCCGCTGTGAGCCCGGCCACCAGTCCCGAGCTGCTCCGTGCCACCCTGCCGCCCACCTTTCGTACGTACGTATCCGTGGTGACGGTAGCAGCAGGCGCCCTGTCCGACGGGGCACCGTGCCCGGTCTCCGGAGCCGTAGGCTGTTTGCGTGCTCCTGCTCGCCGTTGATACCGCCACGCCCGCCGTCACCGCCGCCCTCCACGACGGCAGTTCCGTCGTCGCCGAGTCCAGTCGCGTCGACGCGCGCCGGCACGGGGAGCTGCTGCTGCCCGCCGTCGACCGCGTCCTCGCCGAGGCCGGGGTGAAACTCGACGCCGTCACCGGTCTGGTGGTCGGGGTCGGACCCGGCCCGTACACCGGGCTGCGCGTCGGCCTGGTCACCGCCACGACCTTCGCCTCGGTGCTCGGCGTGCCGGTGCACGGGCTGTGCACGCTGGACGGGCTGGCGTACGCGTCGGGCCTCGACGAGCCCTTCGTCGTCGCGACGGACGCGCGGCGCAAGGAGGTCTACTGGGCGCGGTACGACTCCTCCCGCGAGCGGGTGGGCGACCCCGCCGTCGACCGGCCCGCCGATATCGCGGAGCGGGTCGCGGGCCTGCCCGCCGTCGGCGCCGGTGCGCTGCTCTACCCCGACACCTTTCCGGACGCGCGCGGGCCCGAGCTTGTCTCGGCCGGAGCGCTCGCCGCGCTGGCCGCCGAGAAGCTGGCCGCCGCCGAGGAGTTCCTGCCGCCGCTGCCGCTGTATCTGCGCCGGCCCGACGCGCAGGTGCCCAAGAACTACAAGGTGGTCACGCCGAAGTGACCGCACGAGCGACCGCTGCGCTGCGCGAGATGCGCTGGTGGGACCTGGAGCCGGTGCTCGCGCTCGAGCATGCGCTCTTTCCCGAGGACGCCTGGTCGCCGGGGATGTTCTGGTCCGAGCTCGCGCATGCGCGCGGCCCGCAGGCCACCCGCCGCTACGTGGTCGCCGAGGAGGACGGGGAGATCGTCGGGTACGCCGGGCTGGCCGCGGCCGGCGGTCTCGCTGACGTGCAGACCATCGCCGTCGCCCGCGGCCAGTGGGGCACAGGCCTCGGCTCCCGGCTCCTCACCGACCTGCTGCAGCACGCCACCGCCTTCGAGTGCGACGAGGTGCTCCTCGAAGTCCGTGTGGACAACACCAGGGCCCAGAAGCTGTACGAGCGCTTCGGCTTCGAGCCCATCGGATTCCGCCGCGGCTACTACCAGCCCGGCAATGTCGACGCCCTCGTCATGCGGCTCCACGTACAAGGAACAGAGACTCACTGATGGCTGGACTGACTGATGGCTGACGAACCTCTCGTACTCGGCATCGAGACCTCCTGCGACGAGACCGGGGTCGGCATCGTCCGCGGTACGACCCTGCTCGCGGACGCCGTCGCATCGAGCGTGGACGCGCACGCCCGCTTCGGCGGTGTGGTCCCGGAGATCGCCTCGCGCGCGCACCTCGAGGCGATGGTGCCCACCGTGGAGCGCGCGCTGAAGGAGGCGGGCGTCTCGGCGCGCGACCTCGACGGCATCGCGGTGACGGCCGGCCCCGGCCTGGCGGGCGCGCTGCTGGTCGGGGTCTCGGCGGCGAAGGCGTACGCGTACGCCCTTAACAAGCCGCTGTACGGGGTGAACCACCTGGCCTCGCACATCTGCGTCGACCAGCTGGAGCACGGCCCGCTGCCCGAACCGACGATGGCGCTGCTGGTATCCGGCGGTCACTCCTCGCTGCTGCTCGCGCCGGACATCACCAGCGATGTACGACCCATGGGCGCGACGATCGACGACGCGGCCGGCGAGGCCTTCGACAAGATCGCGCGGGTGCTGAACCTCGGCTTCCCCGGGGGTCCGGTGATCGACCGGCTGGCGAAGGAGGGCGACCCGGCCGCGATCGCCTTCCCCCGCGGACTGTCCGGCTCGCGCGACCCGGCGTACGACTTCTCCTTCTCGGGGCTCAAGACCTCGGTGGCACGCTGGATCGAGGCCAAGCGGGCGGCCGGCGAGGAGGTGCCGGTACGGGATGTGGCCGCGTCGTTCCAGGAGGCGGTCGTCGATGTGCTGACCCGCAAGGCGGTGCGCGCCTGCAAGGACCAGGGCGTGGACCACCTGATGATCGGCGGAGGTGTGGCCGCCAACTCCCGGCTGCGGGCGCTGGCCCTGGAGCGGTGCGAGCGGGCGGGGATCCGGCTGCGGGTGCCCCGGCCGGGGCTGTGCACGGACAACGGCGCGATGGTGGCCGCGCTGGGGGCGGAGATGGTGGCGCGCAACCGGCCCGCCTCGGACTGGGAGCTGTCGGCGGACTCCTCGCTGCCGGTGACGGATCCGCATGTGCCGGGACAGACGCATACGCATGACCATGTGCACGAGATCAGCAAGGACAACCTCTACTCATGACGGTCGGGCACTCATGACAGTCGCGCTGATGTGGGAGGCCCGGGCGGTTCAGGGCCGGGGCGCGGAGCTGCTCGAATGGGCGCGGGCCCAGGAGCTGGCGCACGAGCCGCTGCGCCGGGAGACCTTCCGCGCCGCGCAGGACAGGGTCCTCGTCCTCACCTGGTGGGATGTGGCCGACACTGGCGCGGAACTGCCCGAACTGCCGGAGCCCGCAGCCGATTTGATCACGCGGCCGGTGCACCGGTGGCGCTTCGAATCGCTCGGCGTCGGCTGAGCGGGAGGGATGCCCGGTCCGCTGCCGTGCCGATGAGCCCTACCGATGGCCGCTCCGGAAATCTCCCGGAAGAATTCCGGGGAGAGTGTCGATCCCGCGGTCTCCCGTTCGACGCAGGGGTGAGAGGCGGGGAACGGCCCCGCTCCCCCGACCCCGAGGAGACACCATGCCGCGCTATCTGACCATGGTCCGTGTCAACGAGAACGAGATGCCCGCCGAGGGCCCCAGCGCCGGGCTCATGGAGCGGATGGGGAAGCTGATCGAGGAAATGACCCAGGCGGGTGTCCTGCTCGACACCAACGGGCTCACCCCGACCTCGCAGGGCACCCGCGTCACCTGGTCCGGCGGAAAGCTGACCGTCACCGACGGGCCCTTCACCGAGAGCAAGGAAGTCGTCGGCGGTTACGCCATCCTGCAGGCCAAGGACAAGGCCGAGGCCATCGAGTGGACCAAGCGCTTCCTGGAGATCCACGAGGAGCACTGGAACGTCACCTCCGAGGTCCGCGAGATCGCCGAGGGCTGACCGCCGGGCTCCGCTTGCCCGCCCACCTCCCTGCTGCTCTGATGGGTGGCCGTGACGGCAGCAAGCGCGGTGGAAGCGGTATTCAGGATCGAGTCGGCGCGGATCATCGCCGGCGTCACTCGCATCGTGAGGGACGTGGGCATCGCCGAGGAACTCGCGCAGGACGCTCTGGTCGCCGCGCTGGAGCAGTGGCCGGAGTCAGGTGTGCCGGACAGACCGGGCGCCTGGCTCATGGCCACGGCCAAGCACCGGGCGATCGATCTCGTACGCCGCAAGGAGACGTACGCCCGCAAGCTGGCGGAGGTCGGACGGGCCCTGGAGGACGTGGAGCCGCCGCCCGAGCCGTCGGGGCCCGACGACATCGACGACGACCTGCTGCGGCTGATCTTCACCGCCTGCCATCCCGTGCTGTCGACGGACGCACGGATCGCCCTCACTCTGAAGCTCCTCGGCGGGCTGACCACCGAGGAGATCGCCCGCGCCTTCCTGGCCACGGAGCCGACGGTCGCGCAGCGCATCGTCCGGGCCAAACGCACCCTCGCCAAGGCGGGCGTCCCCTTCGAGGTCCCGTACGGTCCCGAGCGCGCCGAACGCCTTTCGTCGGTCCTGGAAGTCATCTATCTGGTCTTCAACGAGGGCTACTCGGCGACCGCGGGCGACGACTGGCAGCGCCCGGCGCTCTGCGAGGACGCGCTGCGGCTCGCCCGGGTGCTGGCCGGCCTGGTGCCCAAGGAACCCGAAGTCCAGGGCCTGGTCGCACTGCTGGAGATCCAGGCCTCGCGCACGGCCGCCAGGACGGACCCGGACGGCGCACCGGTGCTGCTCGCCGACCAGAACCGGTCCCGCTGGAACCAGCTGCTGATCCGGCGCGGTTTCGCGGCGCTGGCACGGGCGAACGCGGCGGCGGGCGGTGCCCCGCGTCCGTACGCGCTGCAGGCCGCGATCGCCGCCTGCCACGCACAAGCGGTGCGCTACGAGGAGACGGACTGGTCCACGATCGCCGTCCTGTACGGCCGACTCACGGCGCTCACCCCGTCCCCCGTGGTGGAGCTGAACCGTGCGGTCGCCGTCTCGATGGCGGACGGCCCGGAGGCGGGGCTGGAGTTGGTGGACGCGCTCGCCGCGGAGCCCGCGCTGAAGGAGTACCACTTGCTGCCCAGCGTGCGCGGCGACCTGCTGGCGCGCCTCGGCCGGCCGGCGGAGGCGCGAGCCGAGTTCGAGCGGGCGGCGTCGCTGACGCGCAACGCACGGGAGAGGGATCTCCTGCTGAAGCGAGCGGCCCAGGCGTCCTCAGAAGTTTGAGCGTCGGGAGCCCGGTTGGGATTCCGCTGTTGCGTCGCCCCTTCGGATGCTCGTTCGGCCTCGCCCGCCGGGCCTTGCCGCCGACCGGGTCCACGATCGTGTGGACCGGCTCAGGGCCTTACCACGAACGCAGGAATTCGTCGACTGACCAGGCGATAGGCTCGCACGCATGTCCCGACGTACGTTGCCGCCCCCGCCGCCGCCAGAAGACATACGGGCGTGGCCCGACCGTGAGTCATTGCTCGCCGACCGGGCCAGGGCAATGGGCGAGTTGAGCCGGCTGAGTATCGGTGTGCCCCGACTGCTGCTGCTGTGGCTGACGGCGGCGGGCTTCGCGGCGGGGTGGGGCCTGATCGGTGCGGCGCTCAAGACATTCCAGGAGAGCATCGACGTCCTTTCGTACATGACCGTCGCGGTTTTCGTCGGGCTCGGCCTGGCGGGCATGCTGCCGACGGGGCTGGTGATCGGATTCGGGATCCGGCGCGACAAGGTCGTACGCGAACGCCTGGCCCAGTGGTCGTCGTTGGCACGCGACCCGGCCCGAGACGTCCGCTTCCGCTCACCCGGCGAGAGCCTGTTCTGGCTGGTGCCGTCGTTCCTGCTGTGCGCGCTGGGGCTGTGGCTCTCGTTCGCGGTCCCGGCAACGGCGGAGCGCGGCCGGGAGACATACGCCGAAGTCACCATGCTGGTGGGCTTCGGCTTCATTCTCTGGCTGACAGGGCTGCTCGGCGTCGCGAAGGCAGTGAGCCACTACCGCTGGGCGGTACGGCTGCTGGCGGGCGTGCCGTCGGCAGCGCGTGGCGAGGGCGCGCATCGCTGAACCTGGCGGGCAGCCAGGCCTACCGGCCGGAGGAAGCGGGCCGTCGTCAGCCGAGCCGCCCGGCGACCTCGGTCAGCCAGACCCTGGGGGCGTAGGGGGGATCGACCTCCATGCCCAGCTCGGCCACGGCGAGGACGTAGTCGGATTCGTTCAGGGGGAGCGCCAGAAGCTCGTGCAGTTCGCCCGTGAGCTGGGCGATCAGGCCGGAGTCGGTGGTGTCGAGGTAGTCCTGGAGCGCGGCGTCGTGGCTCTCGAACTCGTCCGGCATGTCCTGGGAGAACCAGCCGCCGAGCAGCTGCCCGAGCTCGGGGAAACGGGCGTGCCACTCCCAGTGGGTCTGCGGGGTGGCGGGCGGCGGGGCCTCGCCGGTCTCGACGCTGTGCTTGAGGTGGTCGGCGAGCTGCTCCAGCCATGCCTGCGTCGCGGAGTCGGGCAGCCCGACATCGGGTACGGGATAGAACTCGCCCAGACGGAGCCGCAGTCGGCCCGGCGGATTGCCGGCGTACTCGCGCAGCTGGTGCTCGGCGATGGCGATCGCCCAGGGGCGCGTGCGCCAGGTGTGCCGTAGATATGCGTCGAGCGCGGCGGAGCGCTTCTCGGGATCGTCGTCGGCCGGCTGGCCCAGATACGCGCGGATGACCTGGTCCAACTCGCCATATTTGCGGTCGTGTTCGAGCGGCTTCAGGGACACGGATGCCTCTAGAGGTAGATCGGGAAGGTGGCGTGCACGGTGAAGCCGTGCGGGCTCGCGGAGTCGCGCTTGAGGATCACGCGTGCGGCACGTACGTCGATGGCGTCGCGTCCGGCGAGCATCATCGCCTGCAGCAGGACACGCCCGGTCGGCTCGGACCGGGACGGCCAGGAGGCCTCGATGGTCAGGCGCTGCCGGGTCGACTGGGCGAGCCAGCGGTGGATGACCTGCTCATTGCGGGTCACCACCTGCTGAGTGCACCACTGGGAGGTCTCCCGGTCGGGGTAGGAGGAGCTGCGGGTTCGCATGGTCAACTGCCTATCGAGAGGGTCGATGCGTCAATCGTCAGTGCGGCTGGGCCATATGCGCCGCAGCCAGCCGGATGATGTCCTCAAGGACCGGACGAGAGACCCAGGAGATCTCACCGCGCACCGCGTGCGTGAGTTCTTCTTCGCTCGGGAAGAGCATCAAAAGCTCTTGAACTTCCCCTGCCAGCAATGGGATTACATCGAGGCAGTGGGAAGGGTGTTCGCTCTCCACGCCCGCAGTGATCGCCTCTTCGTCGGTCGTGTACTCTCCGGGCGCGATCCAGCTCAGTCCAAAATCAATGGTCCTGGAAAACCTGACCCGGATTTCCAGGGACCCCAGCGGGAGTTCGCGGACCGACGGGATGGCCTGCCGGTCGAAGGGCCGGATCAACTCGGCCAGCACGCGCAGATACTCGGAGCCTGCCGTGTCTCCGGCTGCTTGGCGCAGCTTCTGACGGAAACGCTCCGGGATTGTCTCCGGGGCGGCGGCGCTCACCTTTTCAGCCGTGAGCTCGAGCAGCGCGGCCACCGCGTTGAGCGGCATGACCCAGTCGGCCTGGGCGGAGTTCCGTACCGTACGGCAGAACCGTACGACCTCGTCTTCCAGTGCGGACCCGTGGGTGAAATCGAGAAGCCGCAGAATGGGGCCATCTTCGAAGAGGTCGCCGAAGTCGAATGCCATTCCGTGTCCTTACTGGGGAGGTGCCTGGTCGGTCGGCATGGATGTCAGCACGACGTACGGGGGATGCCCGCCCGGCACCGGCTTCAAGGTCACGATGACATTGTAGGCATCGTGTGCCGACGAGTCCCCGCGGTCCCAGGTGCGGCCCGTCGGGTCGTTGAAGGTGAGTCCGACGTTCCGCTTGGACGACTCCCCGGGGTTGCCGTTGAGCCAATTCTGGATCCTGCGCTCATTGTCCGGGTCGTCCATAACGGCCTGGGTCAGTTTCTGCGCGGACGCGAGGTCGTCGAAGGACGATGCCGCCTTCGGGCGAATGTCGCCATTCCTGATCATTTGCTGGTCGCGCAGCCGCTGTTCGAGCTGCTCGTCCGTCTTCCCGACGTGCTTGTCGATGACGTGACTGTTGCCGATGCCCTCTTGATTGGCCAGGTCGATGGGGTACTTGTGGTTGCTCTCGTCATCGCCGGGCACGGTGTAGAGCTGGCTCTTCTTGAAATCGTTCAGGGCGCGGGCCCCGAATGCCTCGGCCCGCGCGGACTCGGCCCGGAAAGTGGGCGCGCTCAGGAATGCCTCGTCCAGTGCGGGCAGCAACTTGTTGAGCTCGGGCACCTGCCGCTGGACCCGGTTGTTGTACGCCTCGACCGCAGCGTTCAGCGCCTCCTCGTCGATCTCCAGGACAATACCGCCGGCGAGGCTCCTGCCCATTTTGCCGATGCCCTTGAGGACGCTCTTCACGTCCTTGATACCGATGCCGTCCTTGGTGTCGACGTGCGGCAGCGCGTCGCGCACGGCGCGCCAGTAGATGTCGTGCAGATCGCTGCGGACATCCTCGGCCGCCCTGGCGTAGGCCATGACGGCATCGCTGACGCCGTCGCATGTGTCGATGAGCACGCTGAAGACCGGGTGGCTCATCCCGGTGTTGCCGGCCTTGTCGTGCGACCAGACGTGGCCCTCGCGGGACTTTCCCCAGTCGGTCGTACCCCAGATGGAGCTGCAGAAGGTACGCATCGCGGTGTACCACTCGGTGTTGGACTGGTTCGTGATGCCCGTGAGCGCCGCGGTGAGGTTTCCGTCCACCGAGCCTGCGGAGATGCCGGGAAGCAGCCATGCCTTTGATACGGAGTTCAGCCGGTGGTGATTGGGCAGCGGCAGGATCTCGGCCGCCTTGCCGAATCGGCAGGCGTGCTCCAGCAACGGCCGCATGATCGCCAGCACGCCCGCCTCCAGCCCCTCAAGGGCCTTTTCCCAGACGTCCTGGCCCTCATCCATATCGGCCCACTTGAGGTCGGTCACCGACCGGTATGCGGGAAGTTTGTCGATGACCGTGGGAGGGGCCTGGTGGGTGGGCGTTGCGGTGCCGGACGGATGGGTTGCGGCATCGGCCGCCGCATAGTTGTTGGCCGTCGTCGTGAAACCCACCGCGGCGCCGCCCACGCTGAGGACGGACCGGGCCCATACCTCCAGGAAGCGGTTGCCGACCTTCCGGTAGGCGGTCGAGAACGCCCAGGCGGCGGTGCCGTAGCCACCGCCGTCCGGGTATCGCTCCAACTCGTCGAGGAAGCTGTTGGCGCCCTTGTGCAGGGTCTCCTGCTGGAAGGCCACGTTGCCCGACACTCCGTACAGCTAGGTCGGGGTGACGTCGATGGTGCCGTTCTGGGACGGCGCGGCCGGAGTCCCCATCAGGCGGCTCCCCAGCCGCGGAGGACTGCGCGGTGGGCGGAGCCGTAATTGGCCTGCCCGGTCGTGACGACTTCGTGGAGCCAGGCCTGGGCGGCCTGGAGGTCCTGCATGTCCCGGTCCCACCGGTCGAGTTCGTCGACGAAGGCGTCGCGCGCTTCGCCCTCCCAGCTCAGGACCACCTTCTCGGTGCGGTCGTAGAGAGTCTCGAGCTTGTCGTTGAGCTTCTTGAGGATGTCCTCCAGCTCGCCGGCGAGCTCGCGCAGGGTCGCGAAGTTGACGCCTATGTGGTCGTCAGCCATGTGTTGTTCCCCGTTGTGTGTGTCAGTCAGATGTCGAGAATGCTGCTGCGCGGCGTGGGCGGTGCGGTGCCCTCGGAGAGCTCGCGCGCCTCGCGCTCCACGTCCACCTGGCTCTGGGCCCTGCGCATCCGCCGGAGGTTTTCCAGCTCCTGTTGGCTGAAGCCGTCCCGGCCGGCCCGCATCGCCTCTTCGAGGACGACGAGGATCTCCCGGATTCGTACGGCGTCCTCGGCCGCGCCCCTGTGCAGGGCGCGGTAGCCCTTGGCCGCCTCGCCCTTCCAGCCCGCCTCGATACGGTCGACGATCGCGTCCATCCGGCGCACCTGGCTGTCCAGGTGGCGCTGCATGTCGTCGAGGTCCCCGTCGAGCCGGGTCAGGTCGTCGTCCGATACGTCGAGATCGGCGTGATCCACCATGCTTCCCCCTTGTCCCCCTGTCGCGCGCCCCGTGAAATCCTAACAACGAGCGCTGACAGCATGGCGGTTGCAAAGGCCGGCACCGGATGTGACCCCTGTTACGCGGGCCGCCCGATCAGCATCGTCGGCGCCCCCGCCACCCTCGTCAGAAACACGGTCGCCGCGTTCGGCCCCTTGGGCTTCACCTTGCGGCGCAGTTCCTCCGGCTCGATCGCCGAGCCGCGCTTCTTCACCGTCAGGTTGCCGACCTCGCGCTCCCGCAGCAGCGCCTTCAACTTCTTCAGGCCGAAGGGGAGTTCATCGGTGATCTCGTACGCCGTCGCGTAGGGCGTCGGGCGCAGCTCGTCCGCCGTGATGTACGCGATCGTCTCGTCGAGCAGTCCGCCGTCCAGCTCCTCCGCGACCTCGGCCACCAGATGCGCGCGGATGACCGCGCCGTCGGGCTCGTACAGGAAACGGCCGACCTCGCGGACCCCGGGGTCCGGCAGACCCCTGCCGGTCAGCGAGCGCGGGCCCGGCAGCAGCGTCGCACCGACCGAGCCCGGCCGTGTGCCGAACCAGAGCACCGCCTCCTTCACATCGCCGCCGTCCGAGATCCACTCCGCCTCGGCGTCGTCCGGGACCGCCTCGTGCGGGATGCCGGGTGCGATCTTGAGGGCAGCGTGCGGGCGGGTGCGGGCCGCGCCGATGGCCCAGGAGAGGGGCGGGGAGTACGCCTCCGGGTCGAAGATCCTGCCCCGGCCGCCCCGTCGGGCCGGGTCCACGAACACCGCGTCGTAGGCGCCCGTGTCGATCTCCGTGACGTCCGCGCAGCGGACCTCGATCAGCTCGGCCAGGCCCAGCGCCTCCGCGTTCGCACGCGCGACCTCTGCCGTCTGCGGGTCGCGGTCCACCGCCAGGACCGAGATGCCGGCCCGGGCCAGGGCGATCGCGTCGCCGCCGATCCCGCTGCAGAGGTCCGCCACGCTGCGTACGCCCAGCGCCGTGAAGCGCCCGGCACGGTACGCCGCGACCGAGGAGCGGGTCGCCTGCTCGACGCCGTTCGGGGTGAAGAACATCCGTTGTGCGTCCGCCGCGCCGAACTTCGCCACCGCCCGCTGCCGCAGCCGCGCCTGCGTGAGGGCCGCCGTGACCAGCCCGACCGGGTGCTCGCGGCGCAGCCGGGAGGCGACCGCCAGTTCCTGGGCCGGGTCGTAGTCCCGCAAAGCGGCGAGCAGCGCCTGGCCCTCGTCGGTGAGCAGGGTCGAGAAGGGAACGAGATCGGTCACCCGGCCCATTGTGGGCCAGGTGGGGGATGGTGCGCCCGCGGTGGGCGGTGTCGGGCCGTTGCCAGGGCTTCGCGCTGACAGGATGCGGCGCCATGCAGCCTGTACGACAAAAAGGAAAAATGACATCAATTCAGGGCCGCGCGATCCTGGCCGCGCTCCTGGTCGCCGCCCTCGGCTCCGCCTGTGCGGCGGAGTCCTCCGGCGGTTCCCCGCGTGGTTCCGGCGGTGCCAAAGCGGCTCAGCGGCAGCGGCACGGCCCGGCCGGGGCGCTCTCCTCGTACGCGGAGAAGGTGAAGCGCGCCCAGGCCGCCCGAGCCGTCGCCGCCAAGAAGTGGGGCCTGGCGAAGGTCCCGCTCGCCGCGCCCCAGCCCCCCGCCGTCAAGCCGAGGATCACCACCCGCGAGGGCTTCGAGGTCGAGGACGGCGAGTCCCTGCCGCCCGTGTTCACCACCGTGCCCGTCAAGGAGAAGGTCGTCTTCCTGACGATCGACGACGGCTGGGAGAAGGACCCCGCACTGCTGCGGATGATGAGCGAGCTCCGCATCCCGTACACCGCGTTCCTCAGCGACTACCTGATCAGCAACAACTACGGCTATTTCAAGGAGATGCAGGACCGCGGGGTCTCGCTGCAGAACCACACCCTCAACCACCTCTATCTGCGGGGCCTTTCGTACGCCGAGCAGAAGCGGGAGATCTGCAACCAGCAGAGCAAGATCGAGGACCGGTTCGGGAAGCGGCCCCCGCTCTTCCGGCCGCCGTACGGCAGTTACAACCGGGACACGCTGCGCGTGGCCAAGTCGTGCGGCGTCAAGGCCGTGCCGCTGTGGGCCGCCGAGGCGTTCCCCGACCACATGGAGTGGCGCGAGGCGGACCAGGATCTGCACCCCGGCGACATCATTCTCACGCACTTCCGTGGCCCGGAGGAGTGGGACAGCACCATGCCCGAATTGATCCTGTCGGTCATGAAGACGATCACCGACAGGGGTTACGCCGTGGCAAAGCTGGAGGACTACGTATGAGACGCGCGCACCGGCTGCTGGCCGGAGTGCTGGCGGCCGGTGCGCTTCTCGCCTCGGGGTGCGCGCAGTCGGTGGACCCGATCGAGCGCCTCGGGCGCAAGGCCGCGCAGCAGGTTCCCTCCGGCCCGGGCGTGCCGGGCTCCGCGCACAAGCGGTGGGGGCTGCCCGCGCCGCTCCTGGCCGCGCCGAAACCGCCCGCGCGCAGGCCGAAGATGCCGTACGTGGTGGACCGGGTGCCCACCCGCGAGAAGGTCGTCTTCCTCACCTTCGACCACGGCGCGGAGCGAGATCCGGAGTTCGCGCGGATGGTCGGCGATCTGAAGTTGCCCATCAGCACGTTCCGTACGGGGGACGGGACCGATCTGCGCACGCTCTCGTACGAGGGTCAGCGCGACGAGATCTGCCGCCGGCGGGAGCGGTTGCTCCGTCCGCCGCGCGGCGCGTACAACGCCGACACACTGCGCGCGGCCGCCCACTGCGGGGTCCGTGCCGTGGTGCTGGGACGGGCGTACGTGGAGGGTGAACGACTGCTGCCCGGCGCCATCGTGCTCGCGCACACCGGGACGACGGGGCGGATGCTGCGCCATATCCAGGCGCAGGGGTACGCGGTGGCGCGTCTGGAGGACTACGTGTGAGGACCGGGTCCGCGCTGCTGCCGTGCGTGCGGAACCGAGGGCGCCCGTGCCGCGTTCTCCGTGTCGGACCGGCACCGGCTTTCCGGCACCGGCATTCCGACACCGCCCCGCCGGATTGGCACTCCGCTTGACCGAGTGCTAACCGCAGTCATAGTCTCGGGTCTGGCACTCCCCACTGGAGAGTGCCAACACGGCGACGGGCAGATCCGGCACCCGCGACGACGGATCCACCTGGTCGCCACCCCAGACAGTTAACCCCGTGAGATCTCCGAAGGGGGAGGTCGGATCGTGACGACCGCCAGCTCCAAGGTTGCCATCAAGCCGCTCGAGGACCGCATTGTGGTCCAGCCGCTCGACGCCGAGCAGACCACGGCCTCTGGCCTGGTCATCCCGGACACCGCGAAGGAGAAGCCCCAGGAGGGCGTCGTCCTCGCCGTGGGCCCGGGTCGCTTCGAGAACGGCGAGCGACTTCCGCTCGACGTCAAGACCGGCGACGTCGTGCTGTACAGCAAGTACGGCGGCACCGAGGTGAAGTACAACGGCGAGGAGTACCTCGTCCTCTCGGCTCGCGACGTGCTCGCGATCGTCGAGAAGTAATTCACCCGAAGTTTTTTATCTGCGCCCCTGGCCCCCGCGACATTTGTAGCCGGGAGCCCGGGGCGCAGTTCGTTTGAGAGGACAGTGAAGCTCCCATGGCGAAGATCCTGAAGTTCGACGAGGACGCCCGTCGCGCCCTCGAGCGCGGCGTCAACAAGCTTGCCGACACGGTCAAGGTGACGATCGGCCCCCGCGGCCGCAACGTCGTCATCGACAAGAAGTTCGGCGCCCCCACCATCACCAACGACGGTGTCACGATCGCCCGTGAGGTCGAGCTCGACGACCCGTACGAGAACCTCGGTGCCCAGCTGGTGAAGGAGGTGGCGACCAAGACCAACGACATCGCGGGCGACGGCACCACCACCGCCACCGTGCTGGCCCAGGCGCTGGTCCGCGAGGGCCTGCGCAACGTGGCCGCGGGTGCCTCCCCGGCAGCCCTGAAGAAGGGCATCGACGCCGCGGTCAAGGCCGTGTGCGACGAGCTCCTCGCGACCGCCCGTCCGATCGAGGACAAGGCCGACATCGCCGCCGTGGCCGCGCTCTCCGCGCAGGACCAGCAGGTCGGCGAGCTCATCGCCGAGGCGATGGACAAGGTCGGCAAGGACGGTGTCATCACCGTCGAGGAGTCCAACACCTTCGGTCTGGAGCTGGACTTCACCGAGGGCATGGCCTTCGACAAGGGCTACCTGTCCCCGTACATGGTGACCGACCAGGAGCGTATGGAGGCCGTCCTCGACGACCCGTACATCCTGATCCACCAGGGCAAGATCTCCTCGATCCAGGACCTGCTGCCGCTGCTGGAGAAGATCATCCAGGCGGGTGGCTCCAAGCCGCTGCTGATCATCGCCGAGGATGTCGAGGGCGAGGCGCTCTCCACCCTGGTCGTGAACAAGATCCGCGGCACCTTCAACGCGGTGGCCGTCAAGGCCCCCGGCTTCGGCGACCGCCGCAAGGCGATGCTCGGCGACATCGCCGCCCTCACCGGCGGAACGGTCATCGCCGAGGAGGTCGGCCTCAAGCTCGACCAGGCCGGTCTGGACGTGCTGGGCACCGCCCGCCGCGTGACCGTCACCAAGGACGACACCACCATCGTCGACGGTGGCGGCAAGCACGAGGACGTCGTCGGCCGCATCAACCAGATCAAGGCCGAGATCGAGTCCACGGACTCCGACTGGGACCGCGAGAAGCTCCAGGAGCGCCTCGCGAAGCTGGCCGGCGGCGTGTGCGTGATCAAGGTCGGCGCCGCCACCGAGGTGGAGCTGAAGGAGAAGAAGCACCGTCTGGAGGACGCCATCTCCGCGACCCGCGCCGCGGTCGAGGAGGGCATCGTCTCCGGTGGTGGCTCCGCTCTCGTCCACGCCGCCAAGGTGCTCGATGGCAACCTCGGCAAGGAGGGCGACGAGGCCACCGGTGTCGCGGTCGTCCGCCGCGCCGTCGTCGAGCCGCTGCGCTGGATCGCCGAGAACGCCGGTCTTGAGGGCTACGTCATCACCTCCAAGGTCGCCGAGCTCGAGGCCGGCCAGGGCTTCAACGCCGCGACCGGTGAGTACGGAGACCTGGTGAAGGCCGGCGTCATCGACCCGGTCAAGGTCACGCGCTCCGCGCTGGAGAACGCCGCGTCCATCGCCTCCCTGCTGCTCACGACCGAGACCCTGGTCGTCGAGAAGCCGGCGGAGGACGAGGCCGAGGCGGGTCACGGCCACGGTCACAGCCACTGACGCCGTACGACACATGCGAAGGCCCTCGTCCCCGCCGCTCGGCGGTGGGAACGAGGGCCTTCGGCGTTGGGCCGCGCGTTGCCGGGGCGGGCCCCGGCAACGTGTTGGCTAGCCCAGCGCGCCGAGCTGGCGCATCAGGCGCATGATGTCGAAGTGCCACCAGCCTTCCTGGATCTTCCCGTCCTCGAAGTGGAAGATCGTGGTGCCGGTCATGGTGCACTGCTTGCCCGTGGGGGCGATGCCCATGAAGTCGCCCTTGTGGGTGCCGGTCCAGGTCCACAGCGTCACGACGTCGTCCCCCTCGGTCACCTGCCTGTCCAGGTTGAAGGTGAAGTCGAAGGCGTCGCGCCAGCTGCTGACATCGTTGTGGAGGATCTGCGACCCGATGAGGGTTTCCTCTTCCTTGAGGATGTCGTGGTCCCGGTAGTCGGACGCGAACAGCTCGTCGATGGCGTCGAGATTGCCTCCGACGGCGATCTCGTGGAAGAAGCGGCGGGCGGCCGCCGCGTTCAGCTGTTCGTCACGGACCACATCGAGGTCGGTGAACGACGGCATCCCGTCACACAGCGCCACCATCTCCTGGAAGATCCGGTCGGTCTCCGGCAGATGGGAGTTCTTCATCGCGTCTTCGTACGACTGGAATTCGACGATCTCGACGTAGTGGGAGTCGTCGGCGCGGTCCTTGCCGGTGAGGGCGTGGGTGGCGGTCCGCTTGCCCTGGGTCTGGTCGACCCACTTGTCCATGAGCTGGTTCATGGTGTCGTACTGCTCGGTCTTGTAGTCGACTATCTGTACGAATTTCATGACGCCTCCCTGGAATGGGTGGGGATACGTCCAGTTTAGTGAGAATTGCGACTAATGATGAGTTAAGCGGAATGTTTCAGTGCCCCTGGGTGGACCGGGTCCGCGAAGGGCAGCCCGGCCGCGAACCGCTCCACCTCGTCCAGAGCCCGGTCGGCCATCCGGTGCAGCTCGCGGCCGAGAGAGCCTGCGATGTGCGGGGTGAGCAGGACGTTCGGCAGGTCGTACAAGGGCGAGTCGGCGGACGGGACTTCAGGGTCCGTCACATCCAGTACGGCATCGAGGCGTCCGGAGATGAGCTCGCCGAGCAGGGCCCCCTCGTCGACCAGCGAACCGCGCGCGGTGTTGACCAGAGTGGCGCCGTCGGGCATCAGTGCCAGCTGCCGGGCGCCGATCATATGGCGAGTGGCCGGGATCTGCGGAGCATGGACCGTGACGACGTCGCTGTCGGCGCAGAGCACGTCCAGCGGCACGGTCTCGACGCCGAGGCGGGCGGCCTCGGCCGACTCCACGTGTGGGTCGTACAGCAGAACCCGCAGGTCGAACGGGCGCAGCAGCTCGATCACCCGGCGGCCGATCCGCGACGCGCCGACGATCCCGACCGTACGGCCGTAGTTGCCCGCGCCGTCCAGCTCCTCGTGCCAGTCGTGGTGGGTGCGCAGCGCGCGGTAGCGGCGCCGGGTGCGCAGAACGCGCTTGTTGGCGAAAAGGATCGCGGCGAGCGTGTACTCGGCGACGGGCAGGGCGTTGACCGCGGCGACCGAGGTCACCGCGATGCCGCGCTCCCAGCAGGCCTCGGTGATGTGGTGCTTGACGGAGCCCGCGGCGTGGACGACTGCGCGCAGCCGCGGGGCCGCGTCGAGGACCTCGGCGGTGAGTGGGGTCGTGCCCCAGCACGTCAGCAGTACGTCGGCCGTGGCGAGCGCGTCCGCGACGGGTGGCGAAGGCGCGGTCAGATCGTGGGCGACCAGGTGCGGGTCGGTGCGGGCGAGGGCGGTGAGACGGTCGCGGTGGCGGTCGTCGAGCAGGCGCTCGGCGATGCCGGGGCCCATGGCGAGGAGGAGGGACGGGCGGCTGCCGGAGCCTTCCTCCGGGTTCTCGCCAGCGGTCTCCGCCGGGCGCCCGCCCGGGTTCTCGCCGCGGTTCTCGCCGCGGTTCTCGGCGTGGTTCTCGCCGGAGCGATGGTCAGTGGCGTCGTCCATGGTGGAACTCGAGCTCCTCATAGATCTCTTGAGGTCGCACCCCGAAGGGATTCACGAGTACGGGGAAGTGCGGCCCCGTAGATGTTGACGATCAACACGGCATCCAGGAGGACCTGCCCCCGTCCACACCCTGGCTTGAGATCTCCGCCGCGCCCCCGGCCATACGTTCCGCCGGCCGGATCGTTCCCTCAACGTGCCTACTGCGGGCCGTACTTCCGGCCTGTCCTGGACGTGATCCCGCCGAGCAACCCGCGCGGCGCCAGCTTCACCGCACCCATCAGCGCCTTGTAGCGCGGGTCCGGGATCGAGAGCGACTTCCCGCGGGCCAGGTCCGCCAGTGCTGTGGAGACCACCTTGTCCGCGTCCAGCCACATCCACCCAGGGATGTTGTCCGTGCCCATCCCGGCACGCTCGTGGAACTCCGTCCGCACGAATCCGGGACACAACGCCATCAGGCGTACGCCCGACCCCGCCAGATCCCGCGCGGCGCCCTGCGTGAACTGCACGACCCATGCCTTCGAAGCGCCGTACGTCCCGCGCGGCACGAACGCGGCCACCGACGCCACATTCACCACCCCGCCCCGGCCGCGCTCCCGCATCGACTCCGCCGCCGCGGCCGTCAGCCGCAGCACCGCTTCGCAGTGCACCTTCAGCATCGTCAGTTCGTCGGCCATGGACACCTCGAGGAAGCGTCCCTTGTTGCCGAACCCGGCATTGTTGACCAGCAGGTCCACCGGGTTCTTCCGGTCGGCGAGCCGCTTCTCGACCGCGGCGATCCCTGCATCCTGCGACAGGTCGGCGGTCAGTACCTCCGCCTCGATGCCGTGCCGGTCGTGCAACTCGGTGGCCTGCTCGTGCAGCCGCTTGGTGTCGCGGGCCACCAGCACCAGGTTGTGTCCCTCGGCCGCGAGCCGTCGCGCGAAAGCGGCGCCGATCCCCGCGGTCGCTCCCGTAATCAGTGCAGTCGTCATAGGCGGCACGTTAGTGCCCCCGTGCGGGAACGCGGCGGAGGCCCCTTGCCCGCCGGAATTCCCGTGGCAACCCAGGGGCCTTGTCCGAGGTTTTCCCTACCCGCCGTGCTTGGCGACGTATGCGCGGGCGTCCTTCAGCAGCTCGGGGTGGAGCGCCTCGCCGGCCGCAAGCACCTGGGGCAGCAGCTCCCGCTCGGTGGTGTCGGCCCGGAACGAGAGCTCGACCGTCACCTCGTGATCCGGCCTGTGCACGATCTCGATCGCGTCGCCCGCGCGGATCTCGCCGGGCTCGACGACCCGCAGATACGCGCCGGGCGCGCCGTGCCGCATGAAGCGCCTGACCCAGCCCTTCTCACCCAGCCAGCTCGCGAACGTACGACACGGGATGCGGCCGCTGGTCACCTCCAGCACCACCTCGTCGCCTATCCGCCAGCGCTCGCCGATCTTCGCCCCGCTCACATCGAGCCCGCTCGTCGTGAGGTTCTCCCCGAAGGAGCCGTTGGCTATCGACCGCCCCAACTCCCGCTCCCAGAAGTCCAGATCTTCGCGCGCGAACGCGTACACGGCCTGGTGGGTCCCGCCGTGGTGCCGAAGATCGCAGACCGTGTCCCCGACGACCCCGCTGGCCCCTTCTCCCTTGGGGCCCGGCTCCATCACCCGGACGGCCCCCTCGGCCGGCCGCTTGTCGATGCCGGTCGCGCCGCCCGCGGAGTCGGTGTACTCGACGGTCTTCGGCCGCCCCACATTCACGGTCAGAAGCTTCATGGACGCCACGCTAACCCCCCATCCTCAAACGAACCATCCACTTTGCAGCCTTCCCTCCAAGGGTCCCTTATATTCGAAGGGTGATCGAAGCCCGTCATCTCCGTGTCCTGCGCGCAGTTGCCGCCACCGGCTCGTTCTCGGCGGCCGCGCGCACGCTGGGCTGCACCCAGCCCGCCGTCAGCCAGCAGATGAAGGCGCTCGAGACGTCGGCGGGAACCCCGCTGCTGATCCGTACAGGTCGCGAGATGCGGCTCACCCAGGCGGGTGAGGCGCTCGTCCGGCATGCCTCGGGAATCCTCGCCGGCCTCACCGCCGCCGAGGAGGAGATCGCCGCCATCGCCGGTCTGCGGGCGGGCCGGGTCCGGCTGGTCTCGTTCTCCAGCGGCAGCTCCACGCTTGTGCCGACCGCGCTCGCCGCCCTGCGCGCGGCCCACCCCGGCACCCGCGTCTCTCTCGTCGAAGCCGAGCCGCCCCGCTCGGTGGAAATGCTGCGGGAGGGCGACTGCGACGTGGCGCTCGCCTTCCGTTACGGCGGGACGGACACGGAGTGGGACGACCTGGTCGCCCGCCCGCTGCTCACCGACCGCCTCGTGGGCCTCGTCCCCGAGGGTCACCGCCTCGCCGGTTCGGACTCCGTCGCCATCGGCGATCTGGCCGGCGAGTCCTGGATCGCTGGCTGCCCGCGCTGCCGCCGCCACCTCGTCGAGGTCTGCGAGGAGGCGGGCTTCACCCCTCGTATCGACTTCGCCACCGACGACTACCCGGCGGTGATCGGCCTGGTCGCCGCCGGTCTGGGTGTCGCGGTCCTGCCCGAGCTGGCGATGGAGTCGGTTCGGCCCAAGGCCGCGCGCACCGTGACCGTGGAGCCCGCGGTCCAGCGAGAGATCGTCGCGCTCACGCTCCCGGACCTGGCGCAGGTCCCGGCGGTCGCCGCCATGCTCGACCAGCTGATCTGGCCGCGTCACGACGGCCCTGACCGACCCCTGCTCACGTAGGGCGGGGGGTCGCTGCGGGAACGTTTCTTCGAACTTTTCGTACCGAAGGGGTCAGCCTCGCGGTACGCCTCCCACGCTGGTCGCCGGGATCAGTCGATGCCGTGCGCGCCCCATCAGCTCCTCGCGCTCGTCCTCGGTCAGTCCGCCCCAGACGCCGTACGGCTCCCGCACCGCCAGCGCGTGCGCCGCGCACTCCGCGCGGACCGGGCATCTCATGCAGACCTCTTTCGCCGAGTTCTCGCGCGCACTCCGTGCAGCGCCACGCTCCCCCTCGGGGTGGAAGAAGAGAGAGCTGTCCACCCCACGGCAGGCTGCGAGGAGCTGCCAGTCCCACAAATCGGCGTTGGGTCCGGGAAGGCGGGAGAAATCTGCCATAGCGCTTGTCCCCTTGAAACCGTGCTGAGTGGATACAGGACAGGTCGGATCAGAACGCGATACGAGTCGGATCCGGCACTCGTACCGTGACCACGACCGTACATCTACGGTGTTAGTAGATGTAAATATGACTCATTGCGAATCTAGCCACAGACACCAGGAAAAGGGAAGAAAAGGCGCTAAATGGGGCATAGCTTGCCGATGAAGGGCGGATGACCTGCGGTGCTCTCCTCTGCGCACGCCCCCTCACGTAGAGTGCCGAAGGCGGCTGTCCGACCCGTAACTCTTTCGAGTGACCGTCGTTGAGAGTGCGGAGGCGGTTGAAACAACAAGCGCTCGGGCACATGTCCGAGAGCGTTCAACCGCACAGGTGACGAAACGTACTCAGCCTGGAGGCTCAAGGTGACGCGCATCAGCTGCGGAGGGCGGCCATGACATCCGTCCTCGTCTGCGACGACTCCCCGCTTGCCCGAGAGGCGCTCCGCCGCGCGGTTGCGACCGTGCCCGGCGTCGAGCGCGTGACGACCGCGGCCAACGGCGAGGAAGTCCTCCGCCGCTGGGGCGCCGACCGCTCGGACCTGATTCTGATGGACGTACGCATGCCCGGACTGGGCGGCGTCGAGACGGTCCGACGGTTGCTCTCCGCCGATCCCGGCGCCCGGATCATCATGCTGACCGTCGCCGAGGACCTGGACGGCGTCGCGCTCGCGGTCGCCGCCGGTGCCCGCGGCTATCTGCACAAGGACGCCTCGCGCGCCGAGTTGCGTGCGACGGTCACCCAGGCGCTCGCCGACCCGACCTGGCGGCTGGCACCGCGCCGGTTGCGTTCGGCGGAAATGGGCGCGGCGCCGACGCTCACCGCGCGTGAGATCCAGGTGCTCGAAGGAATGAGCCACGGGCGGTCGAACGCCGAGATCGGCCGCGAGCTCTTCCTCTCCGAGGACACGGTGAAGACGCATGCCAGGCGGCTTTTCAAGAAGCTGGGAGCCTCGGACCGGGCGCACGCCGTCGCGCTCGGATTCCGCTGGGGCCTGGTCCGCTAGGCACACGCGAGTGGTCGCCACGGGGGTACGACGGATCCCGCCCGCCACTCGGTGGGCGGGGCGGCGGAGGGGCGTCGGCATCCGTTTCCCGCGCGATGCCGCATCCTTGAGGTGTGGAGTTCCTCGGGGACAAGTCGGTCGAGCGGGAGGGGAGGGCGCAGGAGATGAGTTCCGGCGCACCTGCTCATAACGCTTCGGTGCACAACATTGGACACAGTGCCACGGAATCTCAGCCGTCAAGGCACCATGGACCGATGCGCGACGACGAGACCACGGTGATCGGTGCACTCGTTCACCGTGCCGTCGATGGCGACGAGCAGGCTACGCACGACCTCCTCGCGCATGTCCATCCGCTGGCGCTGCGCTTCTGCCGGGCGCGGCTGAGCCGACTGCCGGGCGACGCGCGTCACTTCGTGGAGGATCTTGCGCAGGAGGTCTGTGTCGCGGTGCTGATGGCGCTGCCGCGGTACAAGGACACCGGGCGGCCCTTCGAGGCTTTCGTCTTCGCCATCGCGTCCCACAAGGTCGCCGATCTGCAACGGGCGGCCATGCGGCATCCGGGATCGACGGCCGTGCCGTCCAATGAGATGCCGGAGCGTCCGGACGACTCGCTCGGTCCCGAGGAGCGCGCGCTGCTCAGCGACGATGCCGAGTGGGCCAAGAGGCTGCTCGCCAATCTGCCGGAGAACCAGCGGGAGCTGCTGGTTCTGCGGGTCGCTGTGGGGCTCACCGCCGAGGAGACCGGGCAGATGCTGGGAATGTCACCCGGCGCAGTGCGCGTCGCACAGCATCGCGCGCTCAGCCGGCTGCGCGCCCTGGCCGAGCAGTAGACCGAGTGCTGAACCGACCGGTTGGCCGGGCACTGAACCGAGCAGCACCTCTCGTACGTATGAATGTACAAAGCTGCTCGCTGATCTTGATGGTGGAATGAGACCGCTGCTGAGCCCGTTAGCATGGACATCCGCACCGATCAAGGCCATTTGGGGAAGGTGTCATGACCAACGTCGACGGAGTGCCCGATAAATTCGCGACACTCGGGCTGACCTACGACGATGTGCTGCTGCTGCCGGGCTCCTCTGACATGGCGCCCGACCAGATCGACACCTCCTCGTACATCTCGAAGAACGTACGGGTGAAGATCCCGCTGCTGTCCGCGGCGATGGACAAGGTCACCGAGGCCCGGATGGCCATCGCCATGGCCCGGCAGGGCGGCGCCGGTGTGCTGCACCGCAATCTCTCCATCGCTGGCCAGGCCAACCAGGTCGACCTGGTCAAGCGCTCCGAGTCCGGCATGGTCAGCGACCCGATCACGGTGAATCCGGACGCGACGCTCGGCGAGGCCGACCAGCTGTGCGCCAAGTTCCGTATCAGCGGCGTCCCGGTGACCGACCGCGCGGGCAAGCTGCTCGGCATCGTCACCAACCGCGACATGGCCTTCGAGTCGGACCGTACGCGCCAGGTGCGCGAGGTCATGACTCCGATGCCGCTGGTCACGGGCAAGGTCGGGATCTCCGGTGTGGACGCCATGGAGCTGCTGCGCCGGCACAAGATCGAGAAGCTTCCGCTGGTCGACGAGGCCGGTGTGCTCAAGGGCCTGATCACGGTCAAGGACTTCGTCAAGGCCGAGAAGTACCCGAATGCCGCGAAGGACAAGGACGGCCGGCTGCTCGTCGGCGCGGCCGTCGGTGTCGCGGGTGACGCGTACGAGCGGGCCCAGGCCCTGATCGAGGCGGGCGTCGACTTCATCGTCGTCGACACCGCGCACGGCCACTCCCGGCTGGTCGGAGACATGGTCGCCAAGATCAAGTCGAATGCGGCCGGTGTCGATGTCATCGGCGGCAACATCGCCACCCGCGACGGCGCGCAGGCGCTGATCGACGCCGGTGTCGACGGCATCAAGGTCGGTGTCGGACCGGGTTCCATCTGTACGACACGTGTGGTCGCCGGTATCGGCGTACCGCAGGTCACCGCGATCTACGAAGCCTCCCTCGCCGCCAGGGCGGCCGGCGTCCCGGTCATCGGCGACGGCGGTCTGCAGTACTCCGGCGACATCGCCAAGGCGCTGGTCGCGGGCGCGGACACGGTGATGCTCGGTTCGCTGCTCGCCGGCTGCGAGGAGTCGCCGGGCGAACTGCTCTTCATCAATGGCAAGCAGTTCAAGTCGTACCGCGGCATGGGTTCGCTGGGCGCGATGCAGACCCGTGGCGAGCAGCGTTCCTTCTCGAAGGACCGTTACTTCCAGGAGGGCGTGGCGTCCGACGAGAAGCTGGTGCCCGAGGGCATCGAGGGCCAGGTGCCCTACCGTGGTCCGCTCTCGGCGGTCGTGCACCAGCTGACAGGCGGTCTGCGGCAGTCGATGTTCTACGTCGGCGGGCGCACGGTGCCGGAGCTGCAGGACCGCGGCCGGTTCGTACGGATCACGTCGGCGGGGCTCAAGGAGAGCCACCCGCACGACATCCAGATGACGGTCGAGGCGCCGAACTACACCAGGCGATGACAGCTGTGTGCTGAACGCATGCGGTGAGGGGCGGCCCCGGGGTTCCGGGGCCGCCCCTCCCGTGTGGTCGGGGATACTGGAAGCGCAGACGTAGAAGGAGAGGCCACACATCGTGACTGAGATCGAGATCGGGCGCGGAAAGCGCGGCCGCCGGGCGTACGCGTTCGATGACATCGCCGTCGTACCGAGCCGGCGTACGCGGGACCCGAAGGAGGTCTCGATCGCCTGGCAGATCGACGCCTACCGCTTCGAGCTGCCGTTCCTGGCCGCACCGATGGACTCGGTGGTCTCCCCGCAGACCGCGATCCGCATCGGTGAGCTGGGCGGTCTGGGCGTCCTCAACCTCGAGGGCCTGTGGACCCGGTACGACGACCCGCAGCCGCTGCTCGACGAGATCGCCCAGCTCGACGAGGGCGCCGCGACCCGTCGCCTGCAGGAGATCTACGCGGCTCCGATCAGGGAGGAGCTGATCGGGCAGCGGATCAAGGAGGTGCGCGACTCGGGTGTGGTGACCGCCGCCGCGCTCTCGCCGCAGCGCACCGCGCAGTTCTCGAAGGCCGTGGTGGACGCGGGCGTCGACATCTTCGTCATCCGCGGTACGACGGTCTCCGCCGAGCATGTCTCGGGCGCCGCCGAGCCGCTGAACCTGAAGCAGTTCATCTACGAGCTCGATGTGCCGGTCATCGTGGGCGGCTGCGCCACCTACACGGCCGCGCTGCACCTGATGCGTACGGGCGCCGCGGGCGTCCTGGTCGGCTTCGGCGGCGGCGCCGCGCACACCACGCGCAACGTTCTGGGCATCCAGGTCCCGATGGCGACGGCCGTCGCCGATGTGGCCGCGGCGCGCCGCGACTACATGGACGAGTCCGGCGGCCGGTACGTCCATGTCATCGCCGACGGCGGCGTGGGCTGGTCCGGGGATCTGCCGAAGGCGATCGCCTGTGGCGCGGACTCGGTGATGATCGGCTCCCCGCTGGCCCGTGCGACGGACGCGCCGGGCAAGGGACACCACTGGGGCATGGAGGCAGCCCACGAGGACGTGCCGCGCGGCAAGCTGGTGGACCTGGGCATCGTGGGCACCACCGAGGAGGTCCTCACCGGTCCCTCGCACAGCCCCGACGGCTCGATGAACTTCTTCGGCGCGCTGCGCCGGGCGATGGCGACGACGGGCTACAGCGAGCTCAAGGAGTTCCAGCGCGTCGAGGTGACGGTGGCGGACTCGCAGCACCGCCGCTGACGCTGACGACTGAACGGCTGCCCGGGTCGTATCTGTACCGTTCGTACGGTCTGAGCGGCTCGTACGGTCTGAGCGGCTCGTACGGCCTGTACGCAGGAGGGCCCCGCACCTGGTGGTGCGGGGCCCCTTCGCTTGCGTGGATCAGCCGTGGGCCTTCTTGGCTCCGGCGAACGCGGCGGCCGCACCGACGGCGAGGAAGACGTACGACATGAAGTCCGCCGCTTCCTTCCACACCTTCGTCAGGTCGCTGAAGTGGCCGAAGAAGTACTCCGTGAAGGAGAGGTCGCCCAGCTTCGTGAAGATGACCGCGATGGCGACCAGCTGGCCCAGGTACACGGCGCCGAGCGCGAGCACCGCGCCGATGACGGGCAGGGACGGGTTGCGGCCGCCGACCTTGGCGGCGGCGAAGCCGACGAGGAAGCCGACACCGATGGCCGCGTAGCCGATCTCGCGTTCGATGGCGCCCCCGATCGCGCCGTACGCGCCTGCGGCGACCAGGGCGGCGACGACGGCGGCCACCAGGCCGAGGCCGATGTTGTCGCGGACCGGGGCCGGCGGCGGAGCCGGGGCGTACGGAGCGCCTTCACCGGCGAACGGGTTGCCGGACGGCGGTGGAACAGGCTGGCTCATGTGGAAATCCCCCCAGGGACGAATGCGTCGCACGACCGTGCGAGCGGAGGTCCCGGAGACTAGCAGTCCGGTCCGACACCGCGGCATTCAGTTATGGAGCCGTTGTGGGACTCAGAGGCGGTGCGCCGCGCCGACCGGGGTGGCTCCCCTTGTGTCCAGCAGGAGCTGTGCCTTGACCGCGAGGCCCTGGAGGTCGTACGTGCGGTGGTGCTGGAGAAGCACCGTCAGATCCGCGCTGGCGGCGGCCTCGTAGAGCGAGTCGGCGCGGGGCACCGGCTGATCGCTGACGCGCCAGTCGGGGATGTACGGGTCGTGGTAGCTGACGGCCGCGCCGAGGTCCAGCAGACGGCGGGCGACCTCCGCCGCCGGGGAGCTCTCGAGGTCGGGGAGGTCCGGCTTGTAGGTGATGCCCATGAGCAGCACGCGCGCGCCGCGGGCCGATTTGCCGTGTTCGTTGAGGAGGGTGGCGCAGCGCTGGATGACGTACTGCGGCATCCGGGTGTTGATCTCCTGGGCGAGACCGACCATCCGCAAGGGGTGGCCGGGGGTACGGCCGGTCTGCGGGAGGCAGTTGGGGTCGAGGGGAACGCCGTGGCCGCCGACGCCGGGTCCGGGACGGAAGGCCTGGAAGCCGAACGGCTTGGTCTCGGCACAGCGGATGACATCCCACAGGTCGACGCCGAGATCGTGGCAGAGCACCGCCATCTCGTTGACCAGGGCGATGTTGACATGTCGGAAGTTCGTCTCGAGGACCTTGACGGTCTCGGCCTCCCGCGGACCGCGGGCGCGGACCACCTTGTCGGTGAGCCGGCCGTAGAAGGCGGCGGCCGATTCGGTGCAGGCCGGGGTGAGACCGCCGATGACCTTGGGGGTGTTGGCGTAGCCGTGCGTACGACTGCCCGGGTCGACGCGGCTGGGGGAGTAGGCGAGGTGGAAGTCGCGGCCGGCCCGCAGCCCGGAGCCTTCCTCGAGGATGGGGCGGAGGAAGTTCTCCGTGGTGCCGGGCTGGACGGCCGATTCCAGCAGCACGGTGGTGTGCGGGCGCAGCCGGGCCGACAGCGCCCGGGCGGCTTCGGCGACCGCTGTGAGGTCGAGGGTGCCGTCCGCGCCGAGAGGCGTGGGGGCGCAGATGACGGCGGTGCGTACGCGGCCGAGCTCGCCCGGGTCGGTGACGGTCCGGAAGCCCCCCGAGAGCATCCGGCGGATGTCGGCAGGGGTGCGTCCCGCGGCCGGTTCCGTGAGGTGGCGTGGGTCGGTGTCGTAGCCGATGGTCTCGATGCCGACGGCCACGGCGGCCTGGGCGAGGGGCAGGCCGAGGTGGCCGAGTCCGATGACGGCGAGATCTGCGGGCATGGCGTTGGCGTCCTTCCCGTAGCCGGAGGGGACAGAGAGCGCAAGCCCTGTGGGCAGAACGAGCGTGCGCAATGTCAGACTAGGCATAAATATGACTGATATGCCGCATTGCGGGCTTGTGGCTGTCCGAGTGTTATCCACAGCCGGTGGCTGAAGTCGACCAGGGCGGACAGAATCGACCTTGTGAGCCCGACCGCAGGGGACACACGGGGGCGACGGGAGGCAACAGTGAGGACAGCGACACTGGGACCCGCGGAGCGCGCGGAGGCGCTCGCCGGGATGGCCGAGCGTGAACTGGACGTGCTGGTAGTGGGCGCGGGCGTGGTCGGAGCCGGGACCGCGCTGGACGCCGCGACGCGCGGGCTCTCGACCGGTCTGGTCGAGGCGCGTGACTGGGCATCGGGCACGTCGAGCCGATCGAGCAAACTGATCCACGGCGGGCTGCGCTATCTGGAGATGCTGGACTTCGCGCTCGTACGGGAGGCGCTGAAGGAGCGCGGGCTGCTGCTGGAGCGGCTGGCGCCGCATCTGGTGAAGCCGGTGCCGTTCCTGTATCCACTGCAGCACAAGGGCTGGGAGCGGCTGTACGCCGGATCGGGCGTCGCGCTGTACGACGCGATGTCCGTGTCGTCGGGGCACGGGCGCGGACTGCCCGTCCACCGCCATCTCTCCCGGCGGCACGCACTGCAGGTCGCGCCCTGTCTGAAGAAGGACGCCCTGGTCGGGGCCTTGCAGTACTACGACGCCCAGATGGACGACGCACGCTATGTGGCGACGCTGGTGCGTACGGCGGCGAGCTATGGCGCCCAAGTCGCCAGCCGGGCCCGGGTGATCGGCTTCCTGCGGGAGGGCGAGCGGGTCGTCGGGGCGCGGGTGCAGGATGTGGAGGCCGGCGGGGAGTACGAGGTCCGGGCCAAACAGGTTGTCAACGCCACGGGTGTGTGGACGGACGACACCCAGGCACTGATCGGGGAGCGCGGGCAGTTCCATGTGCGCGCGTCCAAGGGCATCCATCTGGTGGTGCCCAAGGACCGGATCCACTCGACGACCGGGCTGATCCTGCGGACCGAGAAATCGGTGCTGTTCGTCATCCCGTGGGGCCGCCACTGGATCGTGGGGACGACGGACACCGACTGGGACCTCGACAAGGCCCATCCGGCGGCGTCCAGCGCGGACATCGACTATCTGCTGGAGCACGTCAACTCGGTGCTGGCGGTGCCGCTGACCCGGGACGACGTCGAGGGCGTGTACGCCGGTCTGCGGCCGCTGCTCGCCGGGGAGTCGGACGCGACCAGCAAACTGTCGCGCGAGCACACGGTCGCGCATCCGGTGCCGGGTCTTGTGGTCGTCGCGGGCGGCAAATACACGACGTACCGCGTGATGGCGAAGGACGCGGTGGATGAGGCCGTGCACGCGCTCGACCAGCGAGTGGCCGCATGCGTCACGGAGGACGTGCCACTGGTCGGCGCCGAGGGGTACGGCGCGCTGTGGAACGCGCGGGCGAGGATCGCGGCGCGGAGCGGACTTCATGTGGTGCGCGTGGAGCATCTGTTGAACCGGTACGGCTCGATGATCGAGGAGCTGCTGGCGCTGATCGCCGACGATCCGGCCCTCGGTGAGCCGCTGGGCAGTGCGGATGACTATCTGCGGGCCGAGATCGTCTATGCCGCATCGCACGAAGGGGCGCGGCATCTCGACGACGTGCTGACGCGGCGGACCCGGATATCCATCGAGACCTTCGACCGGGGGACACGGAGTGCACGCGAATGCGCGGAGCTGATGGCGCCGGTGCTGGGTTGGGACAAGGAGCAGATCCAGAAAGAGGTGGAGCACTACGAGAAGCGGGTGGAGGCTGAGCGTGAATCGCAGCGGCAGCCGGACGATCTGACGGCGGACGCGGCGCGGCTGGGGGCGCCGGACATCGTGCCGATCTGACCTCTGGGCGCTGTCCGGCACCGGCTCCGCACTTCCGGCCCTGAACCGGCGGAAACCGGCCTCGGGGGAGGCCGGTCCGGGGCGGCGAGTGGAGCGGAGGAGTGCAATCCGCTTGGCTGGGCAGGGCTACGACCAGCCAAGCGGTGAACTTCACACCGAGTAGTGGCATTGTGGGTGGTCCCATGCTTCCGGACCCGTCCTGACGGACGTCGGACCCGGGAGATACGCCGGTCCTGGAGTAGGGGACAATGGGGGCCCTGCCAGGGCGGGTTACCGCATCGCGCGGGAAGCGGCAGGCGCGGGCGAAGATCAGGGATCGCAGAGGGGACGCATGTCGGAGGCGGAGCAGTCGCGGGAGCCCCAGCGGGACACGGCCGAGGAGCCCCAGCGGGACGCCGGGCAGGATTCCGGAACGCAGCTCGACGCGGAGTCCAGGGACTCCAAGAAGGAGCTCGGCAAAGAGCCCGGGTCTGGGCCCGATCCTGAGCCCGTGAAGGGGGCCGGCGCGCGATCCGGGGCGGAGCCCGCAAAGGGTTCCGGAGGCTCCGGGCAGAGCTCGGAGCCGGGGTCTGACCAGGTCTCAGGGCGGGGCGCGGAGAAGGTTTCCGGTCACGGTGCCGAGGCCGGGTCCACCGAGGCCGCGTCTGCCGATGCCGCGTCCGGGTCCGAGACCGGGTCCGCCGCGTCCGGGGCCGAGGCCGGGTCCGGGGCGGGGTCCGAAGCCGGGACTGCCCGGCCCGGGGTCGAGTCCGGAGCCGGGGCCGTCGCGTCCGGGGCCCGGTCGGGGGCCGCGGCGTCCGGCACCGGGCAGGGTGCTGCCAAGGCTGCCGCGGACGGGAAGGACTCCGGACGCGAGGTCGAAGGGCGGCTTCTCGCCGGGCGTTACCGGCTCGGAGGCGTGCTCGGGCGCGGTGGCATGGGCACGGTCTGGCGGGCCGTCGACGAAACACTCGGCCGTACCGTCGCCGTGAAGGAACTGCGCTTCCCCAACAGCATCGACGAGGAAGAGAAGCGCCGGCTCATCACGCGCACGCTGCGCGAGGCCAAGGCGATCGCCCGGATCCGCAACAACAGCGCGGTGACCGTCTACGACGTCGTCGACGAGGACGACCGCCCGTGGATCGTCATGGAGCTCGTCGAAGGCAAGTCCCTCGCCGAAGCCGTGCGTGAGGACGGCACGCTGACGCCGCGACGGGCCGCCGAGGTCGGCCTGGCGATCCTCGACGTACTGCGTTCCGCGCACCGCGAGGGCATCCTGCATCGCGATGTGAAGCCGTCCAATGTGCTGATCGGCTCGGACGGACGGGTGGTGCTCACCGACTTCGGCATCGCGCAGGTCGAGGGCGACCCCTCGATCACCTCGACCGGCATGCTCGTCGGCGCCCCTTCGTACATCTCTCCCGAGCGCGCCCGCGGCCACAAGCCCGGGCCGGCCGCCGACCTCTGGTCGCTGGGAGGGCTGCTGTACGCGAGCGTCGAGGGCTGCCCGCCGTACGACAAGGGTTCCGCGATCGCGACGCTGACCGCCGTGATGACCGAGCCGCTCGACCCGCCGAAGAACGCGGGCCCGCTGGAGGAGGTCATTTACGGCCTGCTCGCCAAGGACCCCGATCAGCGTCTTGACGACGCGGGCGCACGGGCGTTGCTCATCGATGTACTGCACGCGCCCGAGGCGCCGGAACGGTTCGCCGAGCCGGAGCCGTCGCCGGAGGCCACCCGGGCCATAGCGATGCCGCCGGCCCCCCCGGCGCCGCCGCAGTCGAAGCCGAAGGACCCCGCCGCCGACCGGGTGCGCGGTGCGCTGCGCTCGGTACGGAACGCGGCGGCGGCCGCGAAGCCGGAACCGAAGCCGCGGCCCACGCCGCAGGCACCCGCCGCGCGGACCGCCCCGATGCGGGCGCCCCTCACCGATGTGGTGCCGCGCCGCACGCTGTTGATCATCGCGGTCCTCGCCGCGCTCGCCGTGCTGTCCACGGTGCTCTATCTGACGCTGGGCGACGACAAGGGCGCCAAGGGCGGCAAGAGCAAGTCCAAGAGTGACAAGTCCGCTTCGGCCGGGGCCACGAACGGCAGCACCGGCAAGGGCAAGGACACCGGTAAGGGCAAGGGCACGGGCACGGGTGCCGGCAAGGACAACACCGGCGGCAGCGGCGCCGGGGCCGGGAAGCCGTCGGGGAAGCCCAAGACCGACCGCCCCGCAGGCGGGAACGGGCTGCCGGCCGGATACGTAATGGTGTCCAACGACCAGTTCCACTTCACGATGGCGATGCCCAAGGGCTTCACGCTCACCGACATCGCGGGCCAGAACTCCGGCGGGATTTTCAGCGTCCGCAGTGGGTTCCCGCGCGTCCAGGTCGACTTCAACCCCAGCCCCAAGGACGACGCCGCCGCTGCCTGGAACGCGGCGATGCCGGGAACCGCAGGCAGCAGCAGTGGCTACAAGCACCTCGGGATCAGCAAGGTCGAGTACAACGGCTATCCGACCGTCGCCGACTGGCAGTTCGAGCGCAATCAGGGCGGTCAGCGGGTACGGGTCCTCAACAGGGGCTTCAGGGTGGATGCCACGCACGGCTACTCGATCATGATCACGTGCAAGGCCGGCGAGTGGGAGAGCGCGGAGTGCGAGACGCTGCGCAGGACGGCGTTCGCCACATTCAAGCCCAAGGACTGAGCAAGGCCACGTATCGTGAGAGCTCGCGGACGGTACGCAGCCGCAAGGGGTCGTAAGAGGCCGTCAAACGACCGGAATTGACGGTTTGATGCGGACTTCCGGGACCAGCCGGGGGGACAGCGCGCTCGTGGGGAGGCGTCGTGGACGACTATGCGGGACGGGTGCTCGCCGACCGCTACCGCCTGCCGCTGCTGCCCTCCGATGCGTACGAACTGGTCGAGACCCGCGCGTTCGACACGTACAGCGGACAGGAAGTCCTGGTGCGGCAGGTGCCGTTACCGGAGGTCGTGGACGCGGAGGTGCTCGACGCGGACGGCATGGCCGGGGTCGCGGTACCGAGAAGGGCGCAGGGGCGTACGACGCGGCGGCCCACGGACCCGGCGGTGCGGCGGGCCATCGACGCGGCACAGGCCGCCGCGCAGATCCCCGACCACCCGCGCCTGGACCAGGTCTTCGACGTCTTCGCCGAGGGCGGCTCGCTCTGGATAGTGAGCGAACGTGTCGCGGCCCGGCCGCTGGCGGCGCTCCTCGCGGAGAAGCCGCTCAGCCCGTACCGGGCGGCCGAGGTCGCCTCCGATGTGCTCACCGCGCTCCGTGTGCTGCATGCGCACGGCTGGACCCACCGGAACATCACCGTCCGTACGGTGCTCGTCTGCGACGACGGGCGCGTGGTTCTGACCGGACTCGCCTCCGGCGCGGCTGAGGAGGCGCTCTGCGGGTATGCCCCGGTGCCGGCGCCGCCGGACGAGAGCGACCAGCAGGACGAGGTTCTTGACGCGGAGCTGGAGCCCCTGCCGGCGGCGGGAGTTCCCGCATCCCCGGGGCGGGCCGCGCTGGAGGCCGCCCGCTCGGTGGATGCGGACGACGACGACGCCGACGTGGCGGAGGACGGTCCGTACGAGGCTCCGTCCGCAGCTCCGGTCGCGCTGCCGGGCAGCGGGGCCGGTGGTGGTGGTGTGCCGGATGTCCGCGCCGCCAGGGCGGGCGCGATCGCCGCGTACCGCGCGGGCGCCCGGGCCGCGGCACGCGCCGGCGGCGACCGGCCCCAGGACGGCGCGCCGGGCGACCCGCTGGACCGCCCGGTGCAGACCGGTTATGACCCGGACTGGTGGGCCCAGCGGCCGGGCGATCTGCGTCCGGCCATCGATGTGGACGACATCGACGACGACGAGGACGACGGGGAGGACGAGGGCGGCTGGTATCCGGGTGACGGCTCTCGCGGCCCCGGCCATGCCCGGCTGGCGGGGACGTGGCACGACGGGCCGCTCGCGGGCGGTGAAGGACCCGGCTCCGTACCCGCGGGCGGCAGCGGCATGTCCGCTCCTGGCATGCCCACAGGCGGCAGGCCCGCCGGCGGTGAACTGCCGTACGGGGTCCGCCGGGCGGCGCCGGACAACGGCCCTCGCTCCGACCGTGACCGCTCGGGTGACCGCTCCGGTGGCAGCCCTTACGGCGCCCGGCCCGCGCTGCCCGCCCCGCGGCACGGCAGTGGCCACGCCCCGCAAGGCAGCGGCGACCCCTACGGCGCCGGGCCCACGCTGCCCGGCGCCCGGTCCGGCCATCGGCCCTCCGCACCGGCCGCAGGCAGCGGCGGGAGCTGGGAGCACGGCGGTGGTGGGGACGCACTGCGCGCGGACGCCCAGCGGCAGCCCGTCGCGGCCGGCAGCGGCGCCCCCACCGGGCGTTGGGACGAGATCGTCGCGAGCGGCAGTACACCCGCGTACCGCGGCCCCGCCACGCCACTGGCTGCCGAGCGCGCCCGGCAGGCCCGCATCGCGGTTGTCGGTGCCGTCACCGAGCGGTGGGCGCCCGAGCAGGCCGGACCCGTCCACGAGAACTGGCAGTTGGCGGCCCCGGTCGGCCCCTCGACCGATCTCTGGGCACTCGGCGCGCTGCTCTACCGGGCCGTGCAGGGCCACGCCCCGTACCCCGAGGAGAGCGCCGTCGAGCTGGTCCAGCTCGTCTGCGCCGAGCCGCCCGCGTTCGCCGAGGAGTGCGGTCCGCTGCGCCCCGTGGTCGAGTCGCTGCTGCGCCAGGACCCCACCGAACGACCGGACTTCGAGGAGCTGCGCGGCTGGCTGCGTTCGCTCGTACGGTCCGCGCCCGAGCCCGAGGCCGGCATGGACGTCGTGCCGCTGCCGTCGAGCGTGGTCGACGGCACGCGGTTGCCCGTCGTACGCCGCCGGGGCGAGCTGGTGCGCAGGCGCCGCGCGGGCTCGGCCGAGGTGGTCCACGGCCGCCACCGTCACGCGAAGTCCAGGCGCGAGCGGCGCGGACGCGGTGAGCGCGGGCCGCGGGCGCTCGGCCGCACCCTCCTGCTGCTCGTCCTGGTCGTCCTGGTGGCCGCCGTCGCGTACGCGGTGCTGTTCATGCCGAAGTCCGGCTCGGAGCAACAGGACCAGCCGCAGCCGAAGAACGGCGGCCGCCCTTCGGCCACCGGCGCGAGCCCGGACCGTTCCGCCCCGGACAGCCCGCCCACGACCTCCAACGGCAGCCCCGGAGGTGCCCAGCAGCCCCAGACATCGGCCCCGGCCGGGAAACTCCCGCACGGTTACGCGCTGCGCAAGGACCCCGAAGGCTTCCAGATCGCCGTCGACAAGACCTGGCAGCGCCGTCCCATCAACGACAGCGGTCAAGTCCGCTACGCCGACGGAGATTTCACCCTGATAGTTGTCCCCGGCCGGGACACGGTGAAGGCCAACGGCACCGATCCGCTGGTCTACCAGCGCGACAAGGAGCGAGAGCTCCAGCCGTTCCGGGACTCCTCCTGGGCGGGGGCGACCGGGCTGCGCCGTATCGACGTCGGGCAGCGGGCCATGGCCGAGGGCCAGTTCACCTGGCAGGACAGCAGCGGCCGTGAGGTCTACGTACGCAACCTCGCCCTGATCGTCGACGGCAGCTATCACGTAGTCCAGGTGATCGGCCCGGAGAACCAGCGGGACAAGGTGACGGAGGCCTACCAGGAGGCCACGAACGCCTACCGCGCGACCCGTTAGACATCCGTCCTCCTGCTGTACACCCGTTAGCGGCTGTTTTGCCTCTCGTTGCGCAGAGTCACAAGCATCACAGTGAGGTCACTTGAGCCATCCGAGGTTCCGCGCCCGTACTTCACCTCCGTAACCTGTGATCCCAAGGAACGGGGCGGGGGACGTGGAACACAGTCAGAGCACGGGCGAGGGTCTCTTGCTCGCCGGGCGTTACCGGCTGAGCGAGACGATCGGCAGCGGCGGCATGGGCAAGGTCTGGCGCGCACATGACGAGGTGCTGCACCGGGTCGTCGCGGTCAAGGAGTTGACGGCCGGTCGCTATGCCTCCGAGGCCGACCGGATTGTCCTGCATGCCCGCACCCAGAAAGAGGCCCGGGCCGCCGCCCGGATCAGCCACCCCGGTGTCGTCACCGTCCATGACGTGCTCGAGCACGACTCGCGCCCCTGGATCGTCATGCAGTACGTCGACGGGCCTTCGCTGGCCGACGCGGCCAAGGAGTCCGGACGGATCCACGCGCTCGAGGCCGCCCGCGTCGGGCTGCACGTACTGCGCGCGCTGGGCGCCGCGCACGCCGCCGGTGTGCTCCACCGGGACGTCAAGCCCGCCAACGTACTGCTCAGCCGCGATGGCCGGGTCCTGATCACCGACTTCGGGATCGCCTCGATCGAGGGTGACTCGACGATTACCCGCACCGGGGAAATCGTCGGATCCATCGACTACTTGGCTCCCGAGCGGGTGCGCGGCGCCGATCCGGGGCCCGCTTCCGACCTCTGGTCACTGGGCGCGACGCTCTACGCGGCGGTGGAGGGCGAATCGCCGTTCCGCCGCTCCTCGCCGCTCGCCACCATGCAGGCGGTGGTGGCCGAGGAACCGCGCCGTCCCGAGTCGGCGGGCCTGCTCACGCCCGTGATCATGGAGCTGTTGCGCAAGGACCCCGCCACCCGTCCTTCGGCCGCCGAGGCTGAACGGATGCTGCTGCAGGCGATGGACGGGCGGGGACCGGCCGCGAAGCAGCCGCAGGTGCCCGCTCAGCGGGCGACCCAGCGGCACGCACGGCCCGAGACCGCCAGGATGGCCGCGCCGACGCGGCGCGCCCCTGCCCCGGTCACCGCCGACACCGACATCAACAGCACCGCTTCCGCGTCGGCGCCACGGCGCGGCGGCCGGCTGCGCATGGCGGCGATCGTGGTCGTGCTCGCCGCCGTCGTCGGCGGCGGTGCGGGACTGGCCGCCATGAAGTACGGGGCCGCCAAGGACGGTTCGGGACGTACGGGCACCCAGTCGACCCCGGACGCCTCGGCGCCCGCGTCCGCACCGTCCGGCTGGCACCGTGTCGAGGACCCGGAGGGCTTCAGCCTGCTGGTACCGGAGGGCTGGACACGCCAGACGGACGGCGACCAGATCGACTACACGCCCGACAACGGCCGTCATCGCATCCGGATCAGCAGTGACACTTCGCCGGACTTCGAGAATCCGTACATGCATATGCTGGACATCGAGAAGACCCTCAAGCGCCTGCCCAAGTACCAGAAGGTGAAGCTGCGCCCCAACACCTTCCGTGACCAGACGAACTCCGCGCTCTGGGAGTTCACCTGGACCGAGAAGAAGGACTTCCCGGGCAAGCGGCGGGCCATCGACCAGATGTACTACGAGGACGACGGCACGGAGTACGCGCTCTACATGTCGGGCCCGGCCGAGGACTGGGCGACGACTCGCGAACAGTTCGACACCATGCTCCGCGGCTGGCGGCCTCCGGCATGATGGACGCAGACTGATCGAGAGGGAGTTGCGTGTCCGAGGAATCGCGGCTGATCGCGGGCCGCTACCGGCTCCTGGACCGGCTTGGGCGCGGGGGCATGGGCACCGTGTGGCGTGCGGACGACGAGCTGCTGGGCCGTCGTGTCGCCGTCAAGGAGCTCCATCCGGACGACGGGAACTCCGGTCGCCCGGCGTCTCCGTACACCTCGGCGGCCGCACCCCTGCGCGAGGCCCGCGCCGTCGCCCGGGTCAAGCATCCGCATGTCATCGTCGTCCATGACGTGGTGGTGGACGACGGACTCGCGTACATCGTCATGGAATTGGTCGACGGCGGCTCGCTCGCCGAACGGATCTCGCGCCGGGGTCCCCTCGATGTGGCGGAGGCGGCGCGGATGGGGCTCGCGCTGCTCGGCGCGCTGCGCGCCGCCCACGGGCTCGGGGTGCTGCACCGGGATCTCAAGCCCGCCAACGTGCTGCTGGAGGAGTCCACCGGACGGGTCGTCCTCACCGACTTCGGTATCGCGCAGTTCGCCGGGTCCACGACGATCACCGAGTCGGGATCGTTCGTCGGATCGCCGGAGTACACCGCACCGGAGCGGATGTCGGGCGACACGGCCGGCCCCGAGTCCGATCTGTGGTCGCTCGGTGTGCTGCTGTGCGCGGCGCTCAGCGGTGAATCGCCGTTCCGTCGTGACTCGTTGGGTGGCATCCTGCACGCCGTCGTCGAGGACGAGATCCGCCCGCCCGCGCAGGCAGCCCCGCTGCTGCCCGTCGTCCTGGGGCTTCTCGAGCGGGACCCGGAGCGCCGGCTCGGTGCGACGGAGGCGGAGGAGCTGCTGCGCACGTACATCACGACGGGCTCGCTGCCGGTCGTCGCGGCGCAGTACACACCCACCCGCCATGACGTGCCGCTCCCGTCCACGCCCCGGCAGCCGGTCACCGCGCCGGCGCCCCCGTCCGCGCCCCGCCGCCGCGCGCCGCTCCTGCTCGCCGCCGTCCTGGTCGCCGCGCTGGCCGGAGCGGGCGGAGCGGCCGCGGTGCTGCTGCAGGACGACGGGCCGGGCGGCGGAGCACAGGCCGCGGGAACGCCGGGCCGTACGGTCGCGAGCAGTACGCCTCCGGTACGTACCGCACCGTCACCCGCCCCTGTCGCGAAGCCGAACCCCACGGTGACCGTCACCACCTCCGCTCCCGTACCCGCCAACGCGCCGGTGGCGCCGGAGGGTTACGTCACGGTGACCGACCCGGACGGGTTCGCGCTCGCCGTCCCCGAGGGCTTCGTCCGCTCCGAGGACGACAAACGGGTCTACTTCATGGCGCCGGACAAGGGCATCAGAATCGGCGTCCGGCTGCAGAACCCCGCCTCCGACGGGCCGCTCGGCTCGATGCAACGCTCGGACACCGACGGGCCGAACACCAATCCCGGCTACCGCGACGGCAAGGTCACCCCGACCACGCACAACGGACTGCCCGCCGCGCTCTGGGAGTTCACCTGGAACGGTTTCTCCCAGGCGGAGGGGTCCCGGCACACGTTCGACATCTGCTGGGACGAGAACGGCAGGATGTACGACGTCTGGGTCTCGGCGCCGGTCGGCCGACTCGACGAGGCGCGACGGCACTTCGACACCGCGCTCGACTCCTTCACGCCGCGAAAGTGACGAGGGGACACGGTCACGGGTCTGTATTCGCTCCTGTGCCCCGGTGACATCCACATCCAGATATGGCCAGGATGTGAGCATGACCAACAATGGGGGACGGGCGAACGAGCCCGCCGGCTACGGACGCCGACCGCTGAACCAGGATCTGTGAGCCCGTCGGGGCAGCCGGAGCCGGAGCCGGCTCGCAGAGGCGACGGCGGCAGTGGTGAGGGGCGGCTGGTCGGCGGCCGCTACCGGCTGACCGTACGTGTCGGATCCGGCGGCATGGGCACGGTCTGGCAGGCGCGCGACGAACTCGTCGGCCGGGACTGCGCGGTGAAGGAGCCACGGCTGCCGGGGGATCCCCGCGACCCTTCCCAGCAGCGGCTCTACGAACGGCTGAGGCGGGAGGCCAGGGCCGCGGCCCAGGTCGAGCACCCGGCGGCCGTGGCCGTCCACGATGTGGTGATGGACGGTGGACTCCCCTGGATCGTCATGGAGTTGATCCGTGGCGAATCCCTGAACGAACGACTCAAGCGCGGTTCGCTGTCTCCGGCCGAGGCGGCACGGATCGGGCTGGCCGTGGCGGGCGCGCTGGGCGCGGCGCACGCGAAGGGGATCGTCCACCGGGATGTGAAGCCCGCGAATGTGCTGCTCGGTCCGCACGGCCGGGTGGTGCTCACCGACTTCGGTATCGCGCGGATCCAGGGCGAGGAGCCGCTGACGGTGAGCGGTGAGTTCGTCGGCTCGCTCGAGTTCATCGCGCCGGAGCGGATGTCGGGCGTCATGGCCGGCCCGGAGGCGGACCTGTGGTCGCTGGGTGTGCTGCTGTACGCGGCGGTGGAGGGCTGGTCGCCGTTCCGCCGTACGACTCTGGAGTCGACGCTCGCGGCGATCCTCCAGGCCGATGCCCCGAAGCCGGTCCGGGCGGGCCCACTGGCGGAGTTGATCGTCCGCCTGCTCTCGAAGGACCCGGAACACCGGTCGCCCGTCGACGAGGTGGAGAGGGAACTGGCGGCGGTCGCGGCGGGCAGCGCGTCGACGCTGGGGCCGACGGCCACGGCTGCCGCGCCGGAGACCGAGAGCAGTCCGGAGGCGGAGCGGCCGGGATCCGAGGTGGACCGGCCCGCGGCCGGGTCGACCGGAGCCGGCCGGCTGCCCGGGACGCGGAGGGCCCAGCAGGCGGATACGGACGACTCGGGCAGGGCCGACGCCGACGCTGCCGCTGACGCCGGCTCCGGGACCTTACGGCTCGGGGGCCGCGCACCCGCCCCGGCGGCGGCACAAGGCCCCTCGACGCCACCAAGGCTCCCGGCCCGCGCCCGTATCGGGCTCGCCGCGACAGCAGGAGCCGTCGCCCTCGGTATCGCGGTCTGGGCGTACGCATCTGCCCCGCCCGACACCGGTAACGGCAAGCGCGCCGGCGCATCCACCCGTACCGCACCACCGCCCATGGAGACCCCGGAGGCCTGGCAGACCTGGCGGCCCCACCTCGAGTCCCGGCTCGACGCGGAGATCTCCGTGCCCTCCACGTACAGACGTGAACCCGTCACCTCCGGGGCCGGACTCGCGAAGGACAAGGAGATCACCTTCGAGGAGCGCGGCAACCCCGTCCGGGTCGAGCTCAAGCGCGCCGACAAGACGACGGGCACGGCCGTCCGGTGGGCGCGGAACGAGTTGAAGTGGCTGAAGGGCGGTGGCCCGCGCGCGGGCCGGTTCACGGCGTCGGAGGCGAAGGGCACCGTCGTGCCGGCCAACCACCACGGCGTCGACGCGGCCCTGCTCGACGTGACGTACTTCGCGCAGGAGGGCGACACCGCGAGCCCGGTCCACCGTCTGGCGTTCTACGTCGTCACCGAGGCCGGCGAGCACTACACGGTGCTCGTCGAGATGCCCGGCGGCGGCAAGGAAGAGGCCGCTGGACAGGATCTCTTCCGGGGCGTACGGAAGCGGCTGAAGCTCGGAAAAGCCGAGACAAGCCCCTGATCAGGCCTTATCTGCCAGCGATCGCTGGCGTGATGGTGAGGGGCTGGTGAAAAGCCGTTACCGACGGGTACCCAAAGTTCCGGATGCGGCATACCCTCGCCCCCATGACGGACTCGCAGGCCACCGCCGCCGCCCCCGGCACCAACCCGACAGCCGCCGCGCCGGCCGGTGCGCGCACCGCAGCCGATGTGGTCACCCCCGAGGTGGTCGCCCAGCTCACTCGTGGTGTGGTCGGCTCCGGCCGTACCGCCAACCACACCCCGTTCACCGGGGAGAAGCTGGCCGACCTGCCCGAGTCCACCCCTCAGGACGTGGCGGAGGCCTTCGAACGCGCCCGCGCCGCCCAGCCCGTCTGGGCCGCGACACCGGCCCGCGCTCGCGCCGCCGTCCTGCTGCGCTTCCACGATCTGGTCCTGGAGCGCCAGGCCGAAGTCCTCGATCTCATCCAGCTGGAGACCGGCAAGGCCCGGCTGCACGCGCACGAAGAGGTCCAGGCCGTCGCCGTCGCCGCCCGCCACTACGGCCGCAAGGCGCCCGCCTATCTCAAGCCCAAGCGCCACACCGGTGTCGTTCCCGTCCTCACCAAGACCACCGAACTGCGCCAGCCGCGCGGCGTCATCGGCCAGATCGCGCCCTGGAACTACCCGTTGGAGCTCTCCGTCGGCGATGCGCTGCCCGCGTTCGTCTCCGGCAACGCCGTCGTGATGAAGCCCGACACCGAGACCGCGCTCACCGCGCTGTGGGCCCGCGATCTGCTCATCGAGGCGGGCCTGCCCGCCGGCGTCTTCCAGATCGTCCTCGGCGAAGGACCGGTCGTCGGCCCCGAGGTCGTCAAGCACGCCGACTATGTCTCCTTCACCGGATCCACCCGTACCGGCCGCGAGGTGGCCCAGGGAGCCGCGGCCCGGCTGATCGGCGTCTCCCTCGAACTCGGCGGCAAGAACGCCATGCTGGTGCTGAAGGACGCGGACATCGAGAAGGCCGCGGCCGGAGCGGTACGCGCCTGCTTCTCCTCCGCCGGCCAGCTGTGCATCTCCATCGAGCGGCTGTACGTCCACGAGTCGATCGCCGACGCGTTCGTGGAGCGCTTCGCCGCGCGCACGAAGGCGATGCGCCTCGGCAAGTCCCTCGCGTACGGCGCCGACATGGGCTCGCTCGTCGGCGAGCGCCAGCTGGAGACCGTCACCCGCCATGTCGAGGAGGCCGTCGCCAAGGGCGCGACGCTCGTCGCGGGCGGCGTCGCGCGCCCCGACATCGGCCCGCTGTTCTACGAGCCGACCATCCTCGACGGTGTCGAGGCGCCGATGGCCGTATGCACCGAGGAGACCTTCGGCCCGGTCGTATCCATCTATCGCTTCACGGACGAGGACAAGGTCGTCGAGCAGGCCAACGCCACTCCGTACGGGCTGAACTCGAGCGTCTGGACCAAGGACGGCAAGCGCGGCCACGCGGTCGCGGCGAAGCTGCGCACCGGCACGGTCAACATCAATGAGGGCTACGCCCCGGCGTACGGCAGCGTCCAGTCCCCGATGGGCGGCATGAAGGACTCCGGCCTCAGCCGGCGGCACGGCTCCGAGGGCATCCTCAAGTACACCGAGGCACAGACCGTCGCCCAGCAGCGACTGATGCCGCTGGGGCCGTCCTTCGGCATGGACGACGAGAAGTACGCCGCGTTCATGAGCGCCGGCCTGAAGGCGATGAAGGCCTTGCGCCTGCGCTAGTTTCCGCTGTTTTCGTACGAGGAGAGCCATGTCCCAGGTACCCCCTGCCCAGAATCAGGCCGCCGAGAGCGGCGAACAACCGGTCGCCGAGCCGGTCGCCGAACTGGTCCCTGAGCCGGTCTCCGCGCCGGCCGCGGACTCGGACTCCGACCCGGCGTACGACTACGACGTCATCGTCGTCGGCTCGGGCTTCGGCGGCTCGGTCACCGCGCTGCGGCTGACCGAGAAGGGTTACCGGGTGGGGGTCCTGGAGGCGGGCCGCCGCTTCACCCCCGAGACCCTGCCCAAGAACTCCTGGGACATCAAGAACTATCTGTGGGCCCCCGCGCTCGGCCTGTACGGAATCCAGCGCGTGCATCTGCTCGGCAAGGTGATGGTGCTGGCGGGCGCGGGCGTCGGCGGCGGGTCGCTCAACTACGCCAACACGCTGTACGTGCCGCCCACGCCCTTCTTCGAAGACCCGCAGTGGAAGGACATCACGGACTGGCAGCAGGAGCTGTCGCCCTATTACGACCAGGCCAAGCGGATGCTGGGCGTACGGCTCAACCCGACGATGACCCCCTCCGACGTGCATCTCAAGGCGACGGCGCAGGCGATGGGTGTCGGCGACAGCTTCCACATGGCTCCGGTCGGTGTTTTCTTCGGCGACGGCGAGGACGCCGACGGTACGTCGAAGGCCGCTCCCGGCTCGACGGTCGAGGATCCGTACTTCGGCGGCGCCGGTCCGTCCCGCAAGGCGTGCACCGAGTGCGGCGAGTGCATGACGGGCTGCCGGCACGGCGCGAAGAACACCCTCAACGAGAACTACCTCTACCTGGCCGAGAAGGCCGGGGCCGTCATCCACCCGATGACGACGGTCGCCTCGATCAGCGAGGACCCGGAGGGCGGCTTCCACGTCACGACCGTCCCGACGGACGCACGCAAGAAGGCCGAGCCGAAGCTGCTGCGAGCCGGACGCGTGGTCGTGGCGGCGGGCACGTACGGCACCCAGACCCTGCTGCACACCATGAAGGACCAAGGTCTGCTGCCACATGTCTCGGCCCGGCTCGGCGAGCTGACCCGTACCAACTCCGAGGCGATCGTCGGCGCCCAGACCGACAACCGCCGCTACCGCAAGCGGCACGGCGTGGACAAGGTCGACTTCACGCGAGGAGTGGCGATCACATCCTCGGTCCACCCCGACGCGAACACCCATATCGAGCCGGTCCGCTACGGCAAGGGCTCGAACGCCATGGGTGGTATGACGATCCTCCAGGTTCCCTACAGTGCGCGGTCGCGGGTCGCCGGCTGGTTCGGCAATCTGGCCAGGCACCCCTGGCTCGCGGCCCGCTCGCTCTCCAACCGCCGCTGGTCGGAGCGGACCATCATCGGACTGGTCATGCAGTCGCTGGACAACTCGCTGACCACGTACCGCAAGCCGGGCGGCATCGGGAAGGGCCTGCTCACCGCCCGCCAGGGCCACGGCGCACCGAACCCGAACCAGATTCCCGAGGCGACGCGCGCGGCCTCGCTGCTCGCCGAGGAGATCAACGGTTTCGCGGGATCGAACATCGGCGAGCTGATGGGGACCCCGCTGACGGCCCACTTCCTGGGCGGCTGCCCGATCGGCGCCTCCGCCGAGGACGGCGTCATCGATCCGTACCACCGGCTCTACGGCCACCCGGGCATCTCGGTCGTCGACGGCGCGGCGGTGTCGGCGAACCTCGGTGTGAACCCGTCCCTGACCATTACGGCGCAGGCCGAGCGGGCGATGTCGTTCTGGCCCAACAAGGGCGAGGAGGACCCGCGTCCGGAACAGGGCGCGGCGTACGAACGGCTGGCGGCGGTCGCGCCGAAGTCACCGGCGGTCCCTGAGGAGGCATTCGGCGCGCTGAAGCTGCCGTTCCTGGGTATGCCGGCGGTCCCGCCGAAGAAGTGATCCGGCCTCCGTACGCACGGGGGCCGGGAGGTACCGACGCCGGACTCACGTTCGCCGGACCTGCCCAGGCCGGACTCGCGTTCGCCGGGACACACGAAAGCCGCTGCACCCCCCTCCGAGTGCAGCGGCCTTCTGGCTTGTGGGCCTGGTGTTACGCGGTGGCGTCGCCGCTGCGGCGGCGCTTCATCGCGAAGACGACACCGGCACCGGCGACGATGGCGATGCCACCGGCGATGCCGAAGGTCGGCAGCATGGAGCTGGAACCGGTCTCGGCGAGGTTGCCGGTGACCGGGATCTCCTTGGCGCCACCCTGCGGCTTGACGTCCTTCGGCTTCTCACCGCTCGGCTTGGCGTCATCGACGTCACCCGCGTTGCTGCCGGCCTTGAGAACGTCGAACTCGTAGTAGTCGCTGTCCTCGAAGCACTCGTCGCCCTTGTCGTAACCGCCGGCGGCAAGAGCGATGCCCTTGCCCGCAGGGGCCGCCTTGTCGATGCGAACGCGCAGCTTGATCGAGCGGTTCTCGGCCTTCTTGAGGTCGATCACGTCGAAGTAGAAGCCGTTGTTCATGCCGGAGAGGTTGCCGCCCGCGTGCCACTCACCGGACGACTTGTCGAAGTACTCGAAGTGCGCGTACTTCTCGATCAGGCGGTCCTGGTCGCCCTCGATCAGGTCGTCCTCGTACGAGGCGAAGGTGAAGAGACCGAAGTTCTCGATCTTCTCCTTGCTGTTGTTCTTGACGTCGAGGCTGAACTTCTTCCAGCCGTCGCCCGCGACGATCTTGTTCGGGAAGCCGGAGAGCTTCACGTCGACCGCGGAGGCCTTGCACTCGAAGTCCGGGTCCTCGTCGCCCTCGCCCGGCTCGCTCGGCGTGGCCGCCGGGGTGCTCGGGGTGTTCGGGGTGGTGGCCGTGGCGCTCGGCGCGGTCGCCGGGATGCTCGGCGTGGTGGCCGGGGCGCTCGGCGTGTTCGCCGGGGCGTCCGGCGTGGTCGCCGCGTTGCTCGGGTCGACCGAGTCGCTCGGCGAGGCGGCCGGCGACGACTCGGTGGTGAGCGGGGTTTCCGTCGCGAACGCGGCCGGAGCCGACAGGAGCGCGGCGGGGGCTATGACAGCGGTCGCTGCAGCGACGGCCATAGCGCGGCGAAGCTTCATGAAGACCTCAGTGAAGTCTGGCGTACCGCGTGACGCGGTACGGAGTCTGGAGGGCCTACCGGGGTGGGGGTACACGGGTGTGGCCGTTGTTTCGCATGCATGACCCACGAATGGCTGGAATGGTTGCCCTGAGATTCACAGAAACTTTATGTGGCCCCCGTCACAGGCAACTCCCGTCCGGCGGCGAGGGCGTTCATCCCGACTGAGGCCGGGCGAGCCCGACGCGTTACCCGGCCGACCCACCTGAGGGGTGACGCGCCCGACGAGTTCGCCGACCTGAGGCTCGTCGTCATTCCGTGATCTACGGCCGCGCAACCTTCCCCCTCGGCTCCTGGTCGAACCTGCGCCAACCAGTGACGACAGGAGAACGAACAAAGTGAACCCTCGCTCGCGAGCGACGCCGGGAGCCGCGTGCCTGCTCACGGTGGTCATGGCTCTGGGTGCGGCCGCCTGTTCGGGCGGGGGCGCGAAGGATGCGTCGCCGCCCGCCAAGACCACGGTGTCCCCGTCCGCGTCCGCGTCATCCACCACGTCGCCGTCCCCGTCGGTCTCCACCTCGGCGCCGGCTTCCGTGCTGCCCGCTCCTTCACGTACGGCCGTGTCCAAGGAAAGGACGCAGAGCACCCGTACAGCGACGCCGCGGCGTACGAAGGAGAGCGGTGCCGGGCAACCCGCCCCGTCCAGGCCGCAGAACCCCAACCGGGGCTCCAACCCGCCGCCCGCGCCCGGCCTCCCCGTCCCCACGCCCGAGTGGAGCGACGGCACCTGGAAGCCCGGCGATCCGGTCGTGGTCGTTCCCGGAGGCTGAGGCGCAGAACACGGCGAAGGCTGAGGCGCAGCACGTTGCGCTTGCGCGCAGAGCAGAGGCCCCGCGGATGCATGATCCGCGGGGCCCCTGGTGGTCAGCACCGACGTCAGGGCAGCGCCGGTGCCGAGGTGCGGCGCCCGGGGGGGTAGCGCCGCGTGGGGAGGGTCGCCGACCCGGCGCACTTGGGGCGCACGAGTGGTATCGACCTTTGGCAATGTGGTTGCGCAGAAACGGGGACGACTTGTCTTGCATCGTGCTGGACGGGCTGCGGCCTGCGCAACCGTTTCGACCGGATGCGGTCGGCCCCGGGCGTCCCCGGAGCCGACCGCCCTTGGGGTGACCGGGCTGCTGTCCCCTGCCGACCGGTCACGGGCGCTGGGGCGAGGTCCCACGACGTACCAGCGGCACGTCACACGCCCCAGCGGAGCCACGCGTGGTTTTTCCTTCCTGGCCCGCCCCTGGCTGGCACGGACATCGGTACCAACGAAGCCCCGGTGCGTGCGGTCACGCGCCGTACGGGTGAGGACGCGCCCGAACTCAGGTCCGTAAGCGGATGCCTGCGCAGGTTCGGACACGGCCTCAGATCCGGCCCCGGCAGAGCTCGAGCAGCGTCATCGCGAGCGCCGTTCCCGGCTTTCCGAGCGCGTCGCGGAAATGGCCGAGAACCTCCATTTCGCGCGACAGATTCACCCGGCGGCCGCCGGAGGAGACCCGGGCCTCCTGAATGACGGCCGAGACGGCCATCCGTTCCTGGATGAGTCCGATGATCCGGTCGTCGAGCGCGTCGATGCGGCCGCGCGCGTCGCCGATGAGGGAGGCGGCCTCGTCGGTACGGGCTCCGGTGTCGGTCGTGACGGTCATGCGGGGCTCCTTGTCGGGGTCGGTGCCCCAGAGCGGCAAGGCCCGGAAATGACAGAACGCCCCGGGCCTTGTCGGCCCGGGGCGCCTGGGAAGTTGCTTGTCAGTGGCTCAAGCAGCACGACCATGGCAGCCGGACGGGCCGGTGCCATAGGTAAAGACGGAGGTCAGCTGCTTGTGCATGGGTGAAGTATGGACCTCGCGCCGACCGCTGCCAAAACCGGGTTCGGATGGTGAGACGAAAAGCGGTCCGGCCGCGCCGGTAGAATCGACAAATACCGACCCCCTCCCACCGCCGGAAGGCCGCCACCCGTGCCAGCAGCACCCTCCGCCGCCCCCGACAGCAACGCCCCGGACGTCGTCCTCGTTGTTGACTTCGGCGCGCAGTACGCACAGCTCATCGCCCGCCGCGTCCGTGAGGCCCGGGTCTACAGCGAGATCGTCCCGTCCACGATGCCCGTGGCCGAGATGCTGGCCAAGAACCCGAAGGCGATCATCCTCTCCGGCGGCCCGTCCTCCGTGTACGCGGAAGGCGCCCCGCGGCTCGACCGCGCGCTCTTCGAGGCCGGTGTCCCCGTCTTCGGTATGTGCTACGGCTTCCAGCTGATGGCGACGATGCTCGGTGGCACCGTCGACAACACGGGAGCGCGTGAGTACGGCCGTACGCCGCTGCACGTCTCCAAGACCGGCTCGACGCTCTTCGAGGGCACCCCGGCCGAGCAGCCGGTGTGGATGTCGCACGGCGACGCCTGCTCCGCCGCCCCCGAGGGCTTCACGGTCACCGCGTCCACCGACGTGGTGCCGGTCGCGGCCTTCGAGAACGACGAGAAGAAGCTGTACGGCGTCCAGCACCACCCCGAGGTGATGCACTCGACGTACGGCCAGCAGGTCCTGGAGCACTTCCTCTACCGTGGCGCCGGCATCGAGCCGAACTGGACCACCGGCAATGTCATCGAGGAGCAGGTCGCGGCGATCCGCGCGCAGGTCGGCACCAAGCGCGCCATCTGCGGTCTGTCCGGCGGCGTGGACTCCGCGGTCGCCGCCGCACTCGTGCAGAAGGCCATCGGCTCCCAGCTGACCTGCGTGTACGTCGACCACGGCCTGATGCGCAAGGGTGAGACGGAGCAGGTCGAGAAGGACTTCGTCGCGGCGACCGGCGTGCAGCTGAAGGTCGTCGAGGCCGCCGACCGCTTCCTCGACGCTCTCGCCGGGGTCTCCGACCCCGAGGAGAAGCGGAAGATCATCGGCCGCGAGTTCATCCGGGTCTTCGAGCAGGCGCAGGCCGAGATCATCGCCGAGGCCGCGCATGGCGAGGACGTCGCCTTCCTCGTGCAGGGCACGCTCTACCCGGACGTGGTCGAGTCCGGCGGCGGCACCGGCACCGCCAACATCAAGTCCCACCACAACGTCGGCGGGCTTCCGGAAGACCTCGAGTTCGAGCTCGTCGAGCCCCTGCGCAAGCTGTTCAAGGACGAGGTACGGATGGTCGGCCAGGAGCTCGGCCTGCCGGACGAGATCGTCCAGCGCCAGCCCTTCCCGGGCCCGGGCCTCGGCATCCGTATCGTCGGCGAGGTCACCAAGGACCGCCTCGACCTGCTGCGCGACGCGGACGCGATCGCCCGCGAGGAGCTCACGGCGGCCGGCCTGGACCGCGACATCTGGCAGTGCCCGGTGGTGCTGCTCGCGGACGTGCGCTCCGTGGGCGTCCAGGGCGACGGCCGCACCTACGGCCACCCGATCGTGCTCCGTCCCGTCTCGTCGGAGGACGCGATGACGGCGGACTGGACGCGGATGCCGTACGACGTGCTGGCCAGGATCTCGACGCGGATCACCAACGAGGTCGCGGACGTCAACCGCGTGGTGCTGGATGTGACCTCCAAGCCGCCGGGCACCATCGAGTGGGAGTAGCCCCCTCCGCAGGGCCGACGGCGACGCCGCCGCTCACCTTGTGTGAGCGGCGGCGTCGCCGTTTCCGGGGCGGCTGCGGACCTGGGAAGGCTCCAGCTCGAAGTCCTCGTAGTGGAAGCCCGGCGCGACGATGCAGGTGACCAGGACCGGTTCGTCGCCCGCAGGTTCAGCGGCCTGCCAGGTGCCGGCCGGGACCAGGAGCTGTGGCCGTTCGCCGGACTCCAGCGAGGGGCCCAGCACCAGCGTCGTTGCCTCGGAGGGCTTCTCGTCCGTGCCGCCGAGGCGCAGACGCAGCGGGCCGCCGCGGTGCCACAGCCAGAGTTCGTCGGAGCGTACGCGGTGCCAGCGCGAGCCCTCGCCGGGGTGGAGCAGGAAGTAGATGCCGGTCGCGTACGGGCGCGGGCCGGGGTAGCCCGGCGGGGTCGTCGAGCCCGCCGTCCTCCAGGTCTCCTTGAACCAGCCGCCCTCGATGTGCTTTTCCAGGCCCAGAAGGGAAACCAGTGGGGATGTCGGTTCGGTCATGGGCGCATTCTCGCGGAAGCCGTGCGAGGCGCGTGAAGTCTCTGGTCAGTTGAGGTACCCGGAGGTAGCTTCCCAGCCATGACTGAGACGCCCGCTCCCATCCCGGTCGAGCAGCTGCGATTCGCCATGCCGCCCGTGCATGAGTCCGTGGCGGACGAGCGGGCGTACCGGAAGGAGCGGCTCGCCGGGGCGCTGCGGCTGTTCGGGCGTTTCGGGTACGAGGACGGGGTGTCCGGTCATATCACCGCACGGGACCCGGAGTTCACCGACTGCTTCTGGGTGAATCCGTTCGGCGTGCCGTTCGCGCATGTCACGGCCGGCGATCTGATCCTCGTGAACGGGGAGGGGCAGGTCGTGGTGGGCCGGCACCACGTCAATCAGGCCGCTTTCGCCGTGCACGCCCAGGTGCACCGCGCCCGGCCCGAGATCATCGCCGTCGCGCACACCCACTCCCTGCACGGGCGGGCCCTGTCCGCGCTCGGTGAGCTCATCGAGCCGTTCACACAGGAAGCCTGCGCTTTCTACGAGGACCACGCCCTGGTCGACCGCTACACCGGAGTGGTCGTCGACGAGGAGGAGGGGCGGCGGATCGCCGGCGCCCTCGGTGCGTACAAGGCCGTCATCCTGCGCAACCACGGGCTCCTGACCGTGGGCGACTCGGTGGACGCGGCGGCCTGGTGGTTCATCTCCATGGAGCGCTGCGCGCAGGTTCAGCTCGCGGCGCGGGCCGCGGGCAAGCCGGTGCTGATCGAGCACAGGGACGCGGTCGCGACGCGCGAGCAGCTCGGCACCGATCTGGTCGCATGGATCAACTACCAGCCCATGTGGCGGCAGATCAGCCGGTCCGAACCCGGCCTCGTGGAATAGGCGCGGTCAACCGGGCAGTGGCGCATTCACCCGCCGTGGCCTCGGGCGCTGCGGCGTGCTCCCCTTCCGTACGGCACAATTCCCAGCAATCAAGGGGAAGTTCAGTCGGTTCGGGGCGGGGAAGGTGGCGTCGGTCGTGGCGGTGCAGGAAGCGGGACAGTGCGGCGAATGTACGCACGGGGCGCGCGAAGGGCATCGGCGGGCAGTGGCAGCCTTCCTCGCCAAACGGGACGAGCTGGCCACCGGGCAGGGACTGCCGGTCGCTCTCTCGCACTCTTCGGTCGCCTCGCGCCAGTGGGTGTCGGACGAGCTGACGCAATCGGCGCGCACGGTCGCCGATCGCAGCCGTGAGGTGGGCGAGGCCTGGCTCCGACTGGTCTGGTGCCGCACCCTGCTGGTCTTATGGGGCGGCCTCGCGGTCCTGGCGCTGGGGCAGACGGTGACCGCGATCGGCGCGGGCTGGACGGCTGCGCGTACGGCAGGTCTGCTGGCCGCGCTCGCCGTCGCCGGGCTGCTGACCGGCGCGGCACGCCTGCACCGGTCGCGCGGCGGGCTTCTCGCGCCGCTGATCGGCGAGGACAACCGCCTGTCGACCTCGCGCGCCGTCGCCATGGCATGGGTGCTGCTCGTCGTGTTCGCGGTCCTTGTGCTGGCCCTCCAGCTGGCGTTCGCCTCGACCGCGGCCCACCGGGACAAGCTGATCGAAGGGCTCGGTCTCGCCCGTGGCGCCGGCGTGCTCTCCGTCCTCGCGCTCGTGTGCGCGATCGCCGTCGTCGTACGCCGCGTGGTCGCCGTACGCGTCCTCGGCAAGCGGCTCCAGAAGGTGCGCGCCGACCGCCCGAGGCCGGCCGATCTGCTCTGCGACGACGCCGGCCGCGGCAGCTTCGCGGATGTGCAGTACACGCTGGTGAGTGCCGCCGCGGCGGTCTTCGCGCTGGTTCGGCTGGCCCGCCGGCCCGAGCAGCTGCCCGATCTGCCGTGGGGGCTCGCGCTGCTGGTCGCGGTCTCGGCGATGACGTACTTCGCAGCGAAGCACGCGGAAGGAGGACGGCCCGTTGTGTTCTCGGTCGTCCGGGCCCGCGAGGCCGGGGACCTGGACGGCCCGATCCGTACCGGCGACGACATCGAGATCCGCGGCGCTTGCTTCGTACCGCCGGGTGCCGCGGCTCCTGACCGGTTGGCCCGGATGGTCGTCCGTATCGGCGCCGTCCATGTCCATGTCCCGCTGATCCCGGTGTCGGGCGGCTTCGCCAACCCGACCGACACCGTGCTCATCGTGCCGGTCCCGGCGGAGGTCGAGCCCGGGCGGGTGGATGTTCAGGTGGTGACGGCATCGGGCGCGGAGAGCAATCGCTGCGTCATCGACGTGACCGACTGACGTCCGGGACTCCCGTCGGGGACTCACGTGACGGGAGTGACGGCTGAGGTGACGACCTACGCCGGACCGGGTGTTGTCACAGAGTGCGCCGCATGCCTGGTGAGCCGCGCGGCTTCGTCGTACGTATGGTCAGTTGACGGGTCAACCGAAGGCGGGACCAGGAATGACACACACGTACAGCACGACAGCGGCCTACGGAACGGTCGACGGAGGGCAGGGCGGCTGGAAGGAGCGGGCGAGCCACTACGCCCTCCTGCCGCTGAGGCTCTTCCTCGGCGTGACATTCATCTATGCGGGCATCGACAAGCTCACGGACAGCCAGTTCATGGCGGCGAGCGGAGCCGGTTCCGTCGGCGACATCATGCGCAGCGTGCGCGACACCTCCGCCGTGCCCGCCCTTGTCGACCTGGCGCTCAAGAACCCCGAGGGCTTCGGTTACGCCATCGCCTTCGGTGAGCTCGCCGTCGGAATCGGCACTCTCGTCGGACTGCTGACCCGGCTGGCCGCGCTCGGCGGGGCGCTCATCTCGCTGAGCCTGTGGCTGACCGTGAGCTGGCAGACGAAGCCGTACTACTACGGCAATGACCTCGCCTATCTGATGGCCTGGCTGCCGCTGGTGCTCGCCGGCGCTGCGGTGTTCTCGCTCGACGCGCTGCTGGCCAAACGGCGGCGCCGGATGCCGTAGTACATCAGGCTCACCGCCCCGGCCAGGAACAGACCGCCGAAGACGACCGGGAACACCACATAGAACGGTGTCTGCCAGGAGCCGGCCGCATCGCCCGCGTACAGCAGCGCTGCGGCCAGCACGGCGAGACCCGCGACCAGTTTGCCGGGCCGGAAATCATGCCGGAGTTCACGACGCGGCACGGGTTACCTCCACCTGTCCGATGCCCACTTCCAGACGTAGATCCAGCGTGCCGGACGGCTTCGCGCCGACGGGCGCCGGCAGCGTCTTCTGCCGTTGCTGATCGGGCGAGACGTCGATGTCGTTCGGGGCGTCGCCGGGCAGACGGACATCGCCGATGCCCGCCTCGGCCCGCAGCTGCACCGTCGCGTTCTTCGGTACGACCACCCTGAGCCGACCCGCCGCGACCTCGGCCTTCGTCGAAACCGTCCGGCCCGCCGGGACGGTGAGAGAGGACAGGTCGAGCGTCGCGTCTCCCGAGCCGAGCTCGTACCGCGGCTGGACTGCGGCGACCGAGGCCGGCTTCCACTCCGTACGTATCCACTCGGTGGTGATGTCCTTGGGCAGCGCGGCCGCTCCCGCCAGCAGCACCGCCGTGATCACCGTCATCATGATCGTGCCGAAGCCGGTTCGGCCGAACAGCGAGCTGACCAGCAGACCCAGCCCGAACACCGCCAGCGCGCAGACGAGTCCGATCTGCAGGCTCGTGCCCAGCGGCCGGCTGTCCCAGCTGCTCCCGGTGCCGATGCCGCCCGCGAGGAGCGCGAGAAGGAAGACGGTGCCGCCGATTCCGCGCGGCCCGCGCGCATAGGAGGCAGCCGCGGTCCTACGGGGCCGGCGCGTCGCGCCGGCCTCCGCCACCGCGCTCTCCGGACCCCACAGATAGCCGGTCGGCACCGGCCCTGTCGTGCCGTCCTTGACGATCGGGTCCCGCCACCACGAGGGCTTGTCGGTCACGGGCGGCGCTTTCGTCTCGGGTGGCGCCTCGGCCACCGCGTGCGCCGTCGCCGGGTCCAGCGGTACGCCGTCGGGCGCGGTGAGACGGCGGCGCTGCGACCACACGGCAGCGCCGGCCACCGCGAGGGAGAGCAGCGCGGCGAAGGCGAGCGTCCCGCCGTTGCTCAGCATCGAGAGGAACAGCCCGCAGCCGATGAGAGCGAGGAGTACGGCGGTGAGGGAAGCGCCGTCGACCCGGCCGGACAGCAGCCGGCGCACCTCGTTCTCCTCCTCGTCCTCGGACGGGATCAGCAGCCAGGCGAAGCCGTAGAAGATCAGGCCGACGCCGCCGGTCACGGAGAGCACTCCGATGACGATCCGGAATATCACCGGGTCGATGTCGAAGTACCGGCCGAGCCCGCCGCAGACGCCGGCCACGACTTTCTGGCGGGGCGTGCGGCGCAACTGCTGCGCCTCGGGCGGCGCCACAGCGGGCTGCGCCTCCGGCCGCGTGCCATGCGCCGCCGGTGGTGGGGTCGGCTGATTCATATGTCCATGGTGACGGGCGCCGCGCTGTGATGGCACCCACGCCGACCCTGGCCCTTCCCTGATATCGCGGGCGGCTCTCAGGGTCGGTTTAAGGGACGCCCCTGATACCGCGGCCTGTCCTTGCATGTGACGATCGGGGCATGCCAGTCGCCGCGCCCCGACCCGTCGGTCCCTCCCGCGCCCCCGTGCCGGAGGAGCAGCCGCTGCGCAAGCTGTACCGCAGTGCCGACGGCCGGATGCTCGGCGGCGTGGCGCGCGGGCTGGCCGGGCATCTGGGACTGCCCGTCATCTGGGTACGACTGGTCTTCCTCGGCCTCTTCATGGCCGACGGCCTCGGCGTGCTGCTGTACGCCGTCTTCTGGATCGTCGTACCGCTCGGCGTCGGCGGCAGGACCCCCGAGCCGCGCTCCGTCTTCGAGACCACGCCCGACGGCCGGCGCCGGCTGCGCAAGCCCGACAAGGGCCAGGTTTTCGCGACGATCGCGTTGATGATCGGCGCCGCGATCTTCGTCGGCAATGTCGAGATGGGCAGCAGCGCGAACCGTTATGTCGGGCCGATACTGATGATCGGTGCCGGTGTGGTGCTGGTGTGGCGCCAGGCGGACAACGCCCGCCGCGCACGCTGGGCCACCCTGTCGACGGGCAGCCGGCGCCGCCGGCGGCTGCAGCTGGGCCGGGCACTCGCCGGTGTGGCGCTGGTCGGTATGGGCCTGACCGTCTTCATGGTGGTCCGCGGCTCGGCGGCCCAGCTCGGCAACGTACTGACCGCCGCGATCGCCGTCATCGCCGGTGTCGCTCTGCTCGCGGGGCCGTGGCTGGTGCGGATGACGCAGGACCTCTCGGAGGAACGGACCATGCGCATCCGGGCCCAGGAGCGTGCCGAAGTCGCGGCCCACGTCCATGACTCCGTACTGCACACCCTCACCCTGATCCAGCGGAACGCCGACGACGGCGGCGAAGTGCGCCGTCTCGCCCGCGCCCAGGAGCGCGAGCTGCGGAACTGGCTCTACAAGCCGGGGGGCACCGGGAAGGACGAGGGCGAGGAGCCGGACACGCTCGCCGAGGCGGTGAAGAAGGCCGCCGCCGAGGTGGAGGACAAGCACGGGGTCCCGCTGGAGGTCGTGGTCGTCGGCGACTGCCCCCTCGACGAGAAACTGTCCGCACAGATGCAGGCCGCGCGTGAGGCGATGGTCAATGCGGCCAAGTACGGTGGCGAGGGGGGCGCGGTCCAGGTCTACGCGGAGGTCGAGGGCCGGACGGTCTTCGTGTCCGTGCGGGACAGGGGACCCGGATTCGATCCGGATGCGGTGCCCCAGGACCGGATGGGCGTAAGAGAATCGATCATCGGCCGGATGCAGCGCCACGGCGGAACGGCGCGACTGCGCTCGGTTCCCGGCGGAGGCACCGAGGTCGAGCTGGAGATGGAGAGGGCGGGCGAATGACCGAGACCGAGGCTGCTGGAGAGACCACCGAGCGGCGTGTACGGGTCGTGCTCGTCGACGACCACCGGATGTTCCGTACCGGAGTGCAGGCCGAGATCGGCCAGACCGACCGCACCGGCGTCGAGGTGGTCGGCGAGGCCGCCGATGTCGACCAGGCCGTCAACGTGATCACGGCGACCCGTCCCGAGGTCGTCCTGCTGGATGTGCATCTGCCGGGCGGCGGCGGGGTGGAGGTGCTGCGCCGCTGCGCCTCGCTGATGGGGGCCACGGAGAATCCCGTCCGGTTCCTGGCGCTGTCCGTGTCCGACGCGGCCGAGGACGTCATCGGGGTGATCCGGGGCGGTGCCCGCGGCTATGTCACCAAGACGATCACGGGCACGGATCTGGTCGACTCGGTCTTCCGGGTGCAGGAGGGCGACGCGGTTTTCTCCCCGCGGCTCGCGGGCTTCGTGCTCGACGCGTTCGCCTCGACGGACGCACCACCGGTGGACGAGGACCTCGATCGGCTTACTCAGCGGGAACGGGAAGTGCTGCGGCTGATCGCGCGGGGTTACGCGTACAAGGAAATCGCGAAGCAGCTGTTCATCTCGGTGAAGACGGTGGAGTCGCACGTATCGGCCGTGCTGCGGAAACTTCAGCTCTCCAATCGGCACGAACTGACCCGATGGGCGACCGCCCGACGCCTGGTCTAAGGTCCGTTGTGAGGTAACCGGTACATAGCCGGGCAACCAGATGTGCCGAGTTCACCTCTTGTTTTGCGTGATGAATTTGACGGGGAACACCTTCTTCGTGATCACGATCGTGTTGGTCGTGATCGCCGTCCTGCTGCCGTTGCTGCTGTGGAGCCGGCTGCGCGGTCCCGCTCTGGTGCGGGGCGCCGGTCGGTTGTTCATGGTGCTCTTCGCGCAGGCCACCGCCGTGCTCTTGGTCTTCGTGGCGGTGAACAACGCCAATGGCCTCTACGACAGCTGGGACGATCTGCTCGGCACGACCGACCATGTCGACTCGGCGATCGACCTCGGCCCGAGCGGCACGGGCGGCAGACAGATTTCCTCGCTGCCCAAGGTTCCCCTGAAGTTCGCGAAGGTCAACGACCCTCAGCTCGGCAGTGGCTTGCTGCGCACCTCGCTCAAGGGCTCCATATCGGGTGTGCAGGGTGAGGTCTACGTCTGGCTGCCGCCGCAGTACAACGACCCCGCGTACCGCAACAAGAAGTTCCCGGCCGTCGAGGTGCTCTCCGGCTTCCCCGGCTCGTCGAAGAGCTGGTTCAGGGCGCTGAAGTTCCAGAGCAAGGTCCAGCCGCTGATCGAGTCGGGCAAGGTCGCGCCCTTCATCCTGGTCTCGCCGCGGACCATGCTGCTCGGCAAGTCCGACGCCGGGTACGCGAACATACCGGGTGAGGTCAACGCGGACAGCTGGCTGAGCGTCGACGTACGCAAGGTGGTCACCGACAACTTCCGGGTCTCCCCCAACCCGGAGAACTGGGCCATCGCGGGCTACTCGGCGGGCGGGCACGGCGCGGCCAAGCTGGCCCTGGCCCACCCCGACCGCTTCAGCGCGGCCGTCAGCTTCTCCGGGTACAACGATCCGGCCGTCGAGCGCGGCTCGCTGACGGGCGCCGACCCGAAGCTGCGGCGCGAGAACGACGTCCTGAACATCCTGAAGTCGGCGAAGACGCCGCCACGTGTGTCGCTGCTGGCGATGGGCGAGGGCGCGGACGGCTACGAGCCGGGGCTCGCCCTGAGGCGGGCGTCCAAGGCGCCGACGCTGGTGGAAGTACGGCAGACGTGGGGCGGGCATCTGCCGGAGGTGTGGAGCAGGGAGCTGCCCTACGCGTTCAAGTGGCTGACGCGGCAGATGCGGCCGCAGCACCAGGGCGGCGTGGACGGCGGGACGCCTGCGGACGGGGGAGGGCCCAGCGTCGGCGGGGTGTCCCACGAGGCCCAGGACGGTCAGAGGTCCTCCGACGGCCAGGCGGCAGCCGCCGGCGGTGGGCTGCTGGAGTGACAGCGTGGCCTCTGGAGTGACTGCGGTGACCTCCGGAGTGACTGCGGCGGCTTGCTGAGGTGACAGCGATCGCCTACTGGAGTGACATGTCGGTCTTGTCGCCGACCCGCCGGTAGCCGATCCCCGCATAGATCCGCTCGATGTCCGCGTCGCCCGGCTCCAGCCACACGACGCGGCAGCCGCGATCGAAGGCGTTGGCCGTCAGATACGCGGACAGGGCCGCGCCGATGCCGCGGCGGCGGTGCGAGGAGGCGACCGCCAGGCCGCACAGCTCGCTCAGTCCGTCGACCGGGACGGAGCAGCCGCCCGTGGCGACCGGTGTGCCGTCCTTGTCGTCCGTGGCCAGGCCGGCGACTCCGCCGCCCTCAACGGCCCCGCGCAGCCAGGCGATTTCCCCCTCGGTGGGGCCGCCCGTCTCGCCGTACGCGAGATGCTGCACGCCCGCCGCGGCGGTGTACCCGGCCTCGTCGGAGGGCTGGGAGAGGCTGATCCCGTCGACCGGCGGCGGAGCTATGAGGGTTCCCGGCGTGCAGGCCAGCAGTGGCGCGCGGTGCTCGACCCTGAATCCGGCCGCGAGCAGGGCCGGCTCGACCTCGGGCGCGCACGACGGCAGGAACTCCAGGCGTGGCTGCCGGTCGCGCTCGCGGAAGACGGCGATCAGAGCGTTGACCTCTTCGGTGGTCGGCTCCGCTCCGTGGTCCGGGATGGCGTAATTGGCCGGCGGGATGGCCCAGTCGGGGTTGTAGCGCACCGTGAAGGGGCCGACGCGGACGTGATCGGGCGAGCGGAGCGTGAGCGTGCGTACGTAGTTCTGGACGTCGAGGTCCACGAGGGCTCCTGCCGCGATCGGGATCTTGGGACGCCGGGGATGGTGTCACTTCCGTGCGCGGCCGGGCAAGCGGATTTCGAGCGCATTGCGGTGTGTGGAGAGCCGTGGTGTGTGGGGAGCCGTGGTGTGTGTGATGGCTGGGCCGTGCGGTGGCTACGCGGGGCGGGCCGCACCCGCGAAGGGCATCTGGTCGATGGGCGCGATACGGACGGGGGCGCCTGGACGGGGAGCGTGGATCATCTGTCCGCCGCCGATGTAGAGGCCGACATGTGAGACACCGGAGTAGAAGAACACCAGGTCACCAGGGGCTAGTTGAGAGCGCGACACGCGTTCGCCGGTGTTGATCTGGGTGTAGGTGGTGCGGGGCAGCGAGACGCCGGCGGAGCGCCAGGCGGACTGCGTGAGACCGGAGCAGTCGTACGCATTCGGGCCCGTCGCACCCCAGACGTAGGGTTTGCCCAGTGCTCCGTATGCGTACGCGACGGCTTGCGCGGCACGGGGATTGGGGGCCCGGAGCGAGCCGCGGGGGGCGGCGGAGCGGTCGGCGCGGGCATCCGTCGCACCGTCCACGCCGCCGTAGGACGAGTCGTACGCCGTGCGCTGCTCGGCTGTCATCCGGTTCAGCAGACGCTCCGCGGCGGCCAGCTTCTCCTGGATGGTCGCCTTGTGCTCCGCCAACTCGGTCTGGCGGGCCCTGAGGGCACTCATCCGCTCGCTCGCCCGTGCCTTCAACTGTGCGATCTCCACCAGCTGTCGGTGTACGCCGGAGATCGCGTCCGCATGCCGCTCGCCGACCCGCTCGGCGAGAGCGGCGCGCTCCAGATACTGGTCGGGGTCGGAAGTGAGCGCGAGCTGCAGACCGGGGTCGATGCCGCTGGCGCGGTACTGGGCGGTGGCGATCGAACCGAGCGCATTCCGCGAGGTGTTGAGCCGCTCGGTCCTGCGCACTGCCTCGTCGCGCAGCGCGTCGAGCGACCCGCGCGCCTCGGCGGCCTGCTCCTTGGCCCCGTTGTACTTCTCGGTGGCTGCCTCCGCCTCCTGGTACAGCCTGTCGACCTTGGCCTTGACCTGTGCGGGGCTCAACTGGGGCTCGGCCTGCCCGGTGCCTTCGAAAGCGGTGGCGGTCGCTGCGCCGGCGAGCGCGAGGGTGGCGGCGGTACGGGCGGCGGGCCCGGTGAGCGGATGCTGCCTGGGTTTCCGGTGCGCTGCCACGACGGCGTCCACGTCCTTCCGTTCCCTGCCGGTCCGAGTCGGAGTCCGACGGCGGACCGCACAGGGGGAGCGGCCCGCCGCCGGATCCCTCGGCGGTGGTGACCGGCGGCCGCCCGGGAGCTCGGCGGCGATGGAAAGTCGGTCACCTGAGGGAGGACGCTAAACGCGGCGGTCACGGCGAAGAGGCGTAAGGACCGATATTGGCCAAAGGTGGACACGAGCGTGCGCCTTGTGAGAGCCCTGCTCATGATGCCGGACCGCATTCCCCTACCGGTGTGACCGATGAGGCGAACGAGGCCTACCTCCCCGGAGGGTGGTGGTATGGGGACGGTTAGGCTCCGCCTCATGGACGTACTCATCAATGTCTTTGTCGCCCTGCACATCATCGGCATCGCGTCGCTGCTCGGCGGCTTCCTCACTCAGATGAAGGCGATGGGCGCGGGAGAGGCGCGCTTCATCCCGGCGATGCTGCACGGCGCGCTGACGATGCTGGTCACGGGCGTGGTGCTGGTGGGCCTGAACCAGGCCGACGACCAGCCGGTGAACAACCTCAAGATCGGCATCAAGATGGCGGTGCTGATCGTGATCCTGGGCCTGGTGTATGTGAAGCGGGACGAGGAGAAGGTGGACAAGGCGGTGTTCGGGGCGGTGGGCGGACTGACGGTCGCGAACATCTTCATCGCCACGCTCTGGACGTGAGAGCGCCGCTTCTGATGTGAGAGCGGCGCTCCCGATGTGAGAGCGGCGCTTTCCGTACGTGACAACGCCTTCCGTACGTGACAACGCCCGGGCGCGGTCGGGCCCGGGCGTTCCACTTGTTCCGTTATGCCGGACGCACGCTGCCGTAGATCGGCATGTAGTAGATCGACTCCTCGCGGACGTTCGCGCCGGGCTTGGGCGCGTGGATCATCTTGCCGTCGCCGATGTAGATGCCGACGTGGCTGATGTCGTCGTAGAAGAAGACCAGGTCACCCGGGAGCAGATCCTTCGTCGCGACCCGCGTGCCGACCTTCACCTGGTCCCAGGTGGTGCGCGGCAGATCCACGCCGGCCGCCTTCCAGGCGGCCTGGGTCAGTCCCGAGCAGTCGTACGAGCTCGGGCCCGTCGCGCCCCAGACGTACGGCTTGCCCAGCTGCGAACGGGCGAACGACAGGACCTTGTCGGCCTTGGCCGCGTACCTGCTGTCGGCGGTGCCGGATCCCGTGCCCGTGCCTGCGCCCGGCTGCTCCTGCTCCTGGCGCTTTCGTTCCGCCTCCGCGTCGGCGCGGGCCTGCGCCTCCTCCTTGGCCTTGGCCTCGGCCTTACGGCGGGCCGCTTCCTCCTTCTCGCGCTCGATCGCCGCGAGCCGCGCCTTCTCCTCGGCGGTGAGCTTCGACAGCAGCGAACGCGCCTCGCTCAGCTTCGCCTGGACTTCCCGCTTGCTGGTGCGCAGCGCCTGCTGGGAGTCCGTGAGCGACTCGAGACTCTTCGTCGCCTCCGCCCGCTGCTTGGCGGCCGCGGCCCGCTGGGTCTCGTAGTCGTCGATGACGGTGCGCTGACGGTCGGTCATCCGGTCCATCAGCTGGGTCTGGTCGAAGTACGCCTGGGGGCTGTCCGCGAGCAGCAGCGCCGCGGTCGGGGTGACCGCGCCGGTCCGGTACTGCGCGGCCGCGTAGTTGCCCAGGGTGCGCCGGGACTCGTTCAGCTTGTCGGTGCGCTTCGCGGCGTCGTCGAGCAGCTGGTCGACCTCGCGCCGCTTCTCGTCGGTGGATTCCTTGGCCTTGTTGTACTTCTCGGTCGCGGTTCCGGCCTGCCGGTACAGGTCGTCGACCTTCTTCTGCACCTCTTCGACGGAGGGCTTCGGCTCGGCGGGCGCGGCGTTGGCGCTCTGCGTCGACAACAGGGTGACGGAGGCGAGGGCAGCCGTCGTGAACCCGACGGCGGGGGAGTTGGCGCGTAGACCTGCCATTCCGGCAATTCCGGTACGGGCACGCGGTTTGCGATGCGACGCCAAGGCCGGCATCTCCTTCTTCCGTGGACCGCCTACCGGGTTAGCTGTCGGGTTCGGGCGGAACGGAAGATCGCCCTACGGACCGAGAAAGACAGGTCCGATTCACCCCGGTTGTGCATGGTGGGTCCCCGGTTCCGAACTCCCGTGAGGGAAGTCCGAATTCGGCGCAGGCCGCCCGATTCGGCGTGAGTCGCCAGGGGGGGTACGGGCCGCCTGATCGAGCACGGTAGCCAACTCGTGTGGCTGCTGTGAAGGTTGATGTTCGATATGTCCGATACATTTTCGTGACCTTGGCGACTGAGTGGGGAGTCGCTCAGGGGTCGGCGCCGTACGGCATCGCAGCGGAGTGGCCCGGTCGCGCTGCGTCGCCGGTGTTGCCGCGGAAGTCGCTGCCCGGATCGCGACCGGAGTCGTATCCCGATGCGGCCGCGGGCTGTCACTGCGGCGGCCTAGACTCGTAGAGCGATGAGCAGCCTCTTTGACGACAGCTTCCTGGCGGACCTCCGGCCCAGCGCGGAGCAGCACCCGCCACCGCCCGAGGACTCGGCCCCGGAGGAGATCCCGGACGATCTCTTCCAGGGTGCGTTCGACGTGCCTCCGGCCCGGGACCCGTACTACCGCGACGGCGCCCCGCGCACTGTCGTGGACCCCGCCGCCCTGCTCGAGGGGCTGAACGAACAGCAGCGTGCCGCCGTCGTGCACACCGGGTCACCGCTGCTCATCGTGGCAGGGGCGGGGTCCGGCAAGACCCGGGTGCTGACCCACCGGATCGCACATCTGCTGGGGACCCGCAGCGTGCACCCCGGCCAGATACTGGCGATCACCTTCACCAACAAGGCCGCCGGCGAGATGAAGGAACGCGTCGAGCAGCTCGTCGGGCCGCGCGCCAACGCCATGTGGGTCATGACCTTCCACAGCGCGTGCGTCCGCATCCTGCGCCGGGAGTCCAAGAGGCTCGGCTTCACCTCGTCGTTCTCGATCTACGACGCCGCCGACTCCAAGCGCCTGATGGCACTGGTCTGCCGCGATCTGGACCTCGACCCGAAGAAGTTCCCGCCGAAGTCCTTCAGCGCGAAGATCTCGAACCTGAAGAACGAGCTGATCGACGAGGAGACCTTCGCCGACCAGGCTGATGGGGGTACCTCCCAGGACGGAGGCTCTGGGGGAGGTTTTGAGAAGACGCTCGCCGAGGCCTACCGCATGTACCAGGCGAGGCTGCGCGAGGCCAATGCCCTGGACTTCGACGACATCATCATGACCACCGTCCACCTCCTCCAGGCCTTCCCTGACGTCGCCGAGCACTACCAGCGGCGCTTCCGGCACGTCCTGGTGGACGAGTACCAGGACACCAACCACGCTCAGTACACGCTCGTACGCGAGCTGGTGGGGACGGGTCACGAGGACCTGCCGCCGGCCGAGCTCTGCGTCGTCGGCGACGCCGACCAGTCGATCTACGCCTTCCGCGGCGCGACCATCCGCAACATCCTCCAGTTCGAGGAGGACTACCCGGACGCGACGACGATCATGCTCGAACAGAACTACCGCTCGACGCAGACGATCCTCTCCGCCGCCAACGCCGTCATCGAGCGGAACGAAAGCCGCCGGCCCAAGAACCTGTGGACGAACGCCGGCGCCGGCGCGCAGATCACCGGCTATGTCGCGGACACCGAGCACGACGAGGCGCAGTTCGTTGCCGACGAGATCGACAGGCTGACGGACGCGGGCGACGCGAAGGCCGGCGACGTCGCCGTCTTCTACCGTACGAACGCCCAGTCCCGTGTCTTCGAGGAGATCTTCATCCGGGTCGGGCTGCCGTACAAGGTCGTCGGCGGAGTGCGCTTCTACGAGCGCAAGGAGGTCCGGGACGTCCTCGCGTATCTGCGGGTCCTCGCCAACCCCGAGGACAATGTTCCGCTGCGCCGGATCATCAATGTCCCCAAGCGGGGTATCGGCGACCGCGCGGAGGCGATGATCGACGCGCTCGCGCTGCGCGAGAAGATCACTTTCCCGCAGGCACTGCGCCGCGTGGACGAGGCGTACGGCATGGCGGCCCGCTCCGCCAACGCCGTCAAGCGCTTCAACGTGCTCATGGAGGAGCTGCGTACGGTCGTCGACTCGGGCGCGGGTCCGGCGGTGGTGCTGGAGGCGGTCCTCGAGCGGACCGGATATCTCGCCGAACTGCAGGCGTCCACCGACCCGCAGGACGAGACCCGTATCGAGAACCTTCAGGAACTGGCCGCCGTGGCGCTCGAGTTCGAGCAGGAGCGCGGCGAGGAGGACGGCGCGGGCACGCTCGCCGAGTTCTTGGAGAAGGTGGCTCTCGTCGCCGACTCCGACCAGATCCCGGACGAGGACGAGGAGGGGTCCGGTGTCATCACGCTGATGACGCTGCACACCGCCAAGGGCCTCGAATTCCCCGTGGTGTTCCTGACCGGCATGGAGGACGGCGTCTTCCCGCACATGCGCGCCCTCGGCCAGGCGAAGGAGCTGGAGGAGGAGCGGCGGCTTGCGTACGTCGGAATCACGCGCGCCCGCGAGCGCCTCTATCTGACGCGGTCGTCGATGCGCAGTGCGTGGGGTCAGCCCTCGTACAACCCGCCGTCGCGGTTCCTGGAGGAGATCCCGGGCCGCCACCTGGAGTGGAAGCGGACGGGCCCGATGGCCGCGGCCGCCGGTCCGACGTCCGGCATCGCCTCGTCGCTGTCGTCGTCGCGCTCGCGGTCGGGCGGCGGTGCTTCGGGATTCGCCACGCGGCGTACGAGCGACAAGCCGGTGATCGCGCTGGTGGTCGGCGACAGGGTCACACACGACCAGTTCGGTCTGGGGACCGTGGTGGAGGTGAGGGGGTCGGGCGCGGACGCACAGGCGACGATCGACTTCGGGGACACCAAGCCGAAGCGGCTGCTTCTGCGGTACGCGCCGGTCGAGAAGCTGTAGCCGGCTTCGCCGTTACGTCGGTCGTCGCCTTTGGCGGAGTCGCCTTTGCGACGCGCTGTTGTTACGCGGCTCCGTCGTTGCGACGCGCTGTTGTGACGTCGCTCCGTCGTTGCGACGCGCTGTTGTGACGTCGCTCCGTCGTTGCGACGCGCTGTTGTGACGTCGCTCCGTCGTTGCGACGCGCTGTTGTTACGTCGGGTCGAGGCCGTGGCTGCGAAGCCACGGCAGCGGGTCGATCGCCGAGCCGCCGCCCGGCCGGACCTCGAAGTGGAGGTGCGGTCCGGTGGAGTTGCCGGAGTTGCCCGAGTATGCGATGACGTCACCGGCCTTGACCGAACCGGAGCGGATCTTGGTGCTGCTGAGGTGGCAGTACCAGGTCTCGGTGCCGTCGGGTGCGGTGACGATGGCCATGTTGCCGTAGGCGCTGTTCCACTGCGTACGGACGGTGCCGTCGGTCGCGGCCATCACCTCGGTGCCGTACGACACAGGGAAGTCGATGCCGGTGTGCACGGACATCCAGTTGACGCCGGCCTGGCCGTAGTACGCGCTCAGGCCCTGACGTTCCACCGGCAGTACGAACTTGGGGCGCATGGCCTCGCGGCGCTTGGCCTCGTCCTCGCGCTTCTTCTTCTCCGCTTCCTGGCGCGCCTTGAGATCGAGGCGTTCCTGGGTGCGCGACGCACGGTCGCCGAAGTCGCGGGCGTCGGCGCTGAGAGCGGCGAGCTGCGTGTCCATCTTGTTGTTGGCGGCGACGGGCTTCACTGAGGCCGGATCGGCGGCCGCCAGACTGGTCGTGTCCTTGGTGTCGCTGTCGCTGCCGGCGAGGCCGCCGACGGAGGCGGCAGCGATACCGGCGACGCCCATGACGCAGGCGGAGGGCACGGCGACGGTGAGGAGCGCCGAGCGCTTGGCGGGGGTACGGCGGCGGCCTCGGCTTCCGCCGGAACGGCGGACCGGGCGGGGCGTGACGGGTGCGACGGGGGTGAGGGCTTCCTGCTCGAACTCGGCCTCGGGGTCGAGTTCGGATGCGGGCTCGGCTGCCTCGGTGTCGAACTCCGTCTCGAACTCGAACTCGGCGTCGGCCTCGTCGGCGGTGCCGTGCCGAGGCTCCGGCTGGAGGTGGGCCTCGGCCTGGAAGTCCGGCTGATACTCGGCCTGGTACTCGGCCGGGCTGTCGTAGCCGGTCTCGTATCCGGCGTCGACCGTGAACTCGGGCGCCGGACTGAACTCCTGCTCCGGCGTGAACTGTTGCGGTACGTGGGCCTCCGCGCCCGTGTTCCAGGCGGTGGCGTCGTACGAGCCGGTGTCGAAGGCGGGCGCCGCCCACTGGCCGGTCGCGTCGTAAGCGAAGGTGGCCGCGGCGGTCTCGTACTGACCGGTCTGCGCGGTCTGGTTCCAGGCGCCGGCGTCCCACTGGCCGGTGGCGTCGTACTCACCCGCCGTGTCGTACTGACCGGTGGTGCCGTACTGACCGGTGGTGTCGTGCTGCCCGGCCGTACCCCATTGGCCTGTGGTGTCGTACTGGCCCGTGGTGTCGTACTGACCCGTCATGTCGTACTGCGGGAATTGCTGCGTCTGCTGAGGCTGTTGTGCCTGCTGCGTGGCGTAGCCGTCGTAGCCGGCGGTCTGATGAGACCCGGTGTTCCATTGGCTGCTGTCGTGCTGACCGCTGTGGCCCGCCTCGTAACTGCCCGGAAGGGCGCCGAAGAGGGGATCGGCGTCGAAGCTGCCAGTGGAGTGCTCGTCGTATCCGACGTACCCGGCGTGGGCGTGCTGGTCGTTCACCAACTTCTCTCTCGCCTCGGCAGCAGGACCTGGTTCCGGGGCCCGGAAGAGCGGGGGAGCCCCAGAGGGAAAGCAGTGGCGCGACTGTACCCGGCGGTATGCGACGGCGACAATCTTCGGCAGGTTTTAAGCAATCAGGAAACGGGCATTCGGCCGTCTTTCGGGGGACTGCGGGCACAGCTTTGGCCCTACGTTCGAAAAGTGTTCGACATTGGTTGTCCGGCCGGGCGCCGCATCAGGCGACGGAGGCGGCTCCCGAAGTGCCTGCCGCCGACTCGCTCGATTCGAGCGCCTGGCGGATTCCGGTCGCGACGGCGGAGTGGACAGGAAGGGCGAGATGTCCGATTCCGCTGACGCGCACGTTCTGCGCGATGAGGTCCGGGTGGTCGATGCAGGCCGTCTCGACCGGGACCATCACCTGGTCGAGGTCGCTCCAGAAGCTGACGAACCGGGTACGGCATCCTGGCGCGGGCGCGCGCAGCTCCTCGAGCACGGTGGATCCCGGACGCATCTGGCGAACTATCGGATGCGCGCTCGCGAGCGGGGCGACAGTGGTGCCCGAGTGCGGAGTGCCGAGCGTGACCAGGGTGCGTACCCGCTGGTCACCGCCGAGGCACTGCACGTAGTAGCGGGCGATCAGGCCGCCGAGGCTGTGCCCGACGATATCGACCTCGCGGTGCCCCGTACGTGCGCAGATCTCCTCTATGTGCCGGCCGAGCAGATCGGCGGCGGCGCGGATGTCGCACGTCAGAGGGGAGTAGTTGAGGCACTCGAGATGGCGCCAGCCGTGCCGGGCGAGGGAGCGGCGGAGCAGGACGAAGACGGAGCGGTTGTCGACGAAACCGTGGAGCAGGACGGCGGGCGGGTGCGACAGGCCCGGGCCGGTCGGCAGGGTCGCGGTGTGGGGCGGCAGCTCGGCGTTACTCGGTCCGGGGTGGTCCGAGGCTGGGCGGTCGGGGGTGCGGCGCTCCGGGGTGAGGCCGGAAGGGTAGAGGAGCAGATGCCCGGCGAGGATCGCCAGCTCGAGGGCGGTGGCCCGCAGCAGCGCGGCCGAGATCCGTAGGTGTCGCACGGGGCGCAGACACAGCGGAAAGGGCAAGACCTTCATGGCCGACCTCCCGAATGGCACGCTGGAGACGGCTCCGTCCCCCGTTGTGCCCTCATGGGGCGCCGCTCAGGCTCTTGTACGGCTCTGTGCCCGTGCCGGGCCGGTGTCGAAGGGGTCGCAGCACCGCGCCGTGCGGCTGACGGCGCGGTGCTGCGACGACCCTGTAGCGGCTCCCCGTGCGACCGTCCCCGGCGCGGCTTGTGTGCCGCGTGATGCGGGTACGACGCATAGCGAACATGTCCCATGTGTGATTTCCCCCTCGCTACCCACCGTGAAACGGCGGGTTGCGGGATGCTGGAGATAACGTTCGTTCACTTGCCCGGACCTTGGTCGGTACGGGACCCGTGCCCGTGGCGGCGCAGTCGGTATGTGGAGGCAGTGATGGGTGTGACCGGTCCAATCCGCGTGGTGGTGGCCAAGCCGGGTCTCGACGGCCACGATCGCGGGGCCAAGGTGATCGCGCGGGCCCTGCGCGACGCCGGTATGGAGGTCATCTACACCGGGCTCCACCAGACCCCTGAGCAGATCGTCGACACGGCGATCCAGGAGGACGCCGACGCGATCGGCCTGTCCATCCTGTCCGGGGCGCACAACACGCTGTTCGCGAAGGTGATCGAGCTGTTGAAGGAGCGCGAGGCGGAGGACATCAAGGTGTTCGGCGGCGGCATCATCCCGGAGGCGGACATTGCTCCGCTGAAGGAGAAGGGCGTCGCGGAGATCTTCACGCCGGGAGCGACGACGGCGTCGATCGTCGCCTGGGTCAACGCGAACGTCCGCCAGCCTGCGGAAGCGTGAGCCGACGCGGGTGACTGTTGCCGGGTGCGGAACCCTGTTGCCAGGGCAGCCCGGGTCATCCGGCTCCTTGCAGGTGCGGGCGACGGGTGTTGCCCGGGCCGGGTCTTGTGGGGTGCGGGCTCCGGCGCCCCCGGCCTGTCGGGTGCGGGCTCCGGCGCCCCGGCCCGCTTGGTCAGAGGTCCGGAGCCGCCGCACCGGAGCGGCGTGAAGCTGCCGCACGGCGGGGTACGGGGCGTCAGCCTCGCGGTCTGGCGCAGCTACCCCTGGCCCCTACCCATGACCCGCATCTCCGAGCATGCCCAGCGGCCCAGGTGCCCATGGCCCGCCCCGCCGGCCCCGCATCCCTGACCCGCCCCTACTCCGCCGGACCCCGCAGCTCCGCCCCCATCGTCGCGCGCAGCCGGAGCGTCGAGACCAGGCGCTGGAACGCCTCCGACCAGTAACCGCCCGCGCCCGGTGACGCTCCCTCCGGCTCGTCGGGCGTGGCCGTGAGGATCTCCAGGCGGCCGGCCTCCTCCGGCGCCAGGCAGCGCTCGGCCAGGCCCATCACTCCGCTGAAGCTCCACGGGTAGCTGCCCGCGTCCCGCGCGATGTCGAGCGCGTCGACCACCGAACGGCCCAGCGGCTCCGACCACGGGACCTGGCAGACCCCCAGCAGCTGGAACGCCTCCGAGAGCCCGTGCGCCGCGATGAATTCCGCGACCCAGCCCGCCCGTTCATCCGCCGGCAGCGCCGCGAGCAGCTTCGCCCGCTCGGCGAGCGACGTCGTGCCGGGCCCGGTCTCCGGTGGGGTGCCAGGTGGGCCGAGGAGGGCCCGGGACCACTCCGCGTCCCGCTGCCGCACCGCCGCCCTGCACCACGCCGCGTGCAGCTCGTCCCCCCAGTCGTCGGCGACGGGCATCGCGACGAGCTCGTCGGCCGTGCGCCCGCCGAGCCGCGCCGGCCAGGTCGCCAGGGGCGCCGCCTCCACCAACTGGCCCAGCCACCAGGATCGTTCGCCCCGTCCCGACGGCGGATTCGGCACCACGCCGTCGCGCTGCATATCGGCATCGCACTCGTGCGGCGCCTCCACCGCGATTGCCGCGCCGGTTCCGTCACCGCTGCGGTCCAGGCTTATGCACGAAGCCGCCCGCGCCGCCATCCGCCCGGCGAGTGCGGAGTGCGGCAGTGCCGAGAGCAGCTCGGCCGCCGTGGCGCGGACATTGCGGCTGCGGTCGGAGAGGGCCTTTTCCAGGAACGCCTCGTCCGCGTCGGACAGTCCCGTACGCAATGAGTCCAGGAACATCAGACGGTCCTCGGCGCGCTCCGTGGACCAGGTCGCCGCCAGCAGCGCCAGTGCCTTATCCGCGTCGTGCGCCCGTACGGCGGCCAGCAGCGCGACCCGTTCGGCGAACAGCCCTTCCTCCCAGAGACGTCGGACGGCCTCCGCGTCATCCGGGTCCAAAAGCGTGGGGCCGCCGGACGCCCCGCGCAGCGCGAACTTCCACTCCGGGTTGAGCCGGGCGAGCCACAGCCCGCGCGGCCCGGCGAAGGTGAGAGCCTGCGGCCGCAGATCCGTACGCGCACGGGCCGCGTCCAGCAGCGCGGGCAGCACGGACGCCGGCGCCTGGTACTTGTGATCGTTGGCCGCGGCCAGCCACTGGGGGAGCAGCTCGGTCAGATCCGGCGCCGTACCGCGCCGCCCCCCGGCGGACGGGGCGGACCGGTCTGCCAGCAGCTGGGCGAGCCGGCGCCGGGCGCGCGCGGGCAGCCGCGGCCGCGCGTCGTGCGGCGCGGGCTCAGGGAGGGCGGCGGCGGGTGCGGGCAGCAGTCCCGCCCTGCGCCGTCCGGTCTGCAGGGCCGCGGCGTCCAGCAGCCCGGCCGGCGCGTGCTTGCCCGGTGTCAGGACTTCGGCCGGTGGCGTACGGCGGTCGGTGCCGAGGAGAGCCGAGGTGACGAGCTCTTCCCAGAGTGAGGTGCTGGTGGTGCCAGTCATGGGTCCTCCGTACGTTCAGATGAGCGGGACCGTCTCGGACCCGTCCTCGGACCAGGCGGCGAGCGGCGAGAAGCCCTGGTGGCCGCACTCGCCGAAGACGGTGACAGGTCCGCCGCCGGAGAGCGCCACGAGCTTCAGCAGCCCGGGGCGGGCGAGCGCGGCGGGCGCGACGGGCAGCGCGGTCCCGCCATCGGCGTCCGCCAGTTGCCACCCTGGGCTCGTGGGGACGGGTATGACTCCGCTCAGAGTCACCGGCCAGGAATCCAGCCAGGGATCGTCCCGCAGCGCCCGCCCGTACGCATCGAGGGCCGCCGCGGTAGGCCCTCCCGGCGGAGGTGAGGCGATCGCGACGGGGGCGCCGAACTGCTCGCCCAGGTCCGCCCGCAGCTGCCCCGCGCCCGCGTACGGAGTGAGCTCCGCGTCGATCGTCAGCCCCACCGGAAGCGCCTGCTGCGGGGACCGGCCTGCCGCGCCGAAGGAGAGCAGCAGCGCCGTGCGCCCCGATTCCCGCCCGTACAGCCAGATGCGGCGGGTGGTGATTTTGCCGTCCGAGGAGTCGTACTGGGCCAGGATCAGCCAGCGGTCCCGGACCGGCGGGCCTTCGGCCGGCGAGGTGAGGCCGACCCGGGTGCGGACCGTCGCTGCGAGCGGCTCCGGCAGCCGCTCGATGCCCAGCCAGGCCGCGTCCAGCAGATGGATCAGCGCGCACTCCTCCAGCAGCCGCACCGGCCAGCCCGGCCCGGAGCCCGGGATCGCGCCCAACTCCCGTACCCGCGCGGCCAGGCCCGGTGCCTGCGCGTCGACCATGCGGGCCGCGGTCTCCTCCCACAGCCCGTACCCCGACTGCTCGGCCGCGGCCAGGCCGCCGCGCAGCAGATCCGCCAGCCGCCGCTCCAGCTCCGTCGCTCCCGCGGTGATCCGCCCCGCCCGGCGTTCGGCCCGGCGCCTGGCCGCCTCCGGGTCCGCGGACTTCGGGGACTGTCCCGTGCCCGCGTCGCCCTGTTCCTGTTCCTTGTCCGTGGCCCGCTTTCGGCGCCCTTCCAGCCACTCCTCGGCCCAGTCCGGGGTCGTGGAGTCCGGTACCGCCTCTTCGTCCGCCGCCCAGAGCAGCAGCAGCCCCAGCGCGTGCTTGCACGGGAACTTCCGGCTCGGGCAACTGCACTTGTAGGCGGGGCCCGTGGTGTCGACAACCGTCTGGTAGGGCTTGCTGCCGCTGCCCTTGCACAGGCCCCAGACACCCCCCGATCCGCTGCTGCCCGTACCGGACCACGGCCCGGCCGCGCCGAGTTTGTTTCCCGCTCTGCGTGACGCGTCGTCAGGAGCCAGAGCCAGCACCTGTTCCGACGTCCAGCGCACCCCCTGCTGATTCATGGGAACGACGCTACGGGCCACCACTGACAATCGGCTCCGACCTGCGGAAACGGTCGATTGTCAGTGGCATGGTGCACGGTGGGACTCACATCGGGTCGAACGATCTGGAACCGATCTGGAGGGGGATCCATGACCGTGTCCGAAACCGGCGCAGCCACCGGCGCCGAGGCCCTGCGGCCGCATGCCGAGGATGCTTTCGCCGACGAGCTCAAGACGCTCGCCGCGGCCGACGACCGGCCGCGGCCCGCCAGATGGCGGCTGTCGCCGTGGGCCGTCGCCACCTATCTGCTCGGCGGCACGCTGCCCGACGGCACGGTGATCACACCCAAGTACGTGGGGCCGCGCCGGATCGTCGAGGTGGCCGTCACCACTCTGGCAACCGACCGGGCACTGCTGCTCCTCGGCGTGCCGGGCACCGCCAAGACCTGGGTCTCCGAGCATCTCGCCGCGGCCGTCAGCGGCGACTCCACCCTGCTCGTGCAGGGCACGGCGGGCACGCCGGAAGAGGCGATTCGCTACGGCTGGAACTACGCGCAGCTGCTCGCCCACGGCCCCAGCCGGGATGCGCTGGTGCCGAGCCCCGTCATGCGTGCGATGTCAGAGGGCATGACCGCTCGGGTCGAGGAGCTCACCCGTATCCCCGCGGACGTGCAGGACACGCTGATCACGATCCTTTCCGAGAAGACGCTGCCCATCCCTGAGTTGGGGCAGGAGGTGCAGGCGGTCCGCGGGTTCAATCTCATCGCCACCGCCAATGACCGCGACCGCGGGGTCAACGACCTCTCCAGCGCGCTGCGCCGCCGGTTCAACACCGTCGTGCTGCCGCTGCCCGCCACTGCGGAGGCCGAGGTCGACATCGTGTCGCGCCGCGTCGACCAGCTGGGGCGCTCGCTCGATCTGCCGGCCGCGCCGGAGGGACTGGAGGAGATCCGCCGTGTGGTCACCGTCTTCCGGGAGCTGCGGGACGGGGTCTCGGCGGACGGCCGCACCAAGCTCAAGTCGCCCTCGGGGACGCTCTCCACGGCCGAGGCGATCTCTGTGGTCACGGGCGGTCTCGCGCTCGCCGCGCACTTCGGTGACGGCGTGCTGCGTCCTGGTGATGTGGCGGCCGGCATTCTCGGCGCGGTCGTACGCGACCCGGCGGCGGACCGGGTCATCTGGCAGGAGTACCTGGAGACGGTGGTCCGAGAGCGCGACGGGTGGAAGGACTTCTACCGCGCCTGCCGCGAGGTGAGCGTATGACCGGCCCCCTGCTGCTGGGCGTCCGCCACCACGGGCCGGGCTCGGCCCGGGCGGTGCGGGCCGCGCTGGAGGCGGCGTCGCCCGCGGTCGTGCTGATCGAGGGACCGCCCGAGGGCGACGCGCTGCTGGCGCTCGCCGCGGACGAGCAGATGCGCCCGCCGGTCGCGCTTCTCGCGCACGCTGTGGACGACCCGGGGCGGGCGGCGTTCTGGCCGCTGGCCGAGTTCTCCCCGGAGTGGGTGGCGCTCCGCTGGGCGCTCGGACGCGGGGTCCCGGTCCGGTTCATCGACCTCCCCGCGGCGCATTCGCTGGCGCAGGCGGCGGAGGAGGAGTCGTCGAGCCCGGAAGCCGCCGACGGCGAGCCAGGTCCACCTGCCGGGGCCGAGCCGCCCGAGGGCTGCGGTGCCGGGGCGGGTGCGCCCCGAGCGGGGGCGGGCAGCGTCGACCCCGGAGGCCCGGCGTCGGTCGGACCGAGCGGGGTCGCACCGCTTCCGGGCCAGGCGCCCGAGGGCAGCGGTGCCGGGGGTCCGGTGGCAACACCGGGAGCGGCCGCGCCCGCTGGAAACCTGGCGCCCGACGGGGGGACGCCCGGTGCGCGGGGCGGCGACGGCGCGGGGCCGCACATGGTCGGGCCCAAGGGCGAGCGCGGTGCTCCCGACACCAGTGGGCTGCGGATCGATCCCATCGCCGTGCTTGCCGAGACGGCCGGATACGACGATCCCGAGCGGTGGTGGGAAGACGTCATCGAGCATCGCGGTACGGCATCCGGCGTGGCTGACGCCCGCGCGCCCTTCGCCGCACTCGGGGACGCCATGGCCGCGCTGCGCGAGACATACGGGCACGGCGGACACGACCGGGATCTCGCCCGCGAGGCACATATGCGGATCCAAATCCGTGCCGCGCGAAAGGAGTTCGGAGACGAGGTCGCCGTCGTCTGCGGCGCCTGGCATGTGCCCGCGCTCGAGGAGAAGACAACCCTCGCCGCCGACAAGGCACTTCTCAAGGGGCTGCCCAAGGTCAAGACCGAGATGACCTGGGTGCCCTGGACCTACCGCAGGCTCGCCCGGCACAGCGGATACGGCGCCGGCATCGACTCGCCCGGTTGGTACGGGCATCTCTTCGGCGTGGCCGACCGGCCCGTCGAGCGCTGGATGACCAAGGTCGCCGGGCTGCTGCGTGACGAGGACAGGCTGGTCTCCTCCGCCCATGTCATCGAGGCCGTACGGCTCGCCGAGACCCTCGCCGCCATGCGCGGCCGGCCCCTCGCCGGGCTGACCGAGACGACCGACGCGATACGGGCCGTGATGTGCGAGGGCTCCGATGTGCCGCTCGACCTCATCCGGGACCGGCTCGTCGTCGGGGATGTGCTCGGCGAGGTGCCGGACGCCGCGCCCGCCGTGCCGCTGCAGCGCGACCTGACCCGGCTTCAGCGAAGCCTGCGGATCAAACCGGAGGCACTGGAGCGGGAGCTGGAGCTGGACCTGCGCAAGGAGACCGACGCGGCGAAGAGTCGGCTGCTGCACCGGCTTCGGCTGCTCTCCATCGGCTGGGGCGAGCCCGTCACGGGGCGGGGGAGCACCGGCACATTCCGGGAGAGCTGGCGGCTGCGCTGGGAGCCGGAGCTCTTCGTCAAGGTGGCGGAGGCCGGAGTGTGGGGCACGACCGTGCTCTCCGCCGCCACGGCCAAGGCCGAGTCGAAGGCGGTGTCCGCGACCGCTCTCGCCGAGGTCACCGCGCTCGCCGAACAGTGCCTGCTGGCCGAACTGCCCGACGCGCTGCCCGTGGTGATGCGGGCGCTGGCCGACCGCGCCGCACTCGACGCGGACGTCGGTCATCTCGCCCAGGCACTGCCTGCCCTCGCCCGCTCGCTGCGGTACGGGGACGTGCGGTCGACCGACACGGTCGCGCTCGGTGAGGTCGCGGCCGGTATTGCCGAGCGGATCTGCGTAGGCCTGCCGCCCGCTTGCACCGGACTCGACGCGGACGGCGCGGCCGGGATGCGGGGCCATCTGGACGGCGTGCACACCGCGATCGGGCTGCTGCCGAGGGGCCGTGAGCTGATCGAGCGCTGGGGATCGGTCCTGCATCGGCTCGCGGGCCGGGACACCGTGCCCGGAGTCATACGCGGCAGGGCCGCACGGCTGCTGCTGGACGACGGACGGCTCGAGGAGGACGAGGCCGCACGGCTCATGGGCCTCGCGCTGTCGGCCGGCACACCGCCCGCCGACGCGGCCGCCTGGATCGAGGGTTTCGTCGGCGGTGCTTCCGGCGGCGGAATGCTCCTGGTCCACGACGAGCGACTGCTCGCCCTCGTGGACACCTGGCTGAGCGGCGTGCCCGCGGACGCGTTCACCGACGTACTGCCGCTGCTGCGCCGCACCTTCTCGGCCTACGAACCGGGCGTGCGCCGCACCCTGGGAGAGCTGGTCCGGCGCGGACCCGCGGCGGCTTCCGGTCCCGCACACGCCGAGTCCACGATGCCCGGTTTCGGCGCCGGTCTCGACGGGCAGCGGGCGGACGCGGTGCTGCCGGTGCTGCGCCTGCTCCTCGGAATCGACGACAACGACCTCGCGGGGGTGGCCCGATGAGCGCGGCGACAGCGAACGAGACCGCCGGCGAGAGCGCGGCCGCGAGTGCGAGTGGAACCGGCGGCGAGCGGCTGCGGCGGTGGCGGCTCGTGCTGGGCGGTGACGCCGCCGACGGAACCGGCTGCGCGCTCGGCGGCACCGACGCGGCGATGGACGGCGCCCTGAACGCCCTCTACGGCACGGGCAAGGACAAGGGCACCGCCGGCAACCGCTCGGCCGGGCTCGGGGCGTCCGCACCGTCCGTCGCGCGCTGGCTCGGCGACATCCGCACCTACTTCCCGAGCTCCGTCGTCCAGGTCATGCAGCGTGACGCGATCGACCGTCTCGGGCTGTCCACGCTGCTGCTGGAGCCGGAGATGCTGGAGGCCGTGGAGGCGGACGTCCATCTCGTCGGCACCCTGCTCTCCCTCAACAAGGCTATGCCCGAGACGACCAAGGAGACGGCCAGGACCGTCGTACGCAAGGTCGTCGACGATCTCGAGAAGCGGCTCGCGACGCGCACCAGGTCCACCCTCACCGGTGCACTCGACCGGTCCGCGAGGATCAGCCGCCCGCGCCACCGGGACATCGACTGGGACCGGACCATCCGGGCCAATCTCAAGAACTACCTTCCGGAGTTCAACACCGTCGTCCCCGAGCGGCTCATCGGATACGGACGCGCGTCCCAGTCGGTCAAGAAGGACGTGGTGCTCTGCATCGACCAGTCGGGCTCCATGGCGGCGTCCGTCGTCTACGCCTCCGTCTTCGGCGCGGTCCTCGCGTCCATGCGCTCCATCGCCACGCGTCTCGTCGTCTTCGACACCGCCGTCGTCGACCTCACCGACCAGCTCGACGACCCCGTGGACGTCCTCTTCGGCACTCAACTCGGCGGCGGCACCGACATCAACAGAGCGCTCGCGTACTGCCAGTCGCAGATCACCCGCCCCGCCGACACCGTCGTCGTGCTCATCAGCGACCTCTACGAGGGCGGTATACGGGACGAGATGCTGAAGCGGGTCGCGGCGATGAAGGCGTCCGGTGTGCAATTCGTCGCACTGCTGGCGCTCTCGGACGAGGGGACGCCGGCGTACGACCACGAGCACGCGGCGGCGCTGGCGGCCCTGGGCGCACCGGCGTTCGCCTGTACGCCCGATCTTTTCCCGGATGTGATGGCCGCCGCGATCGAGAAGAGACCATTGCCCATATCGGACATGGTGACTCATCAGTAACAGGGGGCTTGCGTCCCCCCGGGAGGCTCGTGCGAGCATCGTCCCGATCCCCCGCGGAAGGTCCACTTCCGCCGACCGGGAAGGTTCCTCTCACTGTGACCGTCGCAGCCGCTCGTTCCGCTGCCGTCCTGTGCGCACTGCGCCGGGCGGCGGGCGAGCGGCGTGCGCTGCAAGTGGTGCTGTTCCTCGGGGGACTTATGACCCTCGGTTGTCTCTACGGCGGCCAGGCGCACGCGTCGGAGTCGGCGGGTATGCCGGAATCGACGGTGTCGGCCGAGACCAGGGTGAGCGTCGCGCCGCCGACCCGGCCGGCCCCGGCGCGCGAACTGCGGCGCGTGGCGGCGGACTCCGCCGATGCCGGCCCCACCGAAACGGTCGACGCCGCGACGTCCGCGCAATCCGTGCGGCCGGGCCGACCCGGCCGGGCCGCGCAGCCCGTCCGGACCGTTCGCCGAGTGGTGAAGCCGGCCGCGGACACTGTGCGGGGCGTCGTACTGCCGGTGGCCCGGCCGCTGACCGGGGCTCTCAGCGAGACACTGAACGGGCTCCTCCCCGTGCCGCTGCCGCCTCCGGGCGACGGCGCGGACCAGGGCCTCACGCCGCAGTACCCCGCCGACAGGCCCGTGGACGACTCCGCGGACCGCTTCACGGCCGACGACCTCGCGGACTCCGTCCCTTCCCGGTGGTTCGGCGGGGCAGGCACCACGGCCGGTCCGGTCGGCGGGTACGACGGCGCCTTTGGTCCCGGACAGGCCGAAGTCCGGTACGAGCGGCCCGCAACGGCACCCGCGCCGACTCAAGTCCCCGGCAAGCCCTGCGACTCCACCCACGGCGTCCTGCAGCAGTCCGGCGAGATTCACACACCGCGTACGGGAGACCAGCACGCGGCCACCAGCGTCTACGGCACGCCGTTCGCCCTCGTACCGGGCGCCGGCTGGGTCGCGGCCGGAACGCCGCCCCGCGAACGACCGCGCGACATCCTCGAATTCCCCGGCTAGGGCAGTCCTTTCCCCGCTCAAGACCTGCCGCGCGGGGGCGGGACAGGTCTGCCCGCCAACCGGATAGTTCCGGACAGCCGAACGAATTCGAAGGATCTGACGTAAGCATGCATAAGAACATCCGCCGTTCCATAGCCGTCGCTGCCACGGCCACCGGCATGTGGGCTCTCGGGACCGCCGCGGCCAGCGCCGACGAGGTGCACGTCTCCGTTCCGCACTCCACGCCCGACGAGGCGGCCGACGCAGTCGAGGACGTCAAGGCTGTCGACGTGGTCAAGGACGCCACTGCCGTCCAGGGCGCCAAGGACGCCGCCGCCGACGCCAAGGGCACCGCTGCCGGCACGGCCGCTCAGGCCAAGAACACCGCGGCCGCCAGGACCGCTCAGGCCAAGAACACCGCGGCCGCCAGGACCGCTCAGGCCAAGGGCACGGCTACCGGCACCGCTGCCCAGGCCCGCCACTACGCCGAGGCCGGGCTCCCCGCGTACCAGGTGCCGGCCACCCCCGACGCGGCCGACGTCCAGGGCGAGATCGACTACCTCTTCGGTCCGCTCGCCGACTTCGCGCCGCAGCTCGCTGAGCAGGCCCCGTCCCAGGTCCACTACGAGGCCGAGGGCGCCGTCGCCGCCGCCACTCCGCTCGCCGCCGCCGCCGCGCAGGACACCCTGCCGCCCATCGCCTACCGTGCTGTGAGCGGTGTGCTCCCGGTCGCGGGTCAGGCGGTCGGCGACGTCGACGGTTTCGCCCAGGGCGTGGTCGGTGACGTGACGCCGTTCGCAGGTGGCGTCGTGGGCGAGGTCCAGCCCCTCGCCGGTGGAGTCGTCTCCGAGGTCCAGCCCTTCGCGGGTGGGGTCGTCGGTGCGGTCCGGCCGCTCGTCGAAACCGTCGTCGACCATGCCCAGCCGGTCGTGCATGGCGTCGGCGGCAGCGCCGGCACCCTGGCGCAGGGCGTCGTGGCCGATGCCACGCCGTTCGCCGGTGGTGTCGCCTCCGAGGTCCAGCCGTTCGCGCAGCACGTGTACGGCACGGCCGGCTCGACGCCGCTCGCCGGGAACGCCGTCTCCGGCGTCCAGGGCGTGGCCTCCTCGACCACCCCGGGCTATGTGTCGCACCTGACGCAGGGCATCTGACGCAAGGCAGGCGTCACAGACAAGCGGCACATGTGACGAAGGGCATCTGACAGGCGGGTCCGATGTTCCCGGGCGGTCCTCATTGGGGTGGGGGCCGCCCGGTCCTGTTCGCAGCCGCGATCCCGCCGCCCGTATCCAGCGGCAAGATGACCCCGTGTCCGCCTCGTGTCCACGTCCGACGCGGCCGCGCGTGCGCTCTGTGACAGGTATCACCGCTCAGGTGTGATCTGCGATTTAGGGACCTCGGGCCCACGGGGATAACCTGCGAGACGGACATGCCGCGTACTCGGACACCGTGTACGCCTCCCTCAGTGACAGCGCAGTCACGTTGCCCTTCGCGGCACGCCCACGCAGAAAACGAACCGCGAGACCACTGAAAAGGGACGGACGCGCGTGGACCTGTTCGAGTACCAGGCGAGGGACCTCTTCGCCAAGCACGGTGTACCGGTGCTGGCCGGTGAAGTCATTGACACGCCTGAGGCGGCGCGCGAAGCCACCGAGAAGCTGGGTGGCAAGTCGGTCGTCAAGGCGCAGGTGAAGGTCGGCGGCCGCGGCAAGGCCGGCGGCGTGAAGCTGGCGGCCACCCCGGACGAGGCTGTCGCCCGTGCGACGGACATTCTCGGCATGGACATCAAGGGCCACACGGTCCACAAGGTGATGATCGCCGAGACTGCCCCCGAGATTGCCGAGGAGTACTACGTTTCGTACCTCCTCGACCGTACCAACCGCACCTTCCTCGCCATGGCGTCCGTCCAGGGCGGCATGGACATCGAGGAGGTCGCGGAGAAGACCCCCGAAGCCCTCGCGAAGGTTCCGGTCAACGCCGTGGACGGCGTGACGATCGAGAAGGCCCGCGAGATCGTCGCCCAGGCGCAGTTCCCGGCCGCGGTTGCCGAGCAGGTCGCCGAGGTTCTGGTGACGCTGTGGGACACCTTCGTCGCCGAGGACGCGCTCCTCGTCGAGGTCAACCCGCTCGCGAAGGTCGCCGACGGCCGCATCATCGCGCTGGACGGCAAGGTGTCCCTCGACGAGAACGCCGACTTCCGCCAGCCCGATCACGAGGCGCTCGAGGACAAGGACGCAGCCAACCCGCTCGAGGCTGCCGCCAAGGCCAAGAACCTCAACTACGTCAAGCTCGACGGCGAGGTCGGCATCATCGGCAACGGCGCGGGTCTGGTCATGTCGACCCTCGACGTCGTCGCGTACGCCGGTGAGGCGCACGGCGGTGTGAAGCCCGCCAACTTCCTCGACATCGGTGGCGGCGCCTCGGCCGAGGTCATGGCGAACGGCCTCGAGATCATTCTCGGCGACCCGGACGTGAAGTCCGTCTTCGTCAACGTCTTCGGTGGCATCACCGCGTGCGACGAGGTCGCCAACGGCATCGTCCAGGCCCTGGCACTGCTCAAGTCCAAGGGCGAGGAAGTCAACAAGCCGCTGGTCGTGCGCCTCGACGGCAACAACGCGGAGCTGGGTCGCAAGATCCTGTCCGACGCCAACCACCCGCTCGTGCAGCGCGTGGACACCATGGACGGCGCGGCCGACAAGGCCGCTGAGCTCGCGGCTGCGAAGTAAGGGACGAGGGACTCCAACACCATGGCTATCTTCCTCACCAAGGACAGCAAGGTCATCGTCCAGGGCATGACCGGCGCCACCGGCATGAAGCACACCAAGCTCATGCTCGCTGACGGCACCAACATCGTCGGCGGTGTGAACCCGCGCAAGGCCGGCACGTCCGTCGACTTCGACGGCACCGAGGTGCCCGTCTTCGGCTCCGTCGCCGAGGCGATGGAGAAGACCGGCGCAAACGTCTCCGTCGTCTTCGTGCCGCCGGCCTTCGCCAAGGCCGCCGTCGTCGAGGCTATCGACGCCGAGATCGGTCTCGCGGTCGTCATCACCGAGGGCATCGCTGTCCACGACTCGGCCGCCTTCTGGGCGTACGCCGGCTCGAAGGGCAACAAGACCCGGATCATCGGTCCGAACTGCCCCGGCCTGATCACCCCCGGCCAGTCCAACGCCGGCATCATCCCGGGCGACATCACCAAGCCGGGCCGCATCGGTCTCGTGTCCAAGTCGGGCACGCTGACCTACCAGATGATGTACGAGCTCCGTGACATCGGCTTCTCCTCGGCCGTCGGCATCGGTGGCGACCCGGTCATCGGCACGACGCACATCGACGCCCTCGCGGCGTTCGAGGCCGACCCCGAGACCGACCTGATCGTCATGATCGGCGAGATCGGCGGCGACGCCGAGGAGCGTGCGGCCGACTACATCGCCAAGAACGTGACCAAGCCGGTCGTCGGCTACGTCGCGGGCTTCACGGCGCCCGAGGGCAAGACCATGGGCCACGCCGGCGCCATCGTCTCCGGCTCCTCCGGCACCGCGCAGGCGAAGAAGGAGGCCCTCGAGGCCGCGGGCGTCAAGGTCGGCAAGACGCCGACCGAGACGGCCAAGCTGGCACGCGCGATCCTCGCCGGCTGACCTTCGCGACAACGCGGTACGCACAGCAGCGCGCAGTACGTACGAGTGGGCCCGCTCCTCCTGGTGAGGTGCGGGCCCACTCGCGTACCTGCGGCTTTCGGGTCTGGCTATCGGGTCTGGGGTGCGAGTCGCCCGGGACCGTTCGCGAGCGCGGAGCGGAGCTTCTTGCGCAGCTCCGTGTCCAGGTGGGACAGCGGCTGCGGTCCGCCGCGCCCCGGTACGCCGTCGACCTGCCGGCCGGGAGCGATCGGCGGCTCGTACCGCGTCGGCGCGGTGGCCAGGGTGAAAGCCGTGGCGCTCACGATCAGCGTGGTCACGGCGATGGCCGCCCGCGTCCAGAACCGGGCCCGGCGCTCACTGCCCGTCCGCACGGTATCGGCGGGAGCCATCTGCGGCACCAGCCCTTCGCGGGCGAGATCGGTGAGCCGCTCGTGAAGCACCGACCCCTTGCTGAGCTCCGGGAGCAGCTCGGCGATGGCCGCCCGTGCGTGAAGCACCCGGCTCGCCGTGGCCGGGGTGCTGGCCTCGGTCTCGGCCGCGGTTTCCGGCAGGCCGAGGCCCAGTCCGTCGTAGAGCAGCAGCGTGCGGCGGTACGGCGGCGGCAGCTCCAGCAGCGCGTCGAGCAGGGCGCGACGGCCCGGCTCGGTGGGCGGCCGGCAGTCGGGTCGGCTGTGGGTGCGCAGGAGCCGGTGCCAGGGGGACATGGCGTACTCGTACGCGACGGCCCGCACCCAGCCCGCGGGGTCCCCGTCGCACGCGACCTCGGGCCAGTGCTGCCAGGCGAGGTGGAACGCGCGCTCGACCGACTCGTGGGAGAGCCTGCGCCGACCGGTGAGCAGGTAGGTCTGGCGTACGAGAGCGGGGGCGACGTACGAGTACAGCGCGTCGAATGCCTCGGCGGGGGTGAGCTCGACGCGCGGCGGTGGCGGTGGCAGCGGCGGGTCCTGCTTCGGGGCGTCGCCGGCGGCGGGTGCCGAGGTGAGGGTGGTGCCGGCTCCGCCGCCGTCCGGGGCCGGGGCCGGTTCCCAGGACAGGGCTTCGGCGGTGAGCTCCGGTACCGGGACATGCGTCTCGGGGCGGGTCGGCAGGACCGGCTGCGGCTCGGCCGCCCGATGGCCGACGGGCACCGGCCGGGCGTTGGCACCGGTCCGCTCGGTGAGGTCCGGGGCCTGATAGACGGGTTGGGTCCCGGGGACCGCGGTCGTGGCGGACCACTCCCCGGGCTCTGCGCCAGGGGCTGCCAGCAGCTCTGCGTACACCTCGCGCCTGCGCCCCCGCGGGCTCGTGCGACCGGCCTCCCAGGACCTGATCGTCGCGCTTGTCACGCCGACGGCCAAGGCGACCTGCTCCTCGCTCAGTGACTTCGCCTCGCGCAGCGTGCGCCGTTCCTCGGGGGCGGGCAGTGGGGCGGCGGAAGTGGAACGTGGGGTGCGCTCAGTCATCAGGGGCTCTCCGCAGTGCTGCACTCGGCGGAAAAAGTACATAAACGTATATTGAGCGACACAGCGGCTATTCGCCTGTTACGCGGTTGGAGCGCGTGTCGTTGGCAGCATGGCCGCGTGACCCCGATGACCGATCACAGACCGTCGCTGCCGCAGACCCCCGCTGCCGTGCAAGGCGGCCGGCTGGAAGCGCTCGCCGCGTCCTTCGTGCGCGGCGCGACCGCGGCGGGGCTCGGGCTCGGCGCGCTCGCCGTTCTCGTGATGGTGCTGTGGGTCAGCTCCCCGTACCCGGACAGCGGTCCGGCCGGGGCGCTGCATGTCGCGGCCGGGCTGTGGCTGCTGGCACATGGCACTGAGCTCGTACGGTCCGGCACGCTGTCCGGGAGCCCGGCGCCGGTGGGTGTGGTGCCGCTGTTCCTGGTCGCGCTGCCGGTCTGGCTCACGCACCGGGCGGCGCGGGACGCGCTCGAGCAGGACAGGGGACGGCCGCGACCGTCCGCTCGGGGTGCGCTGTGCGCGGTGACCGCGGGATATCTGCTGGTCGGCGCGGGGGCGGTGCTGTACGCGGCGGGCGGTCCGCTGTCGGCCGACCCGCTGAGCGCGCTGTTCCATCTGCCTGTGGTGACCGTGCTGTCGGCGGTGGCCGGCGTGTGGACGGCGAGAGGCCGGCCGCTCCGGCCGCTGCCGGCCGGGCTGCCGGAACGGGTACGGCTCGAGCTCGCCCGCCCCCGGGCGGCCGTCGCGCTGCGGTCCGCGGCGGCCGGATCGCTGACCTTGCTTGGCGGAGGCGCGCTGCTGGTCGCGGCGTCGCTGGTGTGGCACGCGGACGCCACGCAGGACTCGTTCATGCACCTCGCGGAGGAGTGGTCGGGCCGACTGGCGGTGCTGCTGCTGGGGCTGGCGCTGGTCCCGAACGCGGCGGTCTGGGGCGCGGCGTACGGCCTCGGTCCCGGTTTCGCGCTCGGTACGGGCGCGACGGCGATGCCACTGGCGCTGGCCGGGGATCCCGCGCTGCCGTACTTCCCGCTGCTCGCCGCGGTCCCGTCGAAGGGGCCTGGCACGCCGCTGAACTGGGCGGCGGTGGTGGTGCCGGTCGCCGCGGGGGCGGTCATCGCATGGTTCACGGGGCGGGCGGCGGCGCTGCGGTACGCGGAACGGGAGGAGGTGTGGGGCTGCCGCGAGACCGCGCTGACGGCGCTGCTCGGGGCGACTGGATGCGCGGCCTGCACGGCGATCCTGACGGCGGCGTCGGGCGGCCCGATGGGTACGCGGGCACTGGTGGAGTTCGGCCCGGTGTGGTGGCTGACGGGCCCGGCGGCGCTGCTCTGGTCGGCGGGGATCGGGGTGCCGGTGGCACTGGGGCTGCGGGCGTGGCGGTTGCGGGGGCGACGGGGCGAGGCGGATGCGCCGGTTTCGGTTCCCGCTCCGGCTTCGGCCTCGGCTTCGGCTTGGGTTCCGGTCGCGGTTCCGGTTCCGGCGGAGGCGGTGCCTGCCGCGGATGCCGCCGAGCCGACGGAGCCCGAGGACCCGGCCTTGGAGGCGTACGACGTACTGCCGACGGGTTCGTGGAGTGAGAGGGGCGGCGAGCGGGAGGCACGGCGGGCGGCGCTGAAGGAGGCGTCTGGGGGTCTGCTGGCGGAGTTCCCGCCGATGCGGATGCCGGAGCCGCCGACCGCACCGGGGGATGCGCCACCGGCCGCAACAGAGAAGCCGGAGGAGCCGGAGCGGGGCGCATCGGAACAGCCGAAGCAGCCCGAGAAGCCGGAGCAGCCGGAGCAGCCGGAGCAGCCGGAGCAGTTGGGCGCAACGGAGAAGCCGGGGGAACCGGAGAAGCCCGGGGAGCCTTAGCACGGTGTCCCCAGTGCACCTTCCGGAGGCCGGCCGGGGGCAGGAGTGCCCGGCCGCGGGGGCATTGGCGCCGCAGCGCGACAAGTGGGGCACGCGCGCGGCCCCCACCCCCTCCAGGGGGCAGGGGCCAAAGAAACCGCGCGGTCGGCGGCCGTTACTCCTGGATGCCGATCACTCCGCGGAGCGGGTCCGGAAGCAGATCGTTGCAGGCCAGTTGGCCCGATTTGGTCAGCGCGTCGTTCACGCAGGTGTAGTAGTCGCGGTAGACCAGCTGTGCCGTGAACGACGCCGCCACGATCACCAGCGCGATGCTCGCCATCACCAGACCGCTCACCGCCGCAGTGATCTGCGGTTTGCCCGGATTCGCGGATGGCGCCGGGGCCGACGGTCCGGGAGATGTCATGGCGTCCGGCGCGCGGCGCTGGGGCTTGGCGCGCAGGGAGCTGATGCTCCAGTACAGCGCCAGCGCGCCCAGCAGCAGCGCGATCTCCGGGAGGTCGAACAGCGCGAAGAAGAACGCCCACATGCCGGAGAGCAGGGCATAGCGCGCGCGGCGCTGGGCCGGGTCCGTCGGGTCCCACTTCAGTCCGCCGGGGGAGCCGCCGCCGTCAGGGCCCTGCTGGCCGCCGCCCGGGCCGTTCTGGCTGTTCTGCCCGTTCTGGCCGCTCGGGCGGCCGCCGAAGCCGCCGCCCGAAGAGCGGCCGGGCTGGCGGCTGCTCCACCGGCTGCCCCAGCCGGACCGGTCGGAATCGTCGCCACGGTCGTCCGGGGAATCGGAGGAAGACGAGGAGGAATCGTCGGACGAGCCGTCGGACGAGCCGTCGTTCGCCGGCCGCCGCGGCTGCCAGGGCTGGTCCGGCCTGCCCTCCGGCGGCGGCGCGAAGGGATTGTTGTCATCCGTGGACTGGCGCTCCCGCGGCAACAGGAGGTCCTTACGGCGGCGTCGGTCCGGCATCTGGTGAATGTCTTCCCCTCAGACCCAGCGCACATGGGGTCTTTGTGTCGTCTTCCCCGTCGAGGGACGGGGCCTGTCCCCTGACGCTACCTCCCGGCCACGCCCCCGTCCCGTGGGGGCCGTTCTGTGTGCCGGTATCGTTGCTGACGGTCGGCCCCTTCGTAGAGTTCCCCGTATCCGGGAGCGCGATTCGTTCGTACGACCACACAAAGACGTACAGCAACGCGAGAAAGAGACCCGCCGTGGCCTCCCCGCCCCCCTCCGCCCGACCGGCCCGCCTCGTGGTCCTGGTCTCCGGCTCCGGAACGAATCTCCAGGCCCTGCTCGACGCGATCGCCGACGACCCGCAGGGCTTCGGCGCCCGCATCGTCGCCGTCGGTGCCGACCGGGACGGGATCGCCGGCCTGGAGCGCGCCGAGCGCGCCGGGCTGCCGACCTTTGTGTGCCGGGTCAAGGACTACGGGACGCGGGACGCGTGGGACACCGCACTCACCGAGGCAACCGCGGCGTACGAACCGGATCTCGTCATCTCGGCCGGCTTCATGAAGATCGTGGGGAAGGAATTCCTCGCCCGCTTCGGTGGCCGCTGTGTCAATACGCATCCCGCCCTGCTGCCCAGCTTTCCCGGAGCCCACGGAGTGCGCGACGCGCTCGCGTACGGCTCGAAGGTCACCGGGTGCACCGTCCACTTCGTCGACGACGGCGTCGACACCGGCCCGATCATCGCGCAGGGCGTGGTCGAGGTGCGGGACGAGGACGATGAAGCCGCTCTCCATGAGCGGATCAAGGAAATCGAGCGACGGCTGCTCGTCGAGGTCGTGGGGCGTCTGGCCCGTAACGGCTACCGCATTGAGGGACGAAAGGTAGTTTTCCCGTGACTGTTGAGGCTGCGAAGCGGGCCATCCGGCGAGCGCTGGTCAGTGTTTATGACAAGACGGGTCTGGAGGAGCTCGCCCGTGGGCTGCACGAGGCGGGTGTGGAGCTGGTCTCCACCGGCTCGACCGCCGCGAAGATCGCCGCGGCCGGAGTGCCGGTCACCAAGGTCGAGGAGCTCACCGGCTTCCCCGAGTGCCTGGACGGCCGGGTCAAGACCCTGCACCCGCGCGTGCACGCCGGGATCCTCGCCGACCTGCGGCTCGAGTCGCACCGCGAACAGCTTGCCGAGCTCGGCGTGGAGCCCTTCGACCTCGTGGTCGTCAACCTCTACCCGTTCCGGGAGACCGTCGCCTCGGGCGCCTCTCCCGACGAGTGCGTCGAGCAGATCGACATCGGCGGCCCGTCGATGGTCCGCGCCGCCGCCAAGAACCACCCCTCCGTCGCGGTCGTCACCAGCCCCGCTCGGTACGCGGATGTCCTCGACGCGGTCAAGGAGGGCGGCTTCGACCTGACCGCCCGCAAGCGGCTCGCCGCCGAGGCCTTCCAGCACACCGCCGCGTACGACGTGGCCGTCGCCTCCTGGTTCGCCTCCTCCTACGCGCCCGCCGACGATTCGGTTCTCCCCGACTTCCTGGGCGCGACCTTCGAGCGTACGAACGTGCTTCGCTACGGCGAGAACCCGCACCAGGCCGCGGCGCTGTACTCCAACGGCAATGGGGGCCTCGCCGACGCGGAGCAGCTGCACGGCAAGGAGATGTCGTACAACAACTACGTCGACACGGAGGCGGCCCGGCGCGCGGCGCACGACCACGACGAGCCCTGTGTCGCGATCATCAAGCACGCCAACCCGTGCGGCATCGCGGTCGGCGCGGATGTCGCCGAAGCGCACCGCAAGGCGCACGCCTGCGACCCGCTGTCGGCGTTCGGCGGGGTCATCGCCGTCAACCGGCCGGTCACCGTAGCGCTTGCCGAGCAGGTCGCCGAGATCTTCACCGAGGTCATCGTCGCTCCGGCGTACGAGGACGGCGCCGTCGAGGTGCTGGCCCGCAAGAAGAACATTCGTGTGCTGCGTTGCACGGGATCCCCGGCGGCCCCCGTCGAACTCCGGCCCATCGAGGGCGGCGCGCTGCTGCAGATCAAGGACCGCCTGCAGGCGGACGGCGACGACCCGGCGAACTGGACGCTGGCGACGGGTGAGGCACTGTCGGCGGACGAGCTGGCCGAGCTCTCCTTCGCGTGGAGGGCCTGCCGCGCCGTCAAGTCCAACGCGATCCTGCTGGCCAAGGACCGCGCGTCGGTCGGTGTCGGCATGGGCCAGGTCAACCGCGTCGACTCCGCGAAGCTCGCGGTGGAACGGGCCGGCGCCGAGCGCGCGGAGGGTTCGTACGCCGCGTCCGACGCGTTCTTCCCGTTCCCGGACGGCCTGGAGATCCTGACCGCCGCGGGCATCAAGGCGGTGGTGCAGCCGGGCGGTTCGGTCCGTGACGAGCAGGTCGTCGAGGCCGCGAAGAAGGCCGGAGTGACGATGTACTTCACGGGGACGCGGCACTTCTTCCACTGAGCAGCCACGTCCACTGTGCAGCCGACGTAAAAGGCCGCGTCCCGAAGTGGGGACGCGGCCTTTGCCGTACAGCTCTCAGCCGGTGGCTCAGGCGCGCTGACGGGTGAACCAGGCGCTGCCATCGGACTTGCCGACGAAGACGGCGATCAGGATGGCGAGGACGGTGTGCACCAGCCCGACGAGGACGAACGGGTAGATGCCCAGGATCGCCGTGATGACGCCGAAGACCAGTGCGGTGATACGGATGCCGTTGCCGCCACTGCTGAACTTGACGCCGAGCACGATCGCGAGGATTCCCCAGGCCAGGATGAGGAAGGCGATGGCCCACACCGCACCGACCGACATGTCGGCGATCTGCTGGAACTGGACGTCGTCCCGCAGCGCGGGGTCGTCCTTGGCCTTGTTGAGGCCGACGGCGCCCATCGCCGCGAAGATCGCGCCGATCACCTGGAAGCCGGCGATGATGAAGAGCATCACGCGGGCCGCCTTCACGCCGCCCGGCATCTCCGTCGGACCGGCCGCGAAGCCGCCGGCGCCGTACGGCTGGACCGGCGGTGCCTGGGGGTAGCCGTAACCGGGCTGGCCCTGAGGCTGCTGACCCTGGGGATAGCCGTAACCCGGCTGACCGCCCTGCTGCTGGCCGTAGGGGTTGTTCGGGTCGCCGAAGCTCATTACGGGATTCCTCCGTTGGAAAGTGCGGGGACGATGCGGTCCGAGCGGAGGAACGTAACGAAATATGCGGTTTGCCCCCCAACACTGCCGCGGTACTGCGCGGCACATCGTGGTCTTAACATCGACTTTTTGTCCAGTCGGTATTCGTATGTGTTGTGCAAGTGCAACCTCCCGGTCGCGTCGGCCGGGGGTGGGGCGGCGGTGTGACGCGGGCCGCAGCGGCGGAGCGATCAGGACCGAATTGGAACAGTGGCGGGTCCATCCGCGAGGATGGGTCCATGACCGCCCAGATTCTCGATGGCAAGGCCACCGCAGCCGCGATCAAGTCCGACCTGACCGCCCGCGTGGCGGCGCTCAAGGAGAGGGGCATCACCCCCGGTCTCGGGACCCTGCTTGTCGGGGACGACCCGGGCAGCCGCTGGTACGTCAACGGCAAGCACCGTGACTGCGCGCAGGTCGGCATCGCCTCGATCCAGCGCGAACTGCCCGACACCGCCACGCAGGAAGAGATCGAGGCGGTCGTCCGGGAACTCAACGACAACCCCGAGTGCACGGGCTACATCGTCCAGCTGCCGCTTCCCAAGGGCATCGACGCCAACCGCGTCCTGGAGCTGATGGACCCGGCCAAGGACGCGGACGGGCTGCACCCGATGAGCCTCGGCAAGCTGGTGCTCGGTGTGGAGGGCCCGCTGCCCTGCACTCCGTACGGCATCGTCCAGCTGCTCCGGCATCACGGCGTCGAGATCAACGGCGCGAATGTGGTGGTCGTGGGCCGCGGGATCACCATCGGGCGGCCGATGCCGCTGGTGCTGACCCGTAAGTCCGAGAACGCGACGGTGACGCAGTGCCACACCGGTACGCGCGATCTGTCCGCGCATCTGCGGCAGGCGGACATCATCGTGGCCGCGGCCGGTGTCCCGCACCTGGTCAAGCCGGAAGACGTCAAGGCGGGCGCGGCGGTACTCGACGTCGGTGTCAGCCGCGACGAGAACGGCAAGATCGTCGGGGATGTCCACCCGGGCGTCGCCGAGGTGGCCGGCTGGGTCGCCCCGAACCCGGGCGGCGTCGGCCCGATGACCCGCGCGCAGCTGCTGGTCAACGTTGTCGAGGCGGCGGAGCGCGCCGCGGTCGCCGTCGCGGGCTGACCGGGAAGGCTGAGCCCATGGGTGTACGCACGAACGACGGAGCCGACGCGGCGGAGCCGTGGGGCGCCGGCGCGAACCCGAACGGGACAGGGATGCGTGGGGACGAGGTGGATACGGCGGCCGCCCGCAGGAGGGCGTCCTCCGCAGAGGCCGGGACGTCCCGGCCGGACGCCGACGGCGCCGGCCCACAGCCGGCCGCGGACACTGCCGCAGCGGACAGCGGACCCCGTCCGGACATCGAGGCCGCCTCCCCGAAGCCGGAGGCCCCGGACGCCGCTGCCGCCGTCGTGATCGCCAATGCCGTCCACCCCCGCCATGCCGGCCCGGACGCCACCGGCCCGGACACGAGCGGCCCGGACGCCACCGGCCCGGACGCCACCGACACGGACGCCGACGCCGCGTCCGTGACAGGGGCCGCCGATCAGGGGGTCCGCCCCGACACCGGCAAGAAGCCCTCCCGCCGGCCCCCCTCCCTCACCCGCGACACCGCCCGGCCCGAGGGTGGCGGCCGGGCAGCGCCCGGGGACGCTTCCGCGCCCGCCCGGCAGTGGCCCCTGCTCACCGTCCTGGCCCTCGCCGGTATCGGCCTGGTGATCGTCGGCAGCGACACCTTCGCCGACGCCTTCCGGGTGGGGACCATCCTGATCGGCGTGGCGCTGATCACCGGTGCCGTGATGCGCCGCACGCTGCCCTCCGTCGGCATGCTCGCGGTGCGGTCGCGCTTCACGGACATGGTCACGTACGGACTGCTCGGCACCCTGATCGTGCTGCTCGCGCTCGTGGCCCAGCCGAAGCCGTGGCTCGACGTCCCGTTCCTCGAGGACGCTGTCCACTTCACCGTCCGTTAGTCGCGACGTTCGAGTATCTTGATGACGAGATAAATCGGCGGGGCCCCGGACGCGACATCGCGGGCATCGCCGACCCCAGCCGACGCGCGTGAGAGGGACGTTCCACCTCATGGCCAAGATCAAGGTAGCCAACCCCGTCGTCGAGCTCGACGGCGACGAGATGACCCGCATCATCTGGTCCTTCATCAAGGACAAGCTGATCCTGCCGTACCTCGATGTCGAGCTGAAGTACTTCGACCTGGGCATCGAGCGCCGCGACGCCACCAACGACCAGGTGACCGTCGACGCCGCCAACGCCATCGAGAAGTACGGCGTCGGCGTCAAGTGCGCCACGATCACGCCGGACGAGCAGCGGGTCGAGGAGTTCAACCTCAAGGCGATGTACCGCTCGCCGAACGGCACCATCCGCAACATCCTCGGCGGCGTCATCTTCCGTGAGCCGATCATCATGGAGAACGTGCCGCGGCTCGTTCCTGGCTGGACCAAGCCGATCGTCGTCGGCCGTCACGCCTTCGGCGACCAGTACCGCGCCACCGACCTGAAGGTTCCGGGCCCGGGCACCCTCACCATGACGTTCACTCCGAAGGACGGCTCCGAGCCGATCGAGCTGGAGGTCCACGAGTTCCCGGGCTCCGGTGTCGCCCTCGCCATGTACAACCACGACGATTCGATCCGCGACTTCGCGCGCGCCTCGTTCCGGTACGGCCTGGCCCGTGAGTACCCGGTCTACATGTCCACGAAGAACACGATCCTCAAGAAGTACGACGGTCGCTTCAAGGACATCTTCCAGGAGATCTTCGACGCCGAGTTCAAGGCCGAGTTCGACGCCAAGGGCCTCACCTACGAGCACCGCCTGATCGACGACATGGTCGCCGCGGCGCTCAAGTGGGAGGGCGGCTATGTCTGGGCCTGCAAGAACTACGACGGCGACGTCCAGTCCGACATCGTCGCGCAGGGCTTCGGCTCGCTCGGCCTGATGACCTCGGTTCTGATGTCGCCCGACGGCAGGACCATCGAGGCCGAGGCCGCGCACGGCACGGTCACCCGGCACTACCGCCAGCACCAGCAGGGCAGGGCGACCTCGACCAACCCGATCGCCTCGATCTTCGCCTGGACCCGTGGTCTCGCCCACCGCGGCAAGCTGGACGGCACCCCCGAGGTCACCAGGTTCGCCGAGACGCTCGAGCAGGTCTGCGTCGACACGGTCGAGAGCGGCCAGATGACCAAGGACCTGGCGCTGCTCATCTCCAAGGACACCCCGTGGCTGACGACGGAGCAGTTCCTGGACGCTCTCGACGCCAACCTGCGGAAGAGGATGACGTCCGTCTGAGCCCTCAGAGCCGGCCGGGTTCCGGGCAACCGGCACCGAACACCGACGGCGCCCGTCCTCTCCCCCGAGGGAGGACGGGCGCCGTCGTGTTTCAAGAGTCATGGACGCGCCAACCGCGTTCAAGGGACGCCTGGCGCCTGTGGCATGGAAGTGACCATTCCGCCACGGTGCGATCGTTGGGCTACGGATGCGAGACTGAAGCGGCATCCGGGGCGGGGCGTGCAAGGGGGCGCGGCTACCGCAACGAATGCTCCCGTGCACACCAAAAACAGGAACTGACATCCTGGCTCTGCGCATCCCATTGGGTAGTCCGGAACACGGACGCCCGAAGGGCACGGCGGGGGCCGGGACAGCGCGGGGCACATCAGGCACGATCGGGGGACAAGGGGGAGGCAATGCCTCGTTGGAAGGCACTACCGGAGGAGCTGGACCCGCAGGTCCGGGAGTTCACCAGCCAGCTCCGTCGGCTCGTCGACCGCAGCGGGCTGAACCTTGCCGCGGTCGCGGACCGAACCGGGTACAGCAAGACGTCGTGGGAGCGGTATCTGAACGGCCGACTGCTCGCGCCCAAGGGGGCGATCGTCGCGCTGGCGGAGGTGACCGGTACGAACACGGTCCATCTGACCACGATGTGGGAGCTGGCGGAGCGTGCCTGGAGCCGCTCCGAGATGCGCCACGACATGACCATGGAAGCGATACGGATCTCCCAGGCGCGGGCTGCGCTCGGGGAGTTCGGCCCGGCCCCGGCGGGCACCGCGAACGGCCGCTCGGGCGGCCGGACGGCGGCGCCCGCGGATCCGGCCGGCCCGGAGGCCGGGGCGTTCGGGACCGATGAGCAGCGCCGTCCGCGGGTACCGGTGCAGCCCGGCCCCGACCATCACGGCTCGCCCGGCCACCAGGAGTCGACCGGCCACCAGGGCCCGCCGATGTCACCGCCGAGCGCACCTTCCGGCCCCACCGCATCCCCCGGCCAGGGGCGCGGAAAGCGCAGGGTGACCATGTTCCTGGCCGGCGTGGTCGGCGCGCTGCTGGTGATAGCCGCGGCCGTGCTCCTGACCGACCTCGGCGGCGCCGGCGACGGCAAGAGCGCGGCCAAGACGCCGTCCGCCACGCCGACAACCAGCAGCCCGCCGCTCCCGGCCGGTGTGAAGTGCAGCGGCGATGACTGCACGGGCCAGGACCCGGAGGCCATGGGCTGCGGTGGACAGTTCGCCAAGACCGTCTCCAGCGCGACCGTCGGCAAGGCCCTGGTCGAGGTCCGGTACAGCAAGACCTGCCAGGCGGCCTGGGCCCGCATCACTCAGGCGGCCCCCGGCGACACGGTGCAGATAACCGTGGGCGGCAAAGGCGCGCAGAACGGCCTGGTGAACGCGGACAAGGACGCCTACACGCCCATGACCGCGGCGGCGGCGCCGGCCGATGTGAAGGCGTGCGCGACGCTGAAGACGGGGACGACGGGCTGCACCGGGCAGCAGTGAGCGCGCGGGGGTGAGCCGCGCGGGACTGCAGCGACTGCGGGCGCTTCAGCGGCGCCTGAGCCTGCGTGTGAGCGGCTGTGAGCCGTGCGTGAGCGGCGCCACAAGGGGGCGGGGTATGGCGGGGTCGCGGGTCGGATAGCCTGACGCTGGATGTCTCTTCACGTCAAGATTCAGAAGACGGGCGAAGGGGTGTCCAGCACCAGGGGCAGGGACCCCCACCGCCAGCTGTCTTACGGAGATCGCCATGACCCGCACTCCCGTGAATGTCACCGTGACCGGCGCGGCCGGCCAGATCGGCTACGCGCTGCTCTTCCGCATCGCCTCCGGCCACCTGCTCGGCGCGGATGTGCCGGTCGCGCTTCGGCTCCTCGAGATCCCGCAGGGCCTGAAGGCCGCCGAGGGCACCGCGATGGAGCTCGAGGACTGCGCCTTCCCGCTGCTGAGCGGCATCGAGATCACGGACGACCCGAACGTCGCCTTCGACGGAGCCAACGTGGCCCTGTTGGTCGGCGCCCGTCCGCGTACGAAGGGCATGGAGCGCGGCGACCTCCTCTCCGCCAACGGCGGCATCTTCAAGCCGCAGGGCAAGGCCATCAACGACAACGCCGCGGACGACATCAAGGTCCTCGTCGTCGGAAACCCGGCCAACACCAACGCGCTCATCGCGCAGGCCGCGGCCCCGGACGTACCGGCCGAGCGCTTCACCGCGATGACCCGCCTCGACCACAACCGCGCGATCTCCCAGCTCGCGAAGAAGACCGGCGCCCCGGTCTCCGAGATCCGCCGCCTCACCATCTGGGGCAACCACTCCGCGACCCAGTACCCGGACATCTTCCACGCCGAGGTGGCGGGCAAGAACGCCGCCGAGGTCGTGAACGACGAGCAGTGGCTCGCCGACACCTTCATCCCGACCGTCGCCAAGCGCGGCGCCGCGATCATCGAGGCCCGTGGCGCGTCCTCGGCCGCCTCGGCCGCGAACGCCGCGATCGACCACGTCCACACCTGGGTCAACGGCACCGCGGAGGGCAACTGGACCTCCATGGGCATCCCGTCGGACGGCTCGTACGGCGTCCCGGAGGGCCTGATCTCGTCGTTCCCGGTCACCACGAAGGACGGCAGGTACGAGATCGTCCAGGGCCTGGAGATCAATGACTTCTCGCGTGCGCGCATCGACGCGTCGGTGAAGGAGCTGGAGGAGGAGCGCGCGGCGGTCCGCGAGCTCGGCCTCATCTGATCCGTACGCCTCACGTACGTACCCGACGCCCCCGGCAGCCGACTGGCCGCCGGGGGCGTTTGTTCTGTCGGTGGAACTCACCCGGGGGCCGGGGGCCCACTTCCGGGCCCGGGGCGTCCAGGTGGCCATGGGCGGCCCGCATGTGACGTAGCTCTCCCCCCGGAGGCGGCGCGGACGCGCTGATCCGCAGTCGCCGGGTGGCACGAGCGATGCCGATGCCGGAGCGGACACCGGCGGCGTCCAGAAAGCCGGGCCGACCGCCCTCCGGAGGAGTCGCGGCCGTCGAACCGACCGCCCTCCGGGGGAGTCGCGGCCGACGGGCTCACCGCATTATTCAAGGCCGGAGTACACCTGCCCCGCCGCGGCAAAGTGATACGGGCAACTTTGAGACATCCATGCGCATGCTTTCCGATCCCCTGGGCAGGCGACCCGTCCGCCGGCTATCACCGGCGTGAAACATTTCGGGAACGGAAGGCGAAACGCGACGTGTCGGCACAACAGACCATCCACGTGGGCGGAGAGTGGCGCGCAGCCGCATCCGGCGCCACGCGCGAGATACTCGACCCCGCTGACGCGACCGTCTTCGCCGTCGTGGCGGAGGGCGGGACCGAGGACACCGACGCCGCGATCGCCGCCGCGCGTACCGCATTCGACCAGGGCGAGTGGCCGCACACCCCCGTCGCCGAGCGTGCCGCGCTGCTGCGGCGCGTCGCCGAGTTGCTCCAGCGCGACCGTGAAGAGATCGGTCTGCTGGAGAGCCGGGACGCCGGAAAGACCCTCGAGGAAGGCCGCGTCGACGTCGACTGCGTGAGCGACGCCTTCCGTTACTTCGCCGACCTCGTCATGAACGAGAGCGGCGGACGGGTCGTCGACGCGGGATCCGAGGAGATACACAGTGTGGTGGTGTATGAGCCGGTCGGGGTCTGTGCGCTGATCACGCCGTGGAACTACCCACTCCTGCAAGCGAGTTGGAAGATTGCCCCGGCGCTGGCCGCGGGCAACACTTTTGTGGTCAAACCCAGCGAGATCACCCCGCTGACCACCGTCGCGCTCATCGAGCTGCTCGTCGAGGCCGGACTGCCTGCCGGGGTGGCGAACATCGTCACCGGCGCGGGCGACCCCGTCGGTGCCAGGCTGGCCGAGCACCCCGATGTGGATCTGGTGTCCTTCACCGGCGGACTGTCCAGCGGTACCAAGGTGATGCGCGCCGCAGCCGACAGCGTCAAGAAGGTCGCCCTCGAACTCGGCGGCAAGAACCCCAATCTCGTCTTCGCCGATGCGTGCGGGACGGAAGAGGGCTTCGACACTGCCGTCGATCAGGCGCTCAATGCGGCTTTCATCCACAGCGGGCAGGTCTGTTCCGCCGGGTCGCGGCTCATCATCGAGGAGTCGCTGCGCGAGCGCTTCGTCGGCGAACTGGCCCGCCGCGCCGAGAAGATCCGCCTCGGACGCGGCACCGAGACGGGCGTGGAGTGCGGGCCCCTCGTCTCGCGGCAGCAGCTCGCCAAGACCGAGGACTACGTCGCCTCCGCCCTTGCGGAGGGCGCGGTGCTGCGGGCCGGTGGAGCAAGGCCGGAGGGCGAGGGGTACGAGGGGTACTTCTACCGGCCCACCGTCCTCGACCAGTGCCACCGCGAAATGCGCGTCGTACGCGAAGAAGTCTTCGGGCCCGTCCTGACCGTCGAGACCTTCCGTACGGAGGAGGAGGGCGTCGCCCTCGCCAACGACACCGAGTACGGGCTCGCAGGCGCCGTATGGACCTCCGACCCGGGCCGGGCGCGGCGCGTCGCCGGGCGGCTGCGGCACGGGACCGTCTGGATCAACGACTTCCACCCGTACCTGCCGCAGGCCGAGTGGGGCGGATTCGGGAAGAGCGGCATCGGCCGGGAGCTGGGGCCCGCCGGGCTCGCCGAATACCGCGAGGCCAAGCACATCTACCAGAACCTGGCCCCGCGCCCCGTGCGCTGGTTCGCGGGCTGAGCAGGGGTACGCGGAAATGACCGAACAGAACATGACCATGTACGACTATGTCGTCGTCGGCGGCGGCACCGCGGGATCGGTGATCGCCTCCCGGCTCACCGAGAACCCGGACATCACCGTCGCCGTCATCGAGGGCGGCCCGAGCGATGTCGACCGCCCCGAAGTCCTCACCCTGCGGCGCTGGATGGGGCTGCTCGGCGGCGAGCTCGACTACGACTACCCGACCACCGAGCAGCCTCGCGGCAACTCCCACATCCGGCACAGCCGGGCCAGGGTGCTCGGCGGCTGCTCCTCCCACAACACCCTCATCGCCTTCCGGCCGCTGCCGTCCGACTGGGACGAGTGGGCGGCGGCCGGCGCCGAGGGCTGGGACGCGGCCACGATGGACCCGTACTTCGACCGGCTCCGGAACAACATCGTGCCCGTCGACGAGGCGGACCGTAACGCCATCGCCCGTGACTTCGTCGACGCGGCCCAGGCGGCGGTGGCCGTCCCGCGCGTCGAGAGCTTCAACAGGAAGCCGTTCCACGAGGGCGTCGGCTTCTTCGACCTCGCGTACCACCCGGAGAACAACAAGCGGTCCTCCGCCTCGGTCGCGTACCTGCACCCGTTCCTGGACCGCCCGAACCTGCATATCGCCCTGGAGACCTGGGCGTACAGGCTGGAGCTGGACGCTCCCGCAGTCTCCGGCGGGGGAAACCCCAGGGCGACCGGAGTGCATGTCCGTACGAAGGACGGCGAGGAGCAGTTCGTCGGGGCCTGTCATGAAGTCCTGGTCTGCGCGGGCGCGGTGGACACTCCGCGGCTGCTGCTGCACTCCGGCATCGGGCCGCGCGCCGATCTGGAGCGACTCGGCATCCCTGTCGTACACGATCTGCCGGGCGTCGGCGAGAACCTGCTCGACCACCCGGAATCGGTGATCGTCTGGGAGACGCACGGGCCGATCCCCGAGAACTCGGCGATGGACAGCGACGCGGGCCTCTTCGTGCAGCGGGATCCGGACGCGCAAGGGCCCGACCTGATGTTCCACTTCTACCAAATACCGTTCACCGACAACCCGGAGCGGCTCGGCTACCGGCGGCCCGCGCACGGGGTGTCGATGACGCCGAACATCCCCAAGCCGCGCAGCCGCGGCCGGCTGTATCTGACCAGCGCGGATCCGGACGTAAAGCCTGCGCTGGACTTCCGCTACTTCACCGATGAGGACGACTACGACGGCCGTACGCTCGTCGACGGCATCAAGATCGCCCGTCGGATAGCCGAGGCCGAACCGTTGGCGGGCTGGTTGAAGAGGGAGGTCTGCCCGGGGCCCGAGATCACCTCCGACGAGGCGATCGGTGAGTACGCGCGAAAGGTCGCGCACACGGTGTACCACCCCGCGGGTACCTGCCGAATGGGTGCCGCCGCTGATGAACTTGCCGTAGTTGCCCCGGACTTGACGGTCAGAGGTCTCGACGGCATCCGTATCGCGGATGCGTCCGTATTCCCGACGATGCCGGCCGTGAACCCGATGATCGGGGTCCTGATGGTCGGAGAGAAGTGCGCGGAGCTGCTGTCCGTGGCTTCCGAGGAGAGGGGCATGACCCGATGAAGACCGAGTCCGAGGCCGAGACCAGCGCGGAGACGAAGCGAGTGGATGTGAACGAGGAGACTGCTTCCGACACCGGTCAGCCGCCCGTCTTCTCCGTACGCGACCTGTGGAAGGTCTTCGGTCCGAAGGCCGGCCGCATCCCCGGCGACGCCGAACTCGGCGCGCTCTCCCCGGCAGAGCTGCGCGAGCGCACCGGCTGCACCGCCGCCGTACGCGATGTCTCATTCGATGTGCGCAAGGGCGAGGTCTTCGTCGTCATGGGCCTCTCCGGCTCCGGCAAGTCGACGCTCGTACGCTGTCTGACCCGGCTGATCGAACCGACGTCCGGGGCGATCGCCATCGACGGCGAGGACGTGCTGTCCATGGACACGGCGCGGCTGCGCGAACTGCGCCGCCACCGGGCGTCCATGGTCTTCCAGCACTTCGGCCTGCTGCCGCACCGCTCGGTGATCGACAACATCGCGTACGGCCTCGAGATCCAGGGTATGGGCAAGGCCGCTCGCCGCTCCCGGGCCGCGGACATCATCGCCAAGGTGGGCCTCGAGGGCCTCGAACACCGCCGTCCCGGACAGCTTTCGGGCGGTCAGCAGCAGCGGGTCGGGCTTGCCCGTGCGCTTGCCGTCGACCCCGAAGTGCTGCTCTTCGACGAGCCGTTCAGCGCGCTAGACCCGCTGATCCGCCGCGATATGCAGGAGGAGGTCATCCGGCTGCACCGCGAGGAAGGCCGGACGATGATCTTCATCACGCACGATCTGAGCGAGGCGCTGAAGCTGGGCGACCGTATCGCGCTGATGCGGGACGGCCGGATCGTGCAGCTGGGCACGCCGGAGGAGATCGTGGGCTCGCCCGCCGACGACTACGTACGCGACTTCGTCCGCGATGTCGCGCGCGAGCAGGTCATGACGGTGCGTACGGCGATGCGCCCCGCGGATGCCGGCGAGGCCGATACCGGACCGGCGGTCGCCGCCGACGCGACCGTCTTCGAGGCGATCGAGGCGGTCGCCCGCAGCGGTATGACGGCGCGTGTCATGCAGGACGGGCGGTGCGTGGGGGTCGTCGACCACCGCGGGCTGCTGGATGTCGTGGCCGGCCTCGACCGGGGTGCCGACACGGACAAGGCGGCGGCCGCATGACAGCCGTCGTCACCGCCCCCGCCAAGGAAGCGGCCGCACCCGACCGCACTCTCCGGACCCTGCTGCGCCACCGCGTCAAGGGCAAGCTCCTGCTGATCGCCGTTGCCGCGCTGGTGCTCATACCCGCCGGCATCGCGCTGTGGGGCAGCGGAAGCTGGCCCGGCGAGCTGACGGTCAATGTCTCCGGGCCGCTCGACGACGCCAACCAGTGGGTCATCGACAACCGCGACACCCACCCTGTCTTCCTCTACTTCCTGCTCCACTTCTCCAACACGGCCGTGGACGCCGTCGACGTGGTCTACCGGTTCCTGGACGCCATGGGCTGGCTGGGTGTCGTGGTCGCCGGTGTGCTGATCGCCTGGCGGGCCGCCGGGCTCGGGCGGCGCGGGGTCAAGGTCGCGGGGACCGCGTTCGTGGCCTTCGCCGTGTGCGGGCTCCTCGGGATGTGGGACGCCACGCTGCTCACCATCGCCTTGATGGTCGTCGCGGTGGCCGTCGCCGCGCTGCTCGGCGTCCTGATCGGTCTCGCGGCCGGACTGTCCGACCGCGTCGACCGGGTACTGCGGCCTGTGCTGGACACCATGCAGGTGATGCCGGCTTTCGCGTATCTGCTGCCGTTCGTGCTGGTGTTCGGCACCGGCACGCCGGCCGCGCTCTTCTGCACGGTGATCTACGCGGCCCCGCCGATGGCCCGTCTCACCGCGCTCGGACTGCGCGGCGCCGACCCCGCCGTGCTCGAGGCGTCCGCGTCGCTCGGCGCGAGCGGCTGGCAGCGGCTGCGGACCGCGCGGCTGCCGCTCGCCCGCAGGCAGATGCTCCTCGGCCTCAACCAGACGATCATGATGGCGCTCTCGATGGTCGTCATCGCGGCCCTCGTCGGCGCCGGCGGACTCGGTGAACAGGTGTACTCCGCGCTCTCCACCGTCGACGTCGGCAAGGCACTCGCCGCCGGCATCCCGATCGTGCTGATCGCCGTCTGGCTGGACCGTACGACAGCGTCCGCGGGCGACCGTATCGGCGAGAGCGCACCGGGCGGCGGGCTGCTGCACGGCCGGTCCGCGTGGGCGCTGGTGTTCGCCGGTGTCGTGGCCGCGGTGCTGGCACGGCCGGCGATCGGCACCGCCTGGCCGGAGGGCTGGACATATGACATCTCCACGCCCGTCAACAAGGCCCAGAACTGGATCACCGAGCACCTCTCCTCCGGCGTCCCGGTCCTCGGCGGCACGGAAGTGTGGTCGGAGCACTTCACGCTCTGGGTCCTCAACCCGCTGCGCGACGTCCTGACCTGGCTGCCGTGGTGGTCCCTGCTGCTGCTGGTGGCGGCCCTGGCCTGGCTGGTCGGCACCTGGGTGACGGCGCTGACCGCCACTGTCTCGATGGCGGCCATCGGCGTACTCGGGGTCTGGGCGAAGTCGCTGGACACGCTCTCGCAGGTGCTCGCGGCGCTCGTCCTGACGCTCTTCCTCGGCGTGCTCGCGGGCATCTTCTGCGCGCGGGCCGGTCGTCTGGAGCGATGGCTGCGGCCCGTACTCGACGCCATGCAGACCATGCCGCAGTTCGTCTATCTCATCCCGGTGGTCGCGCTGTTCGGCGTCACCCGCGCCTCGGCGATCATCGCGGCTGTCGTGTACGCGCTGCCGGCCGTCGTACGCATCACGACGCAGGGTCTGCGCGAGGTCGACCCGGCCGCGCTGGAGGCCTCCCGCTCGCTCGGCGCGTCGCCCCGGCAGCAACTCCTCCAAGTCCAGCTGCCGCTTGCCCGTCCGGCGCTCCAGCTCGCCGTCAACCAGGGTGTGGTGCTGGTCCTCGCCGTGGTCGTCGTCGGCGGCCTGGTCGGCGGAGGCGCGCTCGGCTACGACGTCGTGAAGGGCCTCTCCCGGGGCGAGATGGGCATCGGGATGACAGCCGGAGTCGCGATCGTCTGCCTCGGTCTCGTACTGGACCGGATCACGCAGCCCACCACCCGCAAGACCGACTGAACCCGTCCTTCCATGTAACAGGAGCACCATGCGCACCCTCCGTATCACCACCGCTGTCGTCAGTGCCCTCGGTGTCCTCACTCTCAGCGCCTGCGGCGCCGCCGACACCGGCAAGAAGAACGACGTGGGCGGTAAGAAGTCCGTGACGCTGACCGTCCCGTCCTGGGTCGGCGCCCAGGCCAACACGGCCGTCGCCGCCTACATCCTGAAGAAGGAGCTGGGCTACACCGTCAAGACCCAGCAGATGGGCGAGGTCCTCGCCTGGGACGCGCTCTCCAAGGGCGACGTCGACGCGATCATGGAGGACTGGGGTCACCCCAAGGAGGAGAAGCAGTACGTCGCGACGAAGAAGACCGTCGTCAAGGGCGGCGACCTCGGCGTCACCGGACACATCGGCTGGTTCGTGCCGAAGTACTACGCGGACGCGCACCCCGACGTCACGGACGCCAAGAACCTCAACAAGTATGTGAAGGACCTGAAGACCGCGGAGAGCGGTGACAAGGGCGAGATCCTCGAGGGTTCGCCGGACTACGTCACCAACGACGACGCGCTCATCAAGAACCTGAAGCTGGACCTCAAGACCAACTACTCGGGCTCCGAGGCCGCGCAGATCACCGCGATGAAGAAGTACGCCAAGGCGAAGAAGCCGTTCCTGACGTACTGGTGGACCCCGCAGTGGCTGAACGCCCAGATCGACATGGTCGAGGTCAAGCTGCCTCAGTACAAGGCCGGTTGTGACGCGGACCCGAAGAAGATCGCCTGCGCCTACCCGAACACACCGCTGCAGAAGTACTTCAACGCCGACTTCGCCAAGAACGGCGGCGAGGCGGCTCAGTTCCTGAAGAACTTCAAGTGGACGACCGAGCAGCAGAACGAGGTCGCGCTGATGATCGCCGGCGAAAAGATGTCGCCGGAGGCGGCGGCCGAGAAGTGGGTCAAGGAGAACGAGTCGACGTGGAAGGCGTGGCTCCCGAAGAAGTAGCCTCAGAATCCCCTCAACTCTCTTGAGGGGAAGGGGTTCTGCGGCCGAGGATCCATACATGTTCGGACTCGGCAAGCAGGAACTCAACGTACTCGTACTGCGTGACGCGGACGGCATCGGCGATGCCGTCCGCGCCGCGTTGGACACTGCCACGCCCGAGGAGCGCCCCGGTCTTGAGCGCGCCGCCGCTCTCGTCGCCGAAGCCGCCGCGGCCTCGGACGCCGAGCTGCGCGGCCGCTGGGTGCGCGCGCATCTCGCCGCGGCCGGCATCGAAGGGCCGGCCGACTCGATCACCGCGATCAAGGCGCTGCGCCAGGCCGAGCGCGGGCTGAGTCTTCTCGCGGCGGTGGGCCTGGCGAAGGACGCGGAGGCGACCAGGCCCGGAGCCGGGAAGGCCGGCCCGGCGGACCAGGCAGGTTAGTCCGCGCGCTGTGTGTGCTCCGCGCGCAGGTTCTCGGCGATGGTCCGTACCGCCGCCATCGCCTTCCGGTGCAGGCCGGGCCCGAAGGTGATCCGGGTCGCGCCGAGGCGGCCCAGCTCGGCGATGCTCGGACTGCCCGGCAGCGGCGCGACATTGATCGGGCCCTCGATCCCTTCGCGCAGCAGTGGGATGTGCTCCGGCGGTACGGCGAACGGGTAGACGCAGTCCGCCCCGGCCGCGACATAGAGCCGCGCCCGGGTGATCGCCTCGGCCGGATCGCTCACGCCGCGCAGGAACGAGTCGACCCGTGCGTTGATGAACAGCCGGTCGCCCGCCTCCGCGCGTACCTCCGCCAGCCGGTCCGCGTGCCGCTGCGGGTCCTTGAGGGCTTTCGTGGCCGAGTCGGAGTCCTCCAGATTGCAGCCGACCGCGCCGGTGTCGAGGATCCGGGCCACCAGTTCCTTCGGAGACAGGCCGTAGCCGTCCTCGACGTCCGCGGAGACGGGCACCTCCACCGAGCGGGCGATACGGGTGACGGCCGCGAACATCTCGTCCGCGGGCGTCTGCCCGTCCTCGTATCCGAGTGCGGCGGCGACACCGGCGCTCGGCGTGGCCAGCGCCGGGAAGCCCGCGTCCGCGAAGGCGCGGGCGCTGGCCGCGTCCCAGGGGCCGGGAAGCACCAGGGGATCGCCCGGCGAACGGCCGTGGTGCAGGGCGCGGAAGACGGTCACGGTCATTTCTCTCCTGGATCTGCTGGATCTGCTGGGGCAGTGTGCGGCGGTCAGTGCTTGAACTGGCCGGCCGTGTAGTGGCCGGGGACCATGCGGGTCGACACGCCGAAACGGTTCCAGGCGTTGATGACCGTGATCGAGGCGATCAGGTGGGAAAGCTCCTTCTCGTCGAAGTGCTTCGCGGCGTTCTCGTACACCTCGTCCGTCACAAAGCCGTCGGTCAGGACGGTCACGGCCTCCGTCAGTTCGATCGCCGCGATCTCCTTCTCCGTGTAGAAGTGGCGCGACTCCTCCCAGGCGCTGAGCTGGATGATCCGATCCACCGACTCGCCCGCCGCCAGCGCGTCCTTGGTGTGCATATCGAGGCAGAAGGCGCAGTGGTTGATCTGCGAGGCGCGGATCCTCACCAGCTCGAGGAGGACCGGGTCGACGCCCTGCCGGGCGGCCGTGTCCAGCGTGACCATGGCCTTGTAGACCTCGGGGGCGAGCTGTCCGATCTGGAGACGGGGGGTGTGCTCGTGGGCGTAGGAGTCGTTTCCGTTCGTCGTCATGGCGACGACGCTACGCGGCTGGTGGCACAGGAGTATGGTCCACTTCCATGACAGATTCCTGGGCCACTTTCGGTGCCGATCTGCATGTCGAACTGCGCGGCTCCGGGCTGCGGTCGGGCCTGATGGACGCGTTGCGGGAGGCCGCGCGCACCGGCCGGCTGGCGCCTGGGACCAGGCTGCCGTCCTCGCGCTCGCTCGCCGTCGACCTGGGCATCGCCCGCAATACGGTCGCGGACGCGTACGGGGAGCTGGTCGCCGAAGGGTGGCTCACGGCGCAACAGGGCTCGGGGACACGGGTGGCCAGACGAGCCGTGCCGAAGAAACCGCCGGCCGGCGTGGTCAGAGCCCGGCCGGCCCGCCGACGCCCCACCTACAGCCTGCATGCCGGCACACCCGACCTGGCCTCCTTTCCGCGCGCGGAGTGGCTGAAGGCGGCTCGCCGGGCACTGACCACCGCGCCCCACGAGGCCTTCGGATACGGCGACTCACTCGGGCGTATCGAGCTGCGGACCGTACTCGCCGACTATTTGGCACGGGCGCGCGGTGTGTACGCGGATCCCGGGCGCATCGTCATCTGCTCCGGCTTCGTACACGGACTGATGCTGATGGGGAAAGTGCTGAGACAGCGTCGGGTACGTGAGGTGGCCGTGGAGTCGTACGGGCTCGATGTGCACTGGAACCTGCTGACCGAGGCAGGTCTGCGGACTCCGGCACTGCCCGTCGACGAACTGGGCTCGCAGACGGGCGGGTTGGCCGCGCTGCGCGGGGTGGGCGCCGTACTGATGACGCCCGCGCACCAGTTCCCGACAGGGGTTCCACTCCACCCCGACCGGCGCGCGGCCGCCGTCGACTGGGCGCGCGGGTCGGGCGGGCTGATCCTGGAGGACGACTACGACGGGGAGTTCCGCTACGACCGGCAGCCGGTGGGCGCGCTCCAGGGGCTGGACCCGGAGCGGGTGGTCTACATGGGCACGGCGAGCAAATCGCTGGCGCCGGGGCTGCGGCTCGCCTGGATGGTGCTGCCCGAGGAACTGGTCGGCGAGGTGACCGAGGCGAAGGGGTCCGTCGATTGGGCGTCGAGCGCGCTGGACCAGCTGACGCTCGCGGAGTTCATCGGATCGGGTGCGTACGACCGTCATGTACGCGGAATGCGGCTGCGCTACCGCAGAAGGCGTGACCAGCTGGTGCGGGCACTGGCGGAGCGCGCGCCGGACATCCGGGTCAGCGGTATCGCCGCCGGACTGCACGCGGTGCTCGAACTCCCGCCGGGCACGGAGGGCTCCGTGATTCAGGCGGCGGCCTGGCAGGGTCTGGCGGTGGAGGGCATCTCGCGATTCCGCCACAAGGACGCGCCGCCGGGGAGGGACGCGCTGGTGGTGGGCTATGCGACGCCGGCGGACAGCGGCTGGGCAGGAGCGCTCGACGCGCTGTGCCGGGCGCTGCCATGAGGAGCGCCCAAGGGCTCGGGCCCGGGGGCCGCGCCTCGATCGCGCGGAGAGGCTGATCCGCGCCGGCGAGGCTCTTGCCGGGGCTCCGCCCCGAGCCCCGTTCCTCAACCGCCCGAGGGGCTGGTTTCCGCCGGCGCCGTCGATGGCGGCTCGCCGAACCGTGCCAGAGCCAGCGCACCCGCCACCGCCACCACGAAGCCCGCGACGGCCAGCCACTCCAGGCCCTCGCGGGTCCGGTCGCCGAGCCACACCACGCCCACGAGTGCCGGGCCGATCGTCTCGCCGATCACCATGCCCGCCGTGGCCGTCGTCACCGAGCCGCGCTGCAGGGCGGAGGTGAGCAGCAGGAACGCCGCGCCGCCGCCGAGCAGCAGTGCGTACACGGCAGGGTTGGTGAGAACTTCGGGCAGGGAGACCGTGTCGATCAGGCGGACCGAGACCTCGACCACCCCGAAGCCGCAGCCCGCGCCGAGGCCGAGCACCAGGGCGCGCGCCCTGTCGGGGAGGCGGCCGGCGACCGTGCCGGCGAGGAGTACGGCGAAGGCGACGCCGAGCATCGCCCAGCGCAGCGCGTCCGATCCGGCGCGGTCGCCCTCCTCGCCCGAGGCGAGGCCCAGCATGGCAAGACCCGCGCAGACCGCGGCCACCGCGGCCCATTCCGTCCGGCTCAGACGGGTATTGAGCAGGCGGGCCGCCACCACGGCCGTGACCGCGAGGCTGGCGGCGAGCGCCGCGCCGACGGCGTAGATGGGGATGGAGCGCAGCGCGACGATCTGGAGGACGAAGCCGAGTCCGTCCAGGGCGAGTCCGGCGACATAGCGCCACTGGCGCAGCGCCCGCAGCAGCAGCGCCGGATCGACACCGGAGCCGGTGCCGGGTTCAGCGGCACGGGTGGCGACGGCCTGGAGGACGGAGGCCGTGCCGAAGCAGACCGCGGAACCGAGTGCACAGATCATCCCAAAGAGCACAGAGCGACTGTAGATGAACCTCGGATGAGGAGGGCTGGTGGACCGGGCTGACAGCCGCGCGGGGCGGCCCTCTAGTCTGTCCGGCGATCCACTGGCTTGATTCGAACGGGGGCGACCGGCTGATGGCACGACGCAGACTGAGGTCGAGCACGGTAGTGCTCGGCGGCATGGGGGTGCTCGCGGCGACGCTGACGGCGTGCGGCTCGGAGCCGGACGAGCGGTGTGTCGATCCGGTGACCTACGAAGTGCTGCCGGACTACAAGTGCGACGGCGACGGCGACAGTGACGGAACCAGCAGCTCCGGCAGGTACTACTACGGCGGCAGGGTGAGCGGTGACCGGGCCGGGGGCGGCAGTTTCGACAGGACCGCCGTCGACAGCGGCGGCTTCGGCGGCTCCAGCTCCGGCGGCGGCTGAGTACGGGGCATACGGAGCATGAAGCGTCACACCATCGAGCCCCGCCCCGGCTGGCAGCAGATCGTCGAGGAACAGGGCCTCATCTACCCGCTCACCCGCTATCCGGACGGCTCCCTGCGCCCTTACTGGGACGAGAGCGCGTACTACGAATTCTCGCTGCCCGAGGTCGAGGCGCTGGAAGAGGTCGTCGAGGAACTGCACGCCATGTGCCTGGCCGCCGCCGCGCACATCGTCGAGCACGACCGCTTCGCCGACCTCGGCATCACCGACCCGAGACTCGCCTCGCTGATAGCCGAGTCCTGGCGGCGACGGGACGAACTCCCCGCTGTCTACGGCCGGTTCGATCTGCGCTACGACGGCACCGGCCCGGCCAAGATGCTGGAGTACAACGCCGACACCCCCACCTCTCTGGTCGAGGCCGCCAGTTCGCAGTGGTTTTGGATGGAGGACCGCTTTCCGGGCGCCGACCAGTGGAACTCCCTTCATGAACGCCTCGTCGACGCCTGGAAGCGTCAGGCGCCGCTGCTTCCGCCCGGGCCGCTGCACTTCGTCCACTCCGACGGCGACGAGCTGGGCGAGGACCTGATGACGGTCGCGTATCTGCGCGAGACCGCCGAGCAGGCCGGCCTCGCCACCGAAGCACTGTCCGTCGAACAGATCGGCTGGGACCGGCTGTCAGGACGCTTCGTGGACCACCGGCTGCGCTTCATCCGCAGCTGCTTCAAGCTCTATCCGTGGGAGTGGCTGACCACCGACCGCTTCGGGCCGTACGTCCTCGACACCCTGGACAACGGCGGCGGCACCGGCACCACCTGCTGGATCGAGCCCGCCTGGAAGATGCTGCTCTCCAACAAGGCGCTGCTGGCGATCCTCTGGGAGCTCAGTCCGGGCCACCGGAACCTGCTTCCCGCCTACCTCGACGGGCCACGTGAACTCGCCGTGGAGCGCGGTTACGTGGCAAAGCCGCTGCTCGGCCGGGAGGGCGCCGGAGTCACCATCCATGAGCCCGGCGCCCGGCCCGTACTGCGCGACGAGCCGTGCTGCTACCAGGAATTGGCCCCGCTGCCCGATTTCGACGGCAACCGCGTGGTGCTGGGCGCGTGGGTCGTCGAGAACGAGGCGGCGGGGCTCGGCATCCGGGAATCGGCGGGGCTGGTCACGGACGAGTACGCCCGCTTCCTGCCCCACGTCATCCTCTAGCCCGGGCCCGAACGGCCCGAACGGCCCGAACGGCCTGTACGGGCCGTACAGGCCGTGCGTCCAGTCCGGGCCGTACGTCCAGTACGGCCCGGACCGGCCGCTCAGCCCTCCAGTACGGCTCTGAGCTGGTCCAGGCCCCAGTCCAGGTCCTCCTTGCTGATCACCAGCGGCGGGGCGATCCGGATCGTCGAGCCGTGGGTGTCCTTCACCAGGACCCCGCGGTCCATCAGCTTCTCGGAGATCTCCCGGCCGGTGCCGCGGCTCGGCACGATGTCGACGCCCGCCCACAGCCCGCGGCCGCGCACCGCCTCCACCGCGCCGCCGCCCGTCAACAGGCCCAGCTCGTGGTGGAGATGTTCACCCAGCTCGGTGGCGCGCTGCTGGAACTCGCCGGTGCGCAGCATCGCGATCACCTCCAGAGCCACCGCGCAGGCCAGCGGATTGCCGCCGAAGGTCGAGCCGTGCTCCCCGGGACGGTGGACGCCGAGCACCTCGGCGGAGGAGACGACCGCCGACACCGGCACGACACCGCCGCCCAGCGCCTTGCCCAGCACATACATGTCCGGCACGACGTTCTCGTGCTCGCAGGCGAAGGTCCGGCCGGTCCGCCCGAGGCCCGACTGGATCTCGTCCGCGATGAAGAGGATGTTCCGCTCGCGGGTCAGCTCCCGCACCCGTGAGAGGTACCCGGCCGGCGGCACCAGCACTCCCGCCTCGCCCTGGATCGGCTCCAGCAGCACGGCGACGGTGTTCTCGGTCAGCGCCGCGTCCATCGCGGTCAGGTCCCCGTACGGAACGATCTCGAAGCCCGGGGTGTAGGGACCGAAGTCCGCCCGTGCCTCCGGATCCGTCGAGAAGCTGATCACCGTCGTCGTACGGCCGTGGAAATTGTTGGCCGCGACGACGATCTTCGCCATGTTGTCCGGGACACCCTTGACCCGGTAGCCCCATTTCCGGGCGGTCTTCACGGCAGTCTCGACTGCCTCCGCCCCGGTGTTCATCGGCAGCACCATCTCCATGTCGCACAACTCGGCGAGCTGTGTACAGAAGTCGGCGAACCGGTCGTGATGGAAGGCGCGGGAGGTGAGCGTGACGCGCTCCAGCTGCGCCTTGGCGGCGTCGATGAGACGACGGTTTCCGTGACCGAAGTTGAGCGCCGAGTACCCGGCGAGCATGTCGAGGTAGCGGCGCCCCTCGACATCGGTCATCCAGGCGCCCTCCGCCGTGGCGACGACGACGGGCAGAGGGTGGTAGTTGTGCGCGCTGTGAGCCTCCGCGGAGGCAATGGCACTCTCCGATGTGGACACGGGATCTCCGTTCAGTAGAGACGAGCCGTCCGGTCGGGGCGGGGTGATGCCCCTGTTTCTATCGTCGCTCGCATGGTGGACTAAGAAACCTTGCTGCGGGTCCTGGCCGCTAGGCTGGGCATTACGCACGGCGACTGGCGTACGGGGAAGTGACCTCGAGGGAACCGCGCGCGGAAGACCACACGAGGTGCCGCCCGCCTGGGTACTCCGGGAAACATCCCATCCGGGTGCTGCCCGCCCCTCGCCGCAGGCCGAGGGGACCCGCGAGCCGCACCCCGGGACCACGACCGAGCAACGGATCGCCCCGGAGGACACCATGACGCTTCCCCTGCCGCACCCCGCACTCTCCGCCACCGACCCGGAACTGTCGGCCCTCGTCGGCGCCGAGGAACAGCTCCAGGCAGAGACGCTCAGACTGATCCCCAGCGAGAACTACGTCTCCCGGGCCGTGCTGGAAGCCTCCGGCACGGTCCTGCAGAACAAGTACAGCGAGGGCTACCCGGGCCGCCGCTACTACGAGGGCCAGCAGAACATCGACCAGGTCGAGCTGCTCGCCATCGCCCGCGCCAAGGCCCTCTTCGGTGTCGAGCACGCCAATGTCCAGCCCTACTCCGGCTCTCCTGCCAACCTCGCCGTCTATCTCGCCTTCGCGGAGCCCGGCGACACCGTGATGGGCATGGCCCTGCCGATGGGCGGCCACCTCACGCACGGGTGGGGCGTCTCCGCCACCGGCAAGTGGTTCCGCGGTGTCCAGTACGGCGTACGCCAGGACACGGGCCTGATCGACTTCGACGAGGTCCGCGAACTCGCCCTGAAGGAGCGCCCGAAGCTCATCTTCTGCGGTGGCACCGCACTGCCCCGCACCATCGACTTCGCGGCTTTCGCGGAGATCGCCCGCGAGTCCGGCGCCGTCCTGGTCGCCGATGTCGCGCATATCGCGGGCCTGATCGCGGGTGGCGCCCATCCCTCCCCCGTGCCGCACGCCGACGTGATCTCCACGACCACCCACAAGACCCTGCGCGGGCCCCGGGGCGCGATGCTGATGTCCCGCGCGGAGCACGCCAAGGCGATCGACAAGGCGGTCTTCCCCGGACTCCAGGGCGGCCCGCACAACCAGACCACCGCGGCCATCGCGGTCGCCCTGCACGAGGCGGCCCAGCCCTCCTTCCGTACCTATGCTCAGTCGGTCGTGGCCAATGCCAAGGCGCTCGCCGAGGAGCTGCTCGCCCGCGGCTTCGATCTGGTGTCCGGCGGAACCGACAACCATCTGATCCTGATGGACCTCACCCCCAAGGACGTGCCCGGCAAGGTGGCGGCGAAGGCCCTCGACAGGGCCGGGATCGTCGTCAACTACAACACCGTCCCGTACGACCCGAGGAAGCCCTTCGACCCCTCCGGCGTACGCATCGGCACCCCCTCCCTCACCTCGCGCGGTCTCGGTACGCAGCACATGGCCGCCGTCGCCGACTGGATCGACCGCGGTGTCACCGCGGCCGGCACGGGGGACGAGGACGCGCTGGCCGCCATCCGGTCCGAGGTCGCCGAGCTGATGGCCGCCTTCCCGGCGCCCGGACTGTCCGCCCAGCACGCTGACGGGTGACCGGTCAGCCATCGGTGACCGCCATGGCCGGCCGGGTCCGGTCGGCAGCCGGTTCGTCCTCCATCGCCGGACGGGTTCGATCGCCGGACGGGCTTGAAAGCAAGCCTGTCCGGCAAGCCCGACCGGAGAGTGCCTAGCTGTCGAGCAGCTCCTGACGGGGTCCGGTCTCCGGCGCGCCGCTGCCCCGCCCGAACGGCGGGCGCGGCAGCCGTGAGACCACCGGACGGAGCACCAGTGCCAGCACGGCCCCGGCAGCGAGCCCCGGTATCGCCCACCACCAGTCCGTGCTGCCGTCGGCAGCCGCCGCCGTGGGCCGCGGCCGCTCCTCCTGCGGGGGAGCGGCGGCTTCGGAGCTCCCGCCCCGGTCCTGCTCCTGCCCCCATGCGGGTGGGAACATCGCGACACCGCTCCCGCCGGACTTCTTGCCCATCAGGCCCAGCTTCTTGAAGTGCCGGGTCAGCTCCGCCGGATTCCGCGCCTGATGCCAGTAGCCCTTCTGCGGCGTCGGCTCCGTAGAGGTATGTATCCAGACGAGGCCCGGTCGCTCGCCCGGATACACCCGGTCCACGCGCCACGGGGCCACATCGTGGACCATCCAGGTCACATTGATCTGCCGCGTCCCCACCGCCATGTCCAGCGACGGCGGCCGCTCCTTCTGGCCCTCCACCCGCTCTGCCCCCAGCAGGCCCAACAGGGTCGTGTACTCCTTGTCGGAGTAGTAGAGCGAGGCCGTCTCACCGCTCTCGGGAGAGGTGATCAGGACACTCGTCGGCCCTCCCGCCACCGCGCTCGGGGCGAAGATCCAGGTCAGTGCGAGCACCGCCGCCAGTGCGGCAAGTCGTCGTAGCAGTCGCATACTTCCCCCAGCCGGAGCCGGTGCAGACCATCCGCACCGCGTCCGCGTCACCTCTGGTACACCGCTCGCCCGCTCCAGGTTCCCGTTCCGGGACAATCGCTCGGCAGTGCGCGACGGGTTTTTTCAGGGCGTGGATTCCGCGATCTCCTTGGCGCGCGGCAGCGATGCCACGCCCTCGAGCCGCAGCGTCGTCCGCTCGTCCGCAGCCGTCCACAGCAGCGTCGGCCCCGCCGTGCGCTCGGCCTCGGTCCACCCGGCGCCCTGTGCGTCGGTCATCCGGAACCGCAGCAGATGCGGCTCGGCGAACCACAGGCCCGTCCCGCCGCTCAGCGCCACCCACTCCGGCATGAGCCGAGCCTCCTTGGCGAAGCCGAGGTCCAGCCTCGCCGGGAACTCGTCCAGCCGTATCGTGCGACCCCGTTCGCTCCAGCACAGGCTCATCACCGACCTGCCCGCAGGTCCCACGGTCACCGAGACCGCGTCCGGCTCGCCGAGCGTTCCCGGCACCCGCGCCCGGAAGCCCGCGCGCCGCTCCGCTTCCGCCCAGGGGACCGGGTCGTGGCACCACGGCACCGGCCCCTCGGGCGGTGGCGGCAGCGACGGGTCGTACCGCACGTCCACCCCGCTGAAGCCGAACCAGTCCGCCACGGCCGCCCGCACCGGAGGCGTGAGCACCAGCACCACCACGAGCCCGGAGAGGGCGACCGTCAGTGCCCGGCCCCGCCTGCGCGTCCAGCGCCTGAACCGCTCGGCCCTCCCGGGCGCGGCGGGCACGGGCACCGCCTCGGCGAGGAGCTGCGCCAGCACCCGCTCCGCCATCGTCCCGCCGTCGACATCCGGGATCCTGATCCCGCGCCCCAGCCCTCGCAGTTCCTCACGCAGGGCCTCGTGCTCGTCGCCAGGACGATCCTCGTCACTCATTGCTCCTCACCTCCCTTCCCCGGCAGAAGCCCCGGAAGCAGCCGCCCCAGCTTCCGCAGCGCGCGGTTCAGCCTCGACTTCACCGTGCCGCGCGGCCAGCCCAGCGCCTCGGCCGTCTCCGCCTCGTCCATCTCCAGCAGATAGCGGTAGGTGACGACCTGCCGCTGCTCCTCACTCAGCTCGTCCAGCGCCGCCCGCAGCAGCGCCTTCCGCTCCTCCGCCACGGCGGCCACCGCCGGGTCCGCCGATTCCGGTATCAGCGGCTCGGAGCCGAGCAGCAGCGCCTCCCGCCCGGCGAGCGCCCGCAGCCGCACTGCGGAGCGCACTGTGTTCCTCGTCTCATTGACCACGATCCGCAGCAGCCACGGACGGAAGGCCGCGCCGTCCCGGAACCGTCCCAGCGACTGGTACGCCTTGAGGAAGGCGCTCTGCACCACATCCTCCGCATCTGCACCCGCTCCGAAGGCCACAGCCGCCCTCAGCGCGACATTCGTATGGGCGCGCACCAGCTCCGCGTACGCCTCCGGCTCTCCGGCGCGCACCCGTGCGATCACCGCAGCCTCGTCGACGACGAAGCCGCCCCCCTCCACGACGGTGCAGCCCCCTCCGGCGTCCCCTCGCGCGTACTCACACCTTTGATACACCGGCGGCCGTAGATCGGTTCCACACCTGAGAGAATGATGAGCATGGCCTCTGACCGACCCCGCGCGCTCTCCGGTATCCAGCCCACCGCAGGCTCGTTCCACCTTGGGAACTACCTCGGTGCGATCCGCCAGTACGTGGCGCTGCAGGAGACCCACGACGCGTTCTACATGGTTGTGGACCTGCACGCGATCACCATGCCGCAGGACCCCGCCGAGCTGCGCGCCAACACCCGGCTCGCCGCCGCCCAGCTGCTGGCCGCCGGTCTCGACCCCGAGCGCTGCACCCTCTTCATCCAGAGTCATGTTCCCGAGCACGCCCAGCTCGGCTGGATCATGAATTGCCTCACCGGTTTCGGCGAGGCCTCCCGGATGACGCAGTTCAAGGACAAGTCCGCCAAGCAGGGCGCCGACCGCGCCACCGTCGGCCTCTTCACGTATCCGATCCTGCAGGTCGCGGACATCCTGCTCTACCAGGCCAACGCCGTCCCGGTCGGTGAGGACCAGCGCCAGCACATCGAGCTCACCCGTGACCTCGCCGAGCGCTTCAACAGCCGCTTCGGCGACACCTTCACCGTCCCGGCGCCGCACATCGTCAAGGAGGTCGCGAAGATCTACGACCTCCAGGACCCGTCGATCAAGATGAGCAAGTCGGCCTCCACGCCCAAGGGCCTGATCAATCTGCTCGACGAGCCCAAGGTGACCGCCAAGAAGGTCAAGAGCGCGGTCACCGACACCGACACCGTCATCCGGTTCGACCCCGTGAACAAGCCGGGTGTCTCCAACCTCCTCACCATCCACTCCACCCTCACCGGCAAGACCGTCGCCGAGCTCGAGGCGGAGTACGAGGGCAAGATGTACGGCGCGCTCAAGACCGACCTCGCCGAGATCATGGTGGACTTCGTCACGCCGTTCCGGAGCCGTACGCAGGAATATCTGGACGACCCCGAGACGCTGGATTCCATCCTGGCCAAGGGCGCGGAGAAGGCCCGCGCGGTCGCCGCCGAGACCCTGGCCGCCGCATACGACAAGGTGGGCTTCCTTCCCGCCAAACATTGAGGACACTGATTCCGTGCTGATTCATCACTGAATCAGCACTGTGTCCAAGGACTCTGGTCACACCTACGGTGCAGCCGCCACACTGGCGGCTGCAGACCTAGCTACCGACGAGTGAGGAGAACGACGTGGGGACCGTAACGCTCGGCGTTTCGATCGCGGTCCCGGAGCCTTACGGCAGCCTGCTCCAGGAGCAGCGCGCGGGCTTCGGGGATCCCGCCGCGTACGGTATTCCCACGCACATCACGCTCCTCCCGCCCACCGAGGCGGAGGCCGACGCCCTGCCCGCGATCGAGGCGCATCTCGCCGAGGTCGCGCGCTGCGGCCGGCCGTTCCCGATGCGGCTCTCCGGTACCGGAACGTTCCGTCCGCTCTCGCCCGTCGTCTTCGTCCAGGTCGCCGAGGGCGCGGCGGCCTGCACCTGGCTGCAGAAGCGGGTGCGGGACGCCTCCGGGCCGCTCGTGCGCGAGCTGCAGTTCTCGTACCACCCGCATGTGACCGTGGCGCACGGAATCGCCGAGGAGGCGATGGACCGGGCCTACGAGGAGCTGTCGGACTACGAGGCGGCGTGGACCTGCGCCTCCTTCGCCCTGTACGAGCAGGGTGCGGACGGCGTGTGGCGCAAGCTCAGCTCGTACGCCTTCGGCGGAGGCATCGCGGCGGTCCCGGCGCAGGGCGCCCCGATCGACGAGCCCGCCGCGACCATCTGACCCGACCGTCCGGCCCCCGCCCCGCGTCCGGCCCACCGTGCCCCGCGACCGGCCGCCGCGACTCGCACCCCGCGACTCGCACCCCGCGACCGGCGAGTCGCAGCCCGCGACCGGTGGCCAACGCCCCGCGAGGCCGTCAGACGGGCAGCCGGCGGAAGACCGGCCTCGGTACATGCCGCAGCGCCGACATCACCAAACGCAGCGCCCCTGGCACCCACACCGTCTCCGACCTGCGCCGCAGCCCCTGCTCGATGGCCGCGGCGACCGCGTCCGGCGTGGTGGCCAGCGGCGCCTCGGCCAGCCCCGCCGTCATCTTCGTGCGTACGAATCCGGGGCGTACGACCATCACATGCACACCCGTCCCGTGCAGCGCGTCACCCAGACCCTGTGTGAAGGCGTCCAGGCCGGCCTTGCTCGAGCCGTAGATGAAGTTGGCGCGGCGGGCCCGCTCGCCCGCCACCGACGACAGCACCACGATCGAGCCGTGTCCCTGGCTCTGCAGCGCGCCCGCGCACACCAGTGAGGCCGAGACCGCCCCTGTGAAGTTGGTCTGCGCGACCCGGACCGCCGCCAGGGGCTCGGACTCGTCGTTCGCCTGATCGCCGAGGACGCCGAAGGCGAGCAGCACCATGTCGATGTCGCCCTCCGCGAAGACCTTGCCCAGTGCAGGCTCGTGCGCGGCCGGGTCGAGGGCGTCGAAGCCGATGGTGTGCACGTCCGCGCCGAGCGTGCGCAGCTCGGCCGCGGCGGTCTCCAGAGCGGGCGAGGGGCGGCCCGCCAGCCAGACCGTACGGGTGCGGCGGGCGATGAGCCGGCGGGCGGTGGCCAGCCCGATGTCCGACGTACCGCCGAGGACGAGCAGGGACTGCGGGGTGCCGAAGGCGTCCTTCATGACAGGGGCTCCTCAAGGAGGGAGGGGGCGGGGGGGCGGTAGGCGGGTGCGGGGGCTCGGACGCCGGACGGGCCCAGGGGCTGCCGCAGCCGGGCGTCACAGGGCCAGGCGCCTCGACAGGTCCGAGACGAAGACGCCCCTCGGGTCCGCCTCGGCCCGCAGTGCGCGGAATTCGGGCAGCCGCGGGTACATCTCGGTGAGCAGTTCCGGGCGCAGCCGGGAGTCCTTCGCGAGATAGACCCGGCCGCCCGCCGACGCGACCTCCTCGTCCAGCTCGTCCAGGAACGCGCCGAGGCCCGGCAGCCGGGCCGGGATGTCCAGAGCCAGCGTCCAGCCGGGCATCGGGAAGGACAGCCACCCCGGGTCGCCCTCGCCGAACCGCTTCAGCACCGCCAGCGACGAGGGGCAGCCGCGCCGCGAGATGCGCCGCACGATCCGGCGCAGTGCCTCCTCCTGCCCGTGGCCGACGACGAACTGGTACTGCACGAAGCCCCCGCGCCCGTAGATCCGGTTCCAGTGCGGGACGCCGTCCAAGGGGTGGAAGAAGGCCGAGATCTTCTGCAGTTCACCGGTCCGCCGCAGCGGCGCCCGGTGGTACCAGAACGCGTTGAAGAGCCCGACGGTGGTTCGTCCCAGCAGTCCTTCCGGTACGAAGCCGGGGGCGGCCGGCAGCTGTGCCGGGCGGAATGCGAGCGGCGTGCGCCGCGCGCGCGGAGGAAGCGCGTCCAGCGGTGCGTGCTCCCCGCGGGTGAGAACCGAGCGCCCCAGCGCACGGCCGCGCGCGAGGAGGTCGACCCAGGCGACCGAGTACCGGTATCGGTGATCGGTGGTGGTGAGCCTGGCCATCAAATCGTCGAGATCCGTGGTCCGTTCGGTGTCGACCGACATCAGCGAGGTCTCGACCGGATGGAGCTGCACGGTCGCCGAGAGGATCACCCCGGTCAGTCCCATGCCGCCCGCCGTCGCGTCGAAGAGGTCGGTACCCGGGACGACATCGAGGATCTCGCCGTCCGCGGTGAGCAGTTCCAGCGACCGCACATGGCGGGAGAAGGATCCTGAGACATGGTGGTTCTTGCCATGGATGTCGGCGCCGATCGCGCCGCCCACCGTGACATAGCGGGTCCCGGGGGTCACCGGCACGAACCAGCCGAGCGGCAGGAGCACCTCCATCAGCCGGTGCAGGCTCACGCCCGCGTCGCACACGACGAGGCCTGCCTCCGCGTCGACGGTACGGATCCGGTCCAGCGCGGTCATGTCGAGTACGGATCCGCCCGCGTTCTGCGCCGCGTCGCCGTACGCCCGCCCGAGCCCGCGGGCGATGCCGCCGCGCGCCCCCCACGTCCGTACCGCCGCCGCGGCCTCCGTGGATGTACGGGGCCGCAGCATACGGGAGGTCGTCGGGGCGGTCCGGCCCCAACCGGTGACGGACACGAAGTCGGCACTGAGCATGCCCTTGACCGTATAGCCGCCTATTGATCAATTGCTCTGTACGTCACCGGACTCGCCGAAATGGGTGATTAAACGAGTGTCATTAAAGATGGGCGTGAAAGTGGGCCGATCGCCGAGAAGAGTCGCCCCTGGCTCATGAGAAGGGGTGGCGAAGGCACATGGGATACGTCGACTGTGCGACCGCCGACCGGCGGCTGCTGGCGGCGATGCGCGACTGCGGCGGCGAGCCGCGTGTGGCCGCGGTCGCCCGCGCACTCTCCTTCACCGGAGAGCACGGCGCGCTCTGGCTCGTCGCCGGGCTCGCGGGAGCGGCTGCCGACCGGGAGCGGCGCGGGGCATGGCTGCGCGCCACGACCCTGGTGGGCGCAGCTCATCTGGCGAGTACGGGAATCAAGCGGCTGGTACGCCGCCCCCGGCCCGAACTCCTGGCTCGTGAGCCCCTCGTGCGCACCGCCGGACGGCACTCCTTTCCCAGCTCGCACGCCACATCGTCGGCCGCGGCCGCCGTCGCCTTCGGTGCGGTGCGCCCCGTCGGCCGCCGGCTGGCGCCGCCGCTGGCTGCCGCGATGTGCGTGTCCCGCCTGGTCGCCGGCGTCCACTATCCGACGGACATCGCCGCGGGTGCCGTGCTCGGCGGGCTCACCGCGGGTCTGGGTGCGGCCTGGATGACGCGCCCCCTCGCGGGAGCCGCGGAACTCGCCTCGGGCGCCGCAGGAGCCGCCGGAGGCGGGCGGGATGACTGAGCGCGGCACCGCGCTGCTGGACCGGCCGGATCAGCCCACCTCACTTCGGGCCATGAGACTGCCCGTCGGCCTGATCAGGACCGCCCGGCCGCGCCAGTGGGTCAAGAACGTACTTGTCATGGCCGCCCCCGCCTCTGCCGGAGCGCTGGACTCGCGGCACACCGCCGTCCAACTGGCCGTTGTCTTCGTTCTGTTCACGACGGCCGCCGCGGGCGTCTACCTGATCAACGACGCCCGGGACGCCGGTGCCGACCGTGCGCACCCCGTCAAATGCCGACGGCCGGTCGCCGCCGGGGACGTCCCGGTGGCCCTTGCCCATACCGTCGGCGCGCTGCTCGCCGGCGCTGCGATCGCCGGCGCCGTCACTTTGTGCAATGCCATGACCGGCGCGCTGCTCATCGCGTATCTGTCGATGCAACTCGCGTACTGCATCTGGCTCAAGCATGTTCTCGTCGTCGATCTGGCAGTCGTCAGCACCGGGTTCCTGATGCGCGCGATGATCGGCGGGATCGCGCTCGGCATCCCCCTGTCCCGGTGGTTCCTGATCACCACAGGCTTCGGCGCGCTTTTCATGGTGGCGGCCAAGCGGTACTCGGAGGCCGTGCAGATGGAGGGCGCCAAGGGCGTGACGCGTGCGCTGCTGAATGAGTACACGACCGGATATCTGCGCTTCGTCTGGCAGCTCGCGGCCGGTGTCGCCGTGCTCGCCTACTGTCTGTGGGCCATGGAGAGCGGTGGCGTGGCCGACCGGGCTCTGCTGCCCTGGCGGCAGCTGTCGATGATCGCGTTCATCCTGGCCGTGCTGCGGTACGCGGTCTTCGCGGACAGGGGTACGGCCGGCGCGCCCGAGGACGTCGTGCTGCGCGACCGGGCGCTCGCCGTCATCGGGCTGGTGTGGGCGGCGATGTACGGGATGGCGGTCGCCGATCTGTGAGCGGCCTGCGAATCGGATCGGGCCGGACCGGTCGGACCGGTCGGATCGGGTCGGCAGGGGCAGTCCTCGCCGCCTGCCTGCGATTCCGGCGAATGGGGACGCTGGTATTCGGTGTGGAGGGTACGCGTACGACATGGACTGGCTGACCAAGCTCCCCGTCATCGGCCCGCTCGTGGCCAGGCTGATGCGCACCCACGCGTGGCGCTCGTACGAGACTCTCGACCGGGTGCACTGGACGCGACTCGCCGGCGCCATCACGTTCATCAGCTTTCTCGCGCTCTTCCCGCTGATCACGGTCGTCGCGGCGATCGGCGCCGCGCTGCTCGACGACGAGCAGCTGGACAAGATGGAGAACAAGCTCAGCGAGCAGGTGCCCGGCATCTCCGACCAGCTCGACATCAACTCCCTGGTCGCCAACGCGGGCACGGTCGGGCTTGTCGCGGGCGCGCTGCTGCTCTTCACCGGCATCGGCTGGATCGGCTCGATGAGGGACTGTCTGCGCGCCGTCTGGGAGCTGGACGACGAGGTCCAGGGCAACCCCGTCCTGCGCAAGTTCAAGGACGCGGGTGTGCTGCTCGGGCTCGGCGCGACCGCGCTCGCCTCGCTCGCCGCCTCCGCGCTCGGCTCCACCACCGTCGGCTGGACCGCCGAGCGGCTCGGCATCGACGAGGGCGGAGCCAGTGGCGTACTGCTGCAGATCGTGGCCCTCGTGATCGCCGTCGTCGCGGACTTCCTGATTCTGCTGTACATGCTGACCCTGTTGCCCGGGGTGCAGCCGCCGCGCCGCCGCCTGGTCGTGGCGGCACTGATCGGCGCGGTCGGCTTCGAGCTGCTCAAACTGCTGCTCGGCAGCTATATGAGGGGCGTCGCGTCGAAAAGCATGTACGGCGCTTTCGGCGTTCCGGTCGCCCTGCTGCTGTGGATCAACTTCACCGCGAAGCTGATGCTGTTCTGCGCCGCCTGGACGGCGACGCCGAGCGAGCGGAGCGGGCCGGATGAGCACGGTGGTAGGACGGAGACCGTCGGCGGGGCTAACGGCGGCGCAGCGGCCAGCGGCGGTTGACCAGGAACACACCGGCCGCCAGCGCCAGCAGCACTCCGCCCGTGACGGCGATCGCGGTGCCGACCCCGCCGGCGCCGCTCGCCCCGGCATGCGTCTTCGCCGGAGCGCCGTTGCCGGCCGGCTTCCCGCCGTCGGAGGACGGGGTCGCGGACTTCGGCGGGACCAGTTCGCCGACCGGCTTGACCTTCCCGGCCGCGGCGAAGCCCCAGTCGAGCAGTCGGCCCGCCTCCTTGTACACGGCATGGCTCTCCCCGGAGCCCGGGTTCATGACGGTGACGAGCAGCACCTTGCCGTCGCGCTCGGCGACACCGGTGAAGGTCGCGCCCGCGTGCGTGGTGTTGCCGTTCTTGACGCCCGCGATGCCCTTGTACGGAGAGATGCCGGAGTCGCCGGTGAGCAGGCGGTTGGTGTTCTGGATCTCGAATGTCTCGCGCTCCTTGCCCGCGGCCTCCACGCCGGGGAATTTGGCGCGTGCGGTGGAGCAGTACTCGCGGAAGTCCTTCTTCTGCATGCCGCTGCGAGCGATGAGCGTGAGGTCGTACGCGGAGGAGACCTGGCCGTTGGCGTCGTAGCCGTCCGGCGATACGACATGGGTGTCGAGTGCCTGCAACTCGTCGGCGTGCTGCTGCATGTCCATGACCGTCTTGGCTACGCCGCCGTTCATCGAGGCGAGCACATGCACGGCGTCGTTGCCGGAGCGGAGGAAGACACCGAGCCACAGATCGTGGACGGAGTACGTCTGCTTCTCCTTGACGCCGACCAGACTGCTGCCCTCGCCGACGTCCGCGAGCTCGGCGTTGGTCACCTCGTGGATCTCGTCCTGCGGCAGCCGGGGCAACACGGTGTCCGCGAACAGCATCTTCAGAGTGGACGCCGGTGGCAGCCGCCAGTGGGCGTTGTGCGAGGCCAGCACGTCGCCGCTCTCCGCGTCCGCGACGATCCAGGACCTGCCGCTCACATCCTTGGGCAGGACGGGCGCGCCGGGGCCGAGGCTGACCTGGGTGCCGGGCTTACCGAGTTGGGCGCCTCCGACGGAGGACATGGCGGCCGGGGGGATCGGCTGTTTCTTCTCTGCCGGGCGGTGTTCGGTGTCCGCGGAAGCGGGCGCGACAGTGAGAACGGGGAGCAACGCGGCGGCAGTGACCGTCAGCGCGGTCTTTTTCAGAGCAGACACGGTCGAAAACGTACATGGCGTTGAGAAAAATGCGCTCATCATCTTAATGACCCGCCGGGAGTGACGCCGGGACAGCCCACCCCGAGGAACCGGGTCGGAGGACGGCGGCGATACTGAGTCCATGAAGCTCAGCCGCCCCGTCTCCTGGTTCCTGCTCGCGTTCGGGGTGTGGAGCTGGTTCATCTGGATCACTTTCGTCAAGAACCTGTGGAAGGACGGTAGCGGGCTCGCCTTCGACGACGCGGGTCACCCGACCGCCTACTTCTGGGTGCATCTGCTGCTCGCCATTACGTCCTTTCTCCTGGGGACGGCCGTCGGCGTGATCGGGTTGCGTGGCGTACGCGCATTGCGTCGTGAAGACGCGCAGAAGAAAAAGGACTAGGGGAGCTACCCGTGGTGGTCGTCGTCCTGCTTGTGGTGGTCGTGGTAGTCGCCGTGCTCGCCGGAGTGCACTGGTACGTATGGCGGCGCCTGGTACGCGACACGACGGCGCGGGGCGGGGCGGCACGCCGGGCGGGCACGGTGGCCGCGTGGGTACTGCCGTTGCTTTCCGTGGGAGCGCTGGTGTCGGGGCGGGCGGGGGCGCCGTTCTGGCTGCAGCGGGTGCTGGCGTGGCCGGGGTATATGTGGCTGGCGGTGCTGCTGTATCTGACGCTGGCTCTGGTGGTGGGGGAGGGCGTACGGGTTCTGCTGCTGTGGCGGGCACGGGAGCGGCCTTCGACGACGGCGGTGACCGGGGCGGAGTCCCCCGCCCGCCCCCTTCCCGAAACTGTGGGGCAGAGCCACCGGGCCACCGGGCCGACTCCGGCAGCGCCCGCGCGGGGAGAGCCCGGGCATGCTGCCGTCGTGACGACGCCGATGGCGGACGCGAGCGCCAATCGCACCCTGGCGTACCCGGCGCCCGAGGCGGTCGCCGCTGACCCGCCCACCGCGCATGGCGCCCTCTCGCGGCGGATGTTCGTCTCGCGGGTTGTCGGCACGGGCGCCGCGGCCGTCGCTCTGGGGACAGTTGGATACGGCACCTACGGCGTGCTGCGCGGGCCCCGGGTGAAGCGGGTCACCGTGCCGCTCGCCAGACTTCCGCGCGCCGCCCATGGGTTCCGGATCGCCGTCGTCAGCGACATCCACCTCGGCCCGATCCTCGGCCGCGCCCACACCCGGCGGATCGTCGACACCATCAACTCCACCTCGCCCGACCTCGTCGCCGTCGTCGGCGACCTCGTCGACGGCACCGTCGCCGACCTCGGGCCGGCCGCCGAGCCGCTCGCGCAGTTGCGGGCGCGGCACGGGTCCTTCTTCGTCACCGGCAACCACGAGTACTTCTCGGGCGCCGAGGAGTGGGTCGACCATGTCCGTGAGCTCGGGCTCAGGCCGCTGCGCAACGAGCGCGTCGAGATCGCCGGCTTCGACCTCGCCGGGGTCAACGACCTCGCCGGCGAGAGCGAGGGCGACGGGCCCGACTTCGCCAAGGCCCTCGGCGACCGGGACCCGGCGCGCGCCTCCGTACTGCTCGCGCATCAGCCCGTCGTCATCCATGACGCTGTCGAACACGGCGTGGACCTGCAACTGTCCGGGCACACGCACGGTGGTCAGCTCTGGCCGGGAAACTATCTTGCGGCCCTGGCCAATCCAACGGTCGCCGGGCTCGAACGCTACGGCGACACCCAGCTGTACGTGACCCGCGGCGCGGGTGCCTGGGGACCGCCCGTGCGGGTCGGAGCCGCCTCAGACATCACCGTCGTACAGCTCGCGTCCCGGCAGGCATAGCCCGGGTTCGGCCGAGGGTGAGCTTGCCGGTGAGTTCAGGGGCGGAGCCCAGGGGCGGCCGGGTCTTCGGGCGGAGCGAGCCGCTGACGGCGCCGCCCCCCTGTGGGACGAACACGTGGGCGGCGGCCGGGGCGTACGTCATTCCGCGCTACTTCTTGCGGGCGGCGACGGTCTCCGCCATCCCGGGAAGGAAGTCCGTGAACAGCTCGTGCACCTCGCGTACGAGCGGCCGCAGCACCCGGAATCGGGAGAGCGCGACACCGCGCGCGGTGAGCCTCGCGCCGCGTTCGGCGAGGCGTCTGCTGCGTTCACGGCCCTCCGAGCGGTCGAAGACCCAGTACAGGACGAGTCCCATCTGGGAGAGCCACATCAACTCGGGGAGAACGTCGGCGAGTTCTTCCGCGACCTTGGCCTTCGAACCGGCGAGGACCTCCCGGTGTACGGCGATGGCCGCCTCGCGCGCGTGTTCCGACTCGGGGGAGAAGGGGCTGAGCGGGCTCTCCGGGTCGGCCGCGTTCTTGAAGAACTGGGCCGCGAACTCGTGGTACGGCGCGGCGATGTCCAGCCACGCCTTCAGTACCCCGGCGAGCCGGGCCTCCAGATCCGTCTCCCGGTCGAGCACGGGCCGGACCGCCGCCTGGTGTTCGGCGGCGATCCGGTCGTAGAAACCCTGGACGAGGTGTTCCTTGGAGGAGAAGTAGTAGTACGCGTTCCCCACGGAGACACCGGCCTCCCGTGCGATGGCCCGCATCGTCGTCTTGTCGTAACCGCGCTCCTGGAAGAGACGGAGCGCGGTCTCGAGGATGAGCGTGCGGGTCTGCTCGCTCTTGGGGGCCTTTACTTCTGTCACGGTGTCCGAGCCTAACCGGGGACGGAGCACCGGTCGTCGCAGGGCGTACCGACGGCCCCGCCCGCCCCGGTCGCCTCGCGGTATTTGGCCGCCGCGAGCATCGTGACGCGTACGAAGGGGGCGCCGGCCGGAGTGGCGAGCCAGTGGGCCTTGGGCCGGTGCTCGGCCAGGGCCCAGAGGCAGACGATCCAGGCGGCGGGCCCGGTATAGATCTGGCCCCTGTCCCCGATGACGGTGATCTCTTTGAGGGTTCCGGCGTGGTCGAGACGGGGGTATCTGCGCCGCGCCTCGTCCGACGCGGCGGGCACCAGGTCCAGTGGCAGGAGTTTGCGCTGCCGCAGCAGCCAGCTCCGCAGGTGCACACAGAGCGAGCACTGGGCGTCGTACAGGACGGTCAGTCTACGGACCGGGATGCGGGCCTGGGGGCGGACCGGGGTGCCGGCCGGGGTACCCATCGGGCTCACGCCCCGGCGGGACCGGTGGCGGGTGCGGCCCACGGGCCCTGGCCTGCCTGACCCGTCCAGCCCTGTGGCGGCACCGGCGGCGTCTGCTCGCGCTCCATCACTCCGCGCCGGCGGATCTTGTTGAGGACGTAGACGTTGCCGAGGTGCATCACGCCGAGGACGAGGAGCACGACGCCGACCTTCACCGAGAGCGCCTCGAAGAGTCCGCGCGCGTCGGAGACGGCGTCGGCGGCCTTGAGGTACAGGGCGACGAAGCCCAGATTGACCAGGTAGAAGCCGACCACCAGAAGGTGGTTCACGGCATCGGCGAGCTTCTCGTTCCCCTGGAGTACGTCGGCGAGGAAGATCCGGCCGTTCCGGCTGAGCGTGCGGGCCACCCAGATGGTGAGTCCGATGCTGATCAGCAGGTAGATGACGTACGCGATAACAGTGAGGTCCATGCCCCACCCTCCCTTGAACGCGTTCAAAAGCTGTTGTCATGGACTGTAGACCTCCTTTTGAACATGTTCAAGCCGGATGCCGCCCGAAGGCGCGGTGGCATAAGGGCTCCAACCCCGGCCGGGTGACGCTCCCTTGCGAAGCGGCAGGTCACATGAAGCGGGCGCCGGGCTGTCGGCCTGCGTCGATCGCGAGGACGCGCTGATCGAGGCGGCGGTCCGGCGGACGGTCGGTCGGTCGGGCGCGGTGGAACTGCCCGTGGGCACCCCGCTGGGCCCGGCCGCGGGCGGGGCGGGGGAACGCATCGCGTTCCGGCTCTCCGGGCCGCCCGCCCGCAGCCGGAGTTGTGCCGGGCCGGTCACTCCTCGGGCCGGAGTTGTACCGGGCCCGTCATCTCCTCGGGCCGAAGCCGCCGCTCGTGAACCCCCGGGGCCGGCGCGGCTCGTGCGCTCACCGGGCCGGAGCGGCCGCGCGTGTTTCCCGGGCCGGAGTTGTACCGGGCCCGTCATCTCCCCGGGCCGGAGCGACCGCTCGTGAACCCCCAGGTCCCGAACGGTCGCTCCGGCCCGACCGGGTCGCCTACCTGTCGCGCCTCAGCTGAGCCGTGATCGTGCGGTCGGTGATCCGCTCGTCGTCGGCAAGCAGGAACGCCTTCGACATGATCACCGACAGCTGCCCGCCGTCCTCCTCGAAGGGAAGGAAGAGCCGCTCCCCGCTCCCGCCGACCGCCGAACGGTCCACCACGATGCAGAGATAGGCGTCGTTCGGCTCCATCAGGATGTTGCCCGAGCCGAGATGGATCTTGTAGGTGCGGAGCTCGCCGCGCACTCGCAGGAAGCGGTCCGTGAGCTCCACGCGGTCCGCGATCCGGGTCCGCGGCAGCAACCTGGCCAGCGACTCCCGCCGTATCCGCGCCGATTCGCTGAGCTCGCCGAACGCCCAGCCCTCCCAGTACCCGTCGTACGCGCGCTCTTCACCACGGTCCCGCCACTGCGGGTCCGCCCCGATCGACGCGACTCCGACGAACAGGTCCGCGTCCCGCATCGCCTCCGTCAGCACCAGCGGCGGTACGGCAGTGAGGTCGGCCCGCTCCCATGGTCCACGCGCCCCGTGCCGCCGCTCGAAGCGCAGCTGGTCCGTGGAGCACAGGGACGCCGTTCCGCCGTCCGACCGCTGCTCGGCCAGCTCGACATGGAACCGGGCGCGCCAGAACACGCCGTCGGACGCGTTCAGCTGACCGGCGCGCGGCAGCTCCCGCACCATCTCCGCCGCGTATCCGTCGCTGAAATACCCCAGGTGGTTGCCCAGCCAGCCGCGCTCCACCATCAGCGCCTTCGCCTGGTTGTAGCGCAGGATGTGGCCGGCGAAGCGGTTGGAGTAGACGAGCGTCTCCTCCTCGGCGGGGGTGAGCGGATAGACCTCCCGGAAGGCCTGCTTGAACGGCTGACGGAGCTCGCGCTCGGCGAGCTCCTCGCGCCAGATGCGTACCTCGCCGGCGTCGGCGCGCACGGGATGCCAGAGCCGCAGCACAGCGCCGTCCGTCACCGGGGCCGCCGTGCCGTCCGCCCCGACCAGCGCCCAGCCGTCCGCCGTACGCTCCGGCAGTCCGGCGATCCACGGCTCGCCGCCGTCCGCGCTCGTCTCCCAGAGCAGGCCGCGGGCCATCGCGCCGGTCACCGGATGGTCGGTGTAGTACCGCTTCCAGTCGCCGGACGCCCACTGGGTGCCCGCCATCAGATGCTCCTCGAGCCGCGCGCGCTCGACCGGCAGGAGGGTGCGCAGCTGCTTCAGCGCGGCGCGGACGTGCGTCAGTTGTTCGCCGAATTCCTCCCGGACCGCCTTCGGCGCGGACTTGAGCACCCGGCCCTGCGGCCCCCGGAAGGAGAGCGTGGCCGTCGCGAAAGCGGTGATCGACAGCACCGCGGTGTAGTCGCCGAGAGGCTCCTCGCGGATGCCGCGGGCGTCGAGGCCGACGGACGGCACGGCCCGCTCCCTGAGCATCGAAGGCGTGATCCCGCCGCGCTCGGCGACAGCCTGCAGGGCGGCGGTGATGCCTTTGAGCACCGTGCGGTTGCGGATCTTGCGCTGGAGCCGGCCGAGCCAGTCGACGGCCTGCTCGCCCTGTGTGCCGCCGAGGGCCGAGAGTACTGCGACCGCGGTCGTGGCCATCCTGCCGCTGCGGCAGTCGCCGCCGGAACCGCCCGTCCCCGTGCCTGCGTTGAGCGCGACCGCGCCGACGGCCGGCACCACCCAGTCCGCCTCGACGTCCGCGGCCGCCCACAACAGCCCGCGCACCAGTCGGGTGTTGCCCTCCGCCGCTATCCCCCGCACGGTGTACGGGCCGACCCAGGCGGGCGCCGCCACCGAATGCTCCCGCTGCCCCGCCATCCCCTCCAGCAGCGCCCGCGCCACGCCGGGACCGCCCTCCGCGCGGTCCAGCAGCACCGCCGCCTCCTTGCGCCACCGCTTGGTGGCGCGCAGCTTGTCCTGGCCCATGCAGTGCCACAGGAGTTCGTTGACGCCGGGAGCGGCGAGCAGCGCGCCGTGGGCCGCCCGCATCGCAGGTCCGTAATCGTCGAAGGCGTCGAGCAGCTCGTCCGACAGCCCGGTGGCGTCGGGCTCCGTCCCAGCCAGCTCGTCGAGCTGCTCCCGCATCGTCTCGGACCGGACCCCCGCGAGCGGCATCCATCGGCGCAGCGACCGCACCAGCCCCCGGTCGTACGCCCCCGCCGCGCGGGCCGCCGCCAGCGCGGGCCCCACCAGCGGCACGAACTCCCCCAACAGGGTGGGCAGATCGACCTGGGCGTCCTTGCCGGCCAGCCGCCCGAGCAGCTCGTCGGCCTGCTGTGCGGTCCAGTCGAGCTGCCGCGACGCCATCCAGCCCAGCGCATCCCGATTGACCTCGTCCGCACCGCCGTCGATGACGTTCTGGTGGAACCAGAGCGCGGCCTGCCGCTGCTCGGGCTCGTCCAGCGACTCCAGGAGCTCCCGCACCGGCCGCCCCTCGCCCGTGCGCTCCTGCCACCCCGCCTCGTACAGCCGGGTCTCCAGGCCGTCCGCCATCGCCGTCATCGTGCGGGTCCCCTCCCCGAGCTCAACTCCTGTCGACGGTACGGCGCACCACTGACAACGGCCCCGGCGGCCCCCAACCGGCGCACTCCCGGAACCACCGCTGGGCCTAGGCACGCCGCGCCCACCACGACCGTATGGAGCATCACGAGCGGACCGACGGGCATGTGGAGCGATGGAAGCCCGTCCTGCCCGGCCTCGATCCCGGCCTCGATCCCGCGTAGATCCCGACCTCGATCCCGGCGTCGAGGGCGCGGTCGTCCGGATGAAGAGGCTCACCGTGCGACGTGCTGCGCCGCTTCATGCTGGTATCGCCGAGCACCCGTCACCGACATCACCAGCGAGTACAGACTCGTCGTCGCCGTGATGAACAGCCGGTTGTTCTTGGGACCGCCGAAGGTGATGTTGGAGACCGCCTCGGGGACGACGATCCGGCCGATCAGGGTGCCGTCCGGGTCGTAGCAGTGCACTCCGCCGGCCATGGCGGCCGCCCACAGCCGGCCTTCGTCGTCGAAGCGGATGTTGTCGAAACGGCTGATGCCGTCCGCCGCTTCGGCGAAGACCTTGCCGTCCGAGAGGGTGCCGTTCTCGCGCACGTCGAAGACGCGGATCTGGCCGGCGCGCGTGTCGGAGACGTACAACTGCCGCTCGTCGAGCGAGAAGACCAGGCCGTTGGGGCCGCCGAAGCCGTCGGCGACCAGGCGGACCTCGCCCATCGCCGGATCGACGCGATAGACGTTGCAGGCGCCGATCTCGCTCTCGGCGCGGAAGCCCTCGTAGTCGCTGGTGATGCCGAAGTCCGGGTCGGAGAACCAGACCGAGCCGTCGGACCGTACGGCCGCGTCGTTGGGGCTGTTGAGGCGCTTGCCCTCGAAGCGGTCGGCGAGGACGGTGAGCGTGCCGTCCGGTTCGGTGCGGGTCACGCGCCGGTTGCCCTGCTCGCAGCTGATCAACCGGCCCTCGCGGTCGAGCGTGTTGCCATTGCTGTGGCCGGCCGGAGAGCGGAAGAGGCTGATCGCGCCCGTCGCCTCGTCCCAGCGCAGCATGCGGTCGTTGGGGATGTCGCTCCAGATCAGCTGCCGCCAGGCGGGCAGATAGAGCGGGCCCTCGGCCCAGCGGCAGTCGTCGTGGAGCGTCTCCAGCCGCTCGTCGCCGTTGGCGCACCGTCCGGTACGGAAGCGATCGTCCAGGATCTCGTATATCGAGGCGCTGGTACTGCTGGACATGATCTGGCCCTCCAGGTCTATCACTGAACAATATACTGTGGAGTATCCGTATCGCAGTATGAGGTATGGTCGCAAGCGTGGATGACATCGATCGTGAGCTCGTGGCTCTGCTTCAGCAGGACGCCACCCAGGCCTACTCCGCGCTGGGCAAGGCCGTGGGTCTCTCGGCCGGCGCCGCGCACGAGCGGGTGCGGAAACTGCGCGAGCGCGGTGTCATCCGCCGTACGACGGTGGAGGTGGACCCGGCGGCGCTGGGGCGGGGCGTACTCGCCTTCGTGATGGTCGAATCGTCCGCCTGGATGGGGGAGTCGGGCGCCGCGTTCGCGGCGATCTCCGAGATCCAGGAGGCGCACATCATCGCGGGCAGCGCGTCCGTACTGGTGAAGGTGCGCACCGCCACCACCGAGCAGCTCCAGGACGTGCTGCGGCGGTTGTACGCCATCGAGGGCGTCAGCGGTACGCAGGCCACCGTCTCGCTGGAGACCTTCTTCGAGCGGCCGGTCTCCCCCGGTCAGGACTGATTGTCAGTGGCGGCTTCTACTGTTCTCGGCATGGGAATGGTGACCTTCGTCGACGAGACGACATCGGGGGAACGCCGCGACGCTCTGGGACTGGAAGTCGCGGAGGAACGCCTCGCGCTGCGCGAGTTGATACGGCGCAGGGTGCTTGAAGAGGTCGTGGACGGCCAGGACGCCGGGCCTGCGTACGAGCGTGCCGTCGAGGCGTTCGGGCGCAACGGCTTCCTGGTGCTGGTCGGGGACCGGCAGATCGAGGAGCTGGACCAGCAGCTCGAGATCGGCAGCGCCACGGAGGTCACCTTCCTGAAGCTCGTTCCGCTGGTGGGTGGCTGATGGGGACGCGCCACCCGGAGCGGGTCGAGACGGTCCGGCAGCTGGCCGCCGAAGGCAATATGGGCCTCCTCGCCGATGAGTTGCTGCATATCGAGACCGGCAACGACAACCACTGGGACGGCGACGGGGTGCCGGTGCTCGACGCTGTCCGCAAGCTGCCCGAGGACGAGCGGATGCGGCTCGCCGACGGGCTGGTGAAGCGCTCCCGGGCCTACCCCTGGGGAGACCCCCTCCGTACGCACGCACTGACCCTTGTCGGGATCGTCGGGCGCGGGCTCCCGCAGGACTTCGTCCGCGCCGATCGGCTTACGCGCATGGAAGAGCTGAGCACCGCCCACACCTTCCACGCCTACCACGAACTGATCACGCTGGCGGAGGGCGAACTGGACGCGGGACGTGAGCTGCCCGGCGCGTTCGTCGCCCTGCTGCGCCGTTCCCTGCTGGACAGTTACGGCGTCGCTCCCGGACTCTCCCTCGCACTGGACCGGGTCGAGGACCCCGTCCTCAACCCTGGCGAGGCGTGGGCGGACCGGGCCCTGGCGGACGCGGCCCGGTTCGGCGACGCGGGGCGACGGCTGCTGGCGCATCTGCGGACCGCCACCTCCGCCAAGCCCACCGGCAAATGGGAGCAGGCCGGCCGCGCGCTGATCGAAGAGATCGGCACCGGGGCCGTGCGGGTGGCGGTGCTGAACTGGCTCCGGCTCGTGGGCCGGCCACGGACGATCCAGCTGTACGCGAACGGGCGCCGGGCCGATCACAACAGCCTGTACGACCCGTTCAACGCCGATGCCCTGCGCGGAGTCGCCTGGCTGACCGCCCTGCTGCCGGCCGGGCAGGACACCGCACGCGTTCTCGGAGCCCTCGTCGAGACGTCTCTGCGCAAGGTCCCTCACGTCGGTCCCCGCAACCCGAAGGTCGCCAACGCGGGCGTGACCGGGCTCTCCCGTACGGACGGCGACGCGGCCCTCGCCGAACTCGCGCGACTGTCCACCCGGGTCACCTACAAGGGCACCCTCAATCAGCTGAGCGCCGCTCTCGACGCCCGGGCACAGGCGCTCGGGCTGGGCCGGGAGGAGATCGAGGAGCTCGCCGTACCGGCGTACGGGCTGACCGGCGTCGGCCACGGCGAGTACGAACTGGGCGAATACACCGCCCTGTTGGAAGTGCACGGCAGCAGGGCCGTGCTGTCCTGGCGCAATGCGGCCGACAAAGCCGTCAAGAGCGTGCCGGCGGCCGTGAAGCGCGGCTTCCCGGACGAGCTCAAGGAGCTCAAGGCCGCTGTGAAGGACATCGACAAGATGCTCACCGCGCAGGCCGAGCGGCTGGACCGGCAGTTCCTGGCCCGTCGCACCTGGGCGTACCAGGACTGGCGCCGGCGCTGCCTCGACCACCCGCTGGTCGGCACGCTCGCCCGCCGGCTGATCTGGATGATCGGCGGCACTCCCGCGTACTTCCACGGCACTGAACTGCACACGCTGGACGGCGCCCCTGTGCGCGCCACCGGCACCGCCGTCGTCGAGCTCTGGCATCCGGTCTCCCGCCCGGCGGACGAAGTCACCGCCTGGCGGGAGCGGCTGGAGGCCGAGCGCGTCACCCAGCCGTTCAGACAGGCCCACCGCGAGGTGTATCCGCTCACCGACGCGGAGCGGACCACCGGGACCTACTCCAACCGTTTCGCCGGGCACATCCTGCGCCAGCACCAGTTCAACTCCCTGGCCGCGGTCCGTGGCTGGACCGCCCGGCTCCGGCTCAGCGTCGATGACTCCTACCCGCCCGCGGTAAGGGAGTTGCCGCAGTGGGGGCTGCGTGCCGAGTACTGGGTGGAGGGCGCCGGCGGCGGGGACGACGACGACCTCACCGACTCCGGCGCCTACACCCGCATCGTCACCGACCAGGTCCGTTTCTACCCGATCGACGCCCCCGCCAACCGGGCACACGCGGGCGGCGGCGCCTACCGACAGGCCGGCCGATGGCAGGACGCGACACCCGTCGACCCGCTGCCGTTGACCGGCATACCCGAGCCGGTGCTCTCCGAAGTCCTGCGCGACGTCGACCTGTTCGTGGGCGTGGCCTCCGTCGGCAACGATCCCACCTGGCGGGACGGCGGACCCGGCGGCCGCTTCCGGGATTACTGGACCTCGTACGGCTTCGGCGAGCTGTCCCAAACAGCCGCGACCCGCCGCGAGTTGCTCACCCGGCTCGTCCCACGGCTTGCGATCGCCGACCGCTGCACGGTCGACGGCCGCTTCCTGCGGGTCCGCGGCGATCGGCACGCCTACCGGATCCATCTCGGCTCGGGCAACGTCCTGATCGATCCGCACGAGCGCTATCTGTGCATCGTCCCGTCGGCGGGCAGCGGCGCGGTGAACGCCGGATACCTGCCCTTCGAGGGTGACCGGATGCTCGCCGTGATCCTCAGCAAGGCGATGATGCTCGCCAGGGACACGGAGATCACCGACGCGACGATCAACAGCCAGCTCTAGAGGGCGCCGTCACATACTGCTCAGCGAGCGCGCGTAGTTGATCTGGCCCATGACCATCTGGAAGGACTCGGGCCCGCGGGCCGGGATCATCGTCGAGTGGTGCCTGCCGCCGCTCGTCACCGTGACCTGGATGAAGCCCGTGGTCGTCTTCTCCTTCATCAACAGGAAGAGCAGACCCAGCAGACAGAAGATGAAGAACACGACCGCCAGCACGATGGCGTGCGCCGGGATCTTCTCCTCGGTACGCGACATGTCCGTCGCGTTCCAGACCGCGCCCCTCAGCGGGAGGGTGCCGGCGGGCGTCACTATCGAGTCGCCCATGACAGTGATGTCGCCGATCGACACCAGCGGGGCGCCGCCCATGGGAGCGGGCGGCCCGGCAGCGGGGATGGGGAGAGCCGGCTGCGTCTGGCTGTAGTCGGGGGTGGTCGCGCCGGGATATCCGTACCCCGGCGCCTGGTTCGGGTAGCCGTACGCCGGCGTCCCCGGAGGCTGTGTCGGTCCCCACTTGTACTCGGGCTCCCCGTCCGCGTACGGATTCGGCTCGCTCATGATCTCGTCCCCGCTTCCTGCTGCACATGTCAGACAGCACGATCCTGCCAGGTATCGCGCGCGTTGGTGAAGCGAAGCCGTACGGCGAAGGGTCCCGCCGCCCAGGACCGGGAGGCGGGACCCTTGGTACCGCTTCGGCAACTACCGCTGCCGGGAGGTTCAGACGCTCAGAAACGACGCGTGATCAGCGCGCGCTTCACTTCCTGGATCGCCTTGGTGACCTCGATACCGCGCGGGCAGGCGTCCGTGCAGTTGAACGTCGTGCGGCAACGCCACACACCGTCCTTGTCGTTGAGGATCTCCAGCCGCTGCTCGCCGGCCTCGTCACGCGAGTCGAAGATGAAGCGGTGCGCGTTCACGATCGCCGCCGGCCCGAAGTACTGGCCGTCGTTCCAGAACACCGGGCACGAGGACGTGCACGCGGCGCACAGGATGCACTTGGTGGTGTCGTCGAAGCGCTCGCGGTCCTCGGGGCTCTGCAGACGCTCACGCGTCGGCTCGTTGCCCTTGGTGATGAGGAACGGCATCACATCGCGGAATGCCTGGAAGAACGGCTCCATGTCCACGACCAGGTCCTTGAGGACCGTCAGGCCCTTTATGGCCTCGACCGTGATCGGCTTCTCCGGGTTGATGTCCTTGATCAGCGTCTTGCAGGCGAGCCTGTTCTTGCCGTTGATCCGCATCGCGTCGGAGCCGCAGATGCCGTGCGCGCAGGAGCGCCGGAAGGTGAGTGTGCCGTCGACGTCCCACTTGATCTTGTGGAGGGCGTCGAGTACACGCTCCTTGGGGTCGATCTCGATCTGGAAATCCTGCCACTGGGCCTCGTCGGAGACCTCGGGGTTGAAGCGGCGGATCCGGAAGGTGACCGTGATGTAGGGCGAGGCGGCGCTCTCCGCCTCCACCTTGTCCATGACGGGAGTAGCCATCAGTACTTACGCTCCATCGGCTGGTAGCGGGTCTGGACGACCGGCTTGTAGTCGAGCCGGATCGACTCGGTGCCGTCGTCGCCCACCTCGCGGTACGCCATGGTGTGGCGCATGAAGTTGACGTCGTCGCGGTTGGGGTAGTCCTCGCGGTAGTGACCGCCGCGGGACTCCTTGCGGGCGAGTGCGGAGACGGCCATGACCTCGGCCAGGTCGAGCAGATTCCCCAGCTCGATGGCCTCCAGCAGGTCGGTGTTGAACCGCTTGCCCTTGTCCTGGACGGAGACGTTCAGGTAGCGCTCGCGAAGCTCGCCGATCTTCTCGACCGCGGTCTTGATCGTCTGCTCGGTACGGAAGACCATGACGTTCGCGTCCATGGTCTCCTGCAGCTCCTTGCGGATCTCGGCGACCCGCTCGGTGCCGGTGGAGGAGCGCAGCCGCTCGACCTGGGCCACGACCAACGACGCCGGGTCCTCGGGCAGGTCGACGTAGTCGGCCTTCGCCGAGTACTCGGCCGCGGCGATGCCGGCCCGCTTGCCGAAGACGTTGATGTCCAGCAGCGAGTTGGTGCCCAGGCGGTTGGCCCCGTGCACCGAGACGCAGGCGACCTCACCGGCGGCGTACAGACCCGGAACGACGGTGGTGTTGTCCCGCAGGACCTCACCCTGGACGTTCGTCGGGATGCCGCCCATGGCGTAGTGCGCGGTCGGCTGGATCGGGATCGGGTCCGTGTAGGGCTCGATGCCGAGGTACGTACGCGCGAACTCGGTGATGTCCGGGAGCTTGGCGTCCAGCTGCTCCGGCGGCAGGTGAGTCAGGTCCAGGAAGACGTGGTCACCCTCGGGGCCGCAGCCGCGGCCCTCGCGGATCTCCGTGTAGATGGAGCGCGAGACGACGTCACGCGAGGCGAGGTCCTTCATGACGGGCGCGTACTTCTCCATGAAGCGCTCGCCGTCCTTGTTGCGGAGGATGCCGCCCTCACCACGGGCGCCCTCCGTCAGCAGGATGCCCATGCGCCAGATGCCCGTCGGGTGGAACTGGAAGAACTCCATGTCCTCCAGCGGCAGTCCGCGCCGGTAGCAGGCCGCCTGCCCGTCACCGGTCAGGGTGTGCGCGTTGGAGGTCACCTTGAAGAACTTGCCGGTGCCGCCCGAGGCGTAGATGACGGCCTTCGCCTGGAAGATGTGGATCTCGCCGGTGGCCAGCTCGTACGCGACCACACCCGCCGACCTCTTGACGCCGTCGACCTCGGTGATCAGCTGGTCCAGGACGTAGAACTCGTTGAAGAACTCCACGCCCTCCTTGACGCAGTTCTGGTACAGCGTCTGGAGGATCATGTGGCCGGTGCGGTCCGCGGCGTAGCAGGACCGGCGGACCGGCGCCTCGCCGTGGTTGCGCGAGTGCCCGCCGAAGCGGCGCTGGTCGATGGTGCCGTCCGGCGTCCGGTTGAACGGCAGGCCCATCTTCTCCAGGTCGAGGACGGCGTCGATGGCCTCCTTCGCCAGGATCTCGGCGGCGTCCTGGTCGACCAGGTAGTCACCGCCCTTGACCGTGTCGAAGGTGTGCCACTCCCAGTTGTCCTCCTCCACGTTGGCGAGCGCGGCGGCCATGCCACCCTGCGCGGCGCCCGTGTGGGAGCGGGTCGGGTACAGCTTCGTCAGTACGGCGGTACGGCTGCGCTTGGTCGACTCGATGGCCGCGCGCATGCCGGCGCCGCCCGCGCCGACGATGACGGTGTCGTACTTATGGATCTTCATTGGTCTCGTCAGCCCCGGCTTTAGCGGATGTTCGGGTCGAAGGTGAAGATCACCAGCGTGCCCAGAAGGATGGTGAACACCGTGGCGGTGTACAGCAGGCCCTTGAGCCACAGGCGCGTGTTGGCGCGCTCCGCGTAGTCGTTGATGACGGTACGGAGGCCATTGGCGCCGTGCAGCATGGCGAGCCACAGCATCAGCAGGTCCCAGGTCTGCCAGAACGGGGACGCCCAGCGGCCGGCCACGAAGGCGAAGCCGATCTTGGAGACGCCGCCGTCGAGCACGAGCTGGATCAGCAGGTGGCCGATGACCAGGACGACGAGGACGACACCGGACAGGCGCATGAAGAGCCATGCGGCCATCTCGAAGTTGCCGCGGGTCGACTTCGGGGTCTTCTCGGTACGCCGGCGAGGCGCCTCGATGTACGGGGCCGGATTGTCGGCATCGAATCGGCGCGCAGGCTCCACGCCCTCGACGGGACCGATCACGGAAGAAGTGTCAGCAGACATATCTGGCGTCAGCTCCCGAACAGTTCACGTACGGCGTGGGCGAGCACCGGGTAAAGGGCGCCCACCATCAGCACGAACCAGATGGCCATGACGGTCCAGAACATCTGCTTCTGGTAGCGCGGGCCCTTGGACCAGAAGTCCACAGCGATGACACGCAGGCCGTTGAGCGCATGGAAGAGAATGGCGGCCACCAGGCCGTATTCGAGCAGCGCGACGATCGGCGTCTTGTACGTGGCAACGACACTGTCATACGCCTCAGGAGAGACGCGGACGAGAGCGGTGTCCAGCACGTGTACGAACAGGAAGAAGAAGATGAGGACGCCGGTGACTCGATGAGCCACCCAGGACCACATTCCTTCCCGGCCGCGGTACAGCGTTCCAGCCGGCACGGCAGAACCCTCCGGGAGCGGGGATTGGGGCCTGCCGGCTTGGGGGGTCGGTCTGGCCCGGCCGGGTACGGTCCACCGGCCCTGGCCATCGTAGCGACGAGTTGTCGGTTCGTTCGCCCGGGGTCCTCAGGTGTGATCAAACAGGCAATCAAACAGCCTCGGACGGGCTATCGGGAAGCCCCCGCGACGTCTGATTCCGGATGGTTGGCCACTACATGCGCCAGTCGGGAGCGGGTGAGGCCGCGCAGTTCCTCGGCGGAAACGGCCCGCTCCTCGTCCGGCTCGTGCGCGAGGCGGGTGCGGATACCCGCGAGTACCTGGTCGAGGTATTCCTCGGGGCGATAGCCGTGCAGGCTGATCACGAAGGCGTGGCCGAAGCGGCTCTCGTACGCGGCGTGGGCGGCGGAGAGCGCGGTCTGCGCGGCCTGCGGCGCACCGGGGTGCAGACCCGCGGATGACTCGTCGGCGAGTGCCTCGGAGAGGTCGGCGGGGGAGAGGTCGTAGCCGGCCTCGTCGGAGGCGGCGAGCAGCGCGTCGAGGTCGGGATAGGGGCGGTGGGCGACCAGCCGCTGGGCCCAGCGGCGGCTGCTGCAGCAGCCGAGCAGTACGGCTTCGGCCAGGTCGGCGGGGGCGGCGTTGAAATGCGCGAGGCCGGGCGCGCCGTGCCGCGGGGAGGGTATGGCCGAAGGGGTGAGGGCCCGCTGGGTGTGGTGGAGTGTCGGCGGTCGCTTCGGGAGGCCGGCGTGGGATTCGCTGGACAGCGTGGGCTCCTCGAACGGGACAGCGGGACGGCTGGGAGACAAGTGATGGATGGTTCATAACGCTATCCACGCCGCGCGGGAGCTGTCCTACGGATACGTGATTTTCACCCGGACGGGAGAGTTCCGCGTCGCGTGATAGACCTGGAAGGGGGGTGCTTCGCCGTAGTTTCGCCATAAATGGGAGGTATCCGAGTGACACGGCACTCTGAGCGCGCGCGGGTCACCGGCGCGATCGTTGCCGCAGCCGCGGCCTTCTCGATGACGCTGACCGGCTGCTCCAGCGGTGAACCCGGCGGGACGGGTGGCGGTGTGCGCGGCGCAGGGAAGACACCCGTGGCCGCGGCGCCCTCGCCCTCCAGGACCTACCCCCTTTCCAAGGCTCCCGACACCATTCCCTCCGTACGCACCCACGTGCCGGCCCGCGGTCCCGGCTGGCGGCCCGGGACCGGCGGGGTCGTCATCGCCAAGGGCAGCGAGGCCCTCGCCGACGAGGGGCAGCTGATCGCGAAGGAGCTGAAGCTCGGCTACCGGGGCGCGGTCCCCGCCCGGGCCGGCGACGTCGAGCTGGCGCTCGCGACGGCGGCGAAGGGCAAGCCCGAGTCGTACACCGTCCTCACCCGCGGCGGCCGGGTCAGGATCTCCGGTCCTGATCAGGCCGGGGTCTTCTACGGGACCCGGACGCTGAAGCAGGCGGTGCGGTCCGGGGGCGCGATGCCGGAAGGCGTCGTACGGGACCAGCCGGACCGGCCGCAGCGCGGGCTGATGGTCGACATCGCGCGCAAGCACTTCACGGCGGGCTGGATCGAGGACCGGCTGCGCGAGATGGCCGACCTCAAGATGAACCAGCTGGGCCTGCACTTCTCGGACGACCAGGGCTTCCGTATCGCCTCCGACACGCATCCCGAGATCGTCTCGCGCGAGCACCTGACCAAGGACGAGGTCCGGCGGATCGTGGACCTGGCCGCGCGGCTGCACATCACGGTCATCCCGGAGATCGACTCCCCGGGCCACCTCGGTGCGGTGCTGGCCGCGCATCCCCAGCTCCAGTTGCGGGACGCGGCCGGCCGGACCGTGCCCGGGGCGATCGACGTCGGGCAGCCCGCGTCGGCGAAGCTGGTGGACGAGCTGCTCAAGGAGTACGCGGATCTGTTCCCCGGCGCGTACTGGCACCTCGGCGGGGACGAGTACCAGGCGCTGGTCAGGAAGAACCCGGAAGCGTCCTTCCCGCAGCTCGCGGCCCTCGCCCGCCAGAAGTACGGGCCGAACGCGCGGGTCCAGGACCTCGCGACCGCGTGGGTGAACGACCGGGCGGCGGTGCTGCGCCCGCTGGGCCGCAAGCTCAAGGCCTGGAACGACGGTTTCTTCCGGGGCGGTGTGGTCGCCGCGGACAAGGACCTCGAGGTCGAGTACTGGACGGGCAAGGAGATCGGGGCGAGGCCGCCGGAGGAGTATCTCCGCGAGGGGCGTCGGCTGATCAATCTCAACGACGAGTACATGTACTACGTGCTGGGCGAGCCGAACGAGTTCCGCTACCCCACAGGCCGTCGGATCTACGAGGAGTGGACCCCGTTCGTGATCCGGGGCACCCAGCCGGTGCCCCGGAGGTACTCGGACCAGATCCTGGGCGGCCGCTTCGCCATCTGGTGCGACCTCTCCAATGCGCAGACCCAGGACCAGGTCGCACGCGGCATCGCCATGCCGCTGCGGGCGACGTCCCAGAAGCTGTGGGACCCGCGCACGCCGGTGCGCAGCTGGCAAGCCTTTGAGCAGTTGGCCGGAAAGCTGGGCTGAACTGATTCATGCTGGACGGCGGCCGCCGGGGAGACATATCTTCCGCTGGCGGCCGCACGTTGTGCGGCCGCGATTCTGTGACGCCTCTGGGGAGGGGCGTCATCTCACCCGTGGGGGTCCGCCCAGCCATGCTCTGCTCGAACTGCCGAACGAATGCGGCCACGACGGGGGAGGGCCTCTGCGACGGCTGCTCGGTAGCCGCGGCCAACAGCACTCCGCCGCCCGCTCGCTCCTCGATGGGCTACTCCGGGCCCACATCCGCACTGCGCTCGCCGGTCGGACTCTCGTACGCCGTTGTGGCGCTGCTCTCGTGCGTCATCGTGGCCGACCTCTTCTCCGTCTTCGCATCGGTCAATCTCCGCGGAGTGGTGGGTCCGCTGCCGGGAGACAGGTTCGCGGTCTTCGCGGACGAGGACCTGGAGCGGGCGGACGCGCTGATCGCTGCGGCGGGCGTGCTTCAGGCCGTCGGACTCCTGGCGGCGGCCGTGGTCTTCGTCATCTGGTTCCACCGGGTACGGATCAACGCCGGCGTGTTCGCGCCGGATCTGCAGAGCCGTGGCCCCGGCTGGGCGATCGGCGGCTGGTTCATCCCGATCGGCAATCTGTGGATCCCGCGCGGGGTCGCCGGTGACATCTGGAGGGCGAGCCGCCAGGACCCGTACGGAAGGTCGAAAGGGGAGTCGCAGGCCGTCCTCAACGCCTGGTGGACGGCGTGGATCATCTCGATGCTGATCGACCGTGTCGCGGACAGGCAGTACGACGGTGCCAAGACGGCGGAGGCGCTCAGGACGGCCGCGAACGCGTTCATCGGCACCGACCTCGTCGACATCGTGGCCGCGCTGCTGGCGATCCTCGTCGTCCGCAGGCTGACGCGCATGCAGAGCGTCAAGGCCGTGCGGGGCCCTCGGGAGGTCGCGGTGTGAGCCCGCCCGGGGGCGCGCGGGCTCACACCCGACTTCACGGCCGCGGCGGTCCCAACTGGGCGCCGTGCAGGCCGAGTTCCAGGTGGGCAGAATGTAACAGAGTTGTGGCGTATATGTGTGCGAGGGACGTGTGACTGATCCTCCGGGTCAGGCTGGTGTCTCAGGCATGGGGGGAGCGGGGCATGGGATTCTCGGGTTACTACGTCGTGGGCAGGAGCGGGCGGCCACTCGCGGAGCAGGGTGCGCTGGCCGGGGTACGGGCAAATCTGGCGCTGTATCAGCGCCGGGCGGACGGCTGGCAGATCTGGCAGCACCCGAAGGAGCCCGATATCGGCGATATGGGCGCGCTCGCCCGGTCGATGGGCTCACCGGTGCTCTTCGGCTTCGTCATGGACAGCGACTGCGTGGTCGTGGAGGCGGCGGCGCCGGACAGCGGATCCTGGTACGCGTGCCTGGCCCGGGAGGCGATGGCCGGGTATCTCGAAGCGAGCGGGATGGTGCTCGACGATCTCTTCCTGACCGCCGACGACGCGGTGCGGCGGGCGGCGGAGTGGTCGGCGGAAGCCGGCACGACCATGGCGGCGGGACCGCTCAAGGGGGTACTTTGCGCCAAGCGGCCCGAGCCTTTCGCCGAGGAACTCTTCTTCCGATTCCTCGATGGACTGGGAATTCCCGGTCTGTCGGAGTGACGCATTTGAGCCACGGGGCGCAGTAAGAGGAAGTACTGCGTCCGCGACGGGAGGCGTCCATGGCGTCCAAGAGCCTGAGGGAACTGATGGCACAGGCCGATGAGCGAGGCCTGGCCGCGAGCGGGCTCGCCTGCCTGGACCGCTGTCTGCCGCTGCTCGCGTCCGAGGCCGACGCGCTGCGTCCGCTCTGGGCCGGGCTGGTGGAAGGCGAGGAGGACTGGTCCGAACGCCTCGCGGAGGCCAGGGAGACCATGGAGGGTGCGGCCGTCGACGACGAAGCCGCCGCTCTCGTACGGCAGATGCTCGGCGCCGCGCCCTCCGAGTGGGAGGTGGATCCACTGCGGGAGTGGGCGGACGACTGCTCCGTCGCGGCCCTCGAACTCCACCACCGCTTCGACGCGGGTCCCGGCAGCGAGGTACCGGAGGCGGCCGATGTGGTCGACGTGCTGAAGCGCTGCCGTGAGGGCGAGCCCGACGGCGCGGGTCCGCTGGTCGCCGGTGAACTGCGCCGTCAGGTCCAGATCCTGGAGATCCTGGCGGACGCGGAGGGCGGCGTCGGGCTGCGCCAGGCGCTGGATGTGTCGACCGAGGGGCAGCGGGTGCTGCGCGCGGTCGTCTCGCGCCGAGCACGTGTCAAGCGCTGACGCGCGCGGCGCGAGGCCGCCGCGGACGGCTGCGGCCGCGGGAGCCGACCCGTGCCCGGCGCGCCCCCTGGTGAGATGGAGTGCAGCTACTTCTGGCTGGCGTCCTCAGGGGAAGATCCGGCGAGTTGGCCCATCGTCACGCGGGGCAACCCCTATCCCTTGCAAGAGGTGCGCATGTCCACTTCCGAGTTCATCTGTCGCGTATTGACAGATCCGGAGTTCGAGCCGTTCTCGATCGCAAGGCTGTTCCCGGAGCCGGATTTCTACCCGATGGATTGAGTGGCGTGAGTGTGGACGGGTGCACATGGAGTGGGTTGATCGCCTGGTGACGGTGACTGGTTGGAGCGCCGACCCCGGCGAATTCGGCTGGTCCGAAACCGAAAGGGTCCTGGGCACCCCTCTGCCGGCTGATTTCAAGGAACTGCGCCGGCGCTTCGCGGAGTGGGGCGCCTTCAGTGACCATGTTCTGGTGCTGGAAGCACAAGGGGACACGGAGTCGGTGCTCGCCCATTACGAAACCTTGCTCAGATCCGTGCGAGGCAACCCCGACAACCGGCGGATCTTCGAACCGTTCGGGATCCTCGGGGCGAATGACGAGAGCAAGGGCAAAGGCCTTGTGCAGTGGGGATACTCCTTCATCGAGGAGGAGTACTACTGGCTGGCCGACACCTCACAGGAGCCGGCTATATGGCCCGTGGTGGCGCGAGTGGATCCGCTGGAGCCTTTCCAGTGTTTCGACATGACCGCCTCGGAGTTTGTCTACCGTGTCCTCACGGAAGCCGAGTTCTCCGCATTCAGTGTCGCGGCGACGATCGAGACGCCCTATTACCGGACGTTCTGAACCGCCGGGTATCGAGGTTCGGAGAAGGCTACGAAGCCTGAGGGGTCGGGCCGACCTTGAGGGACGTGACGAAGGAGGTCCAGGCGGGGGCCGTGACCGTGAGGACCGCGCTGTGGGGGAGCTTGGAGTCGCGGACGGGGACGATGCCGGTGTGGGCGTCGCAGACCTCGACGCAGTCTCCGCCGCTGCCGTTGCTGTAGCTGCTCTTGCGCCAGTGTGCGGCCCCGGGGAACGCCTCGGCGACCTCGACACAGTTCCCGCCGTCGCCGTTGCTGTGGCTGCTCTTGCGCCAGACAGCGGTGCTCAAGTCAATCCCGTTGCTTGCCATTTCGGTCATCCTCAGCCGCTTGCTCGATCAGGGCGAGGGACGCCTCCGGCGGCAATGCGGCGGCCCTGAGCCGATCGTATGCCTTGCGGTACTGCTTCACGAGGGCCGGATCGTCGATGGTGTCACCGCTGTACTGCGCCTCCGTGTAGACCAGGGGAGGGGCATCCGGGAAGGTCATGATCATGGCCGTGCCGAGCATGAGGGGATGCGGTCCGCGGTTCCACGGAAGGATCTGTGGAACGATCCGGCGGCGCCTCGCCAGGGCGGCGATCCGCTCCAACTGTTCGGCCGTCTGCTCCGGCGGAAGGATCGGCTGGCGCAGCAGCGACTCGGGAAGGATCGCCCAATACTCCGGGGTCTTGTGGTCGTCCTCGAAGAGCCGGGCGCGGGTCATCCGCGCGCTGACCTTCTCCTCCACCTCGTCGTCGGGCGCCAGCGGGTGCGCCGACCGCACGACCGCCCGCGCGTACGTATCCGTCTGTAACAGGCCCGGAATCAGCGTCGGACACCACTCCTCGATGGTCTCCGCGTGCTTCTCCGCCTCCAGTACGCGCTCGAAGTAGCTGGCGTGGCCTCGCCTCTTCGCCTTCCGCACGTCCTCGCAGCGGCGCTTGAAGAAGCCGTCCGTCCCCAGCGCCTTGTCCACGTGCTCGGCCAGTTCCGCCGGCATGCGGCGTGCGCCGCGTTCGATCTCGCTGAGGTGGCTGGGGCCGTAGAAGCTGCCCTCGACCAGCTGCTGGAGGGTGAGCCCGGCCTCCTCCCGTTTCCAGCGCAACTCCTTGCCGTAGAAGGTGGGGACGCTTGCCGACCCGTCGATGTCCTTGCGCTGCCCCATCGTTCACCGTCCTTGGTGCCGTTACCGCCCGTTTCCCGGCGTGTCCGCTCGCGTTCCGGCGATTCCCGCGTCCGTACCAACTCCACATCGCATATGTGCAGTTCAGCGCCGGGAGACCGAACCTCTTTCACGGTACGCGGACCGGCGTCAGAGTGTGAGGAGTTCGTCACAGAGCGCACTGGAAGGTGTGACCCCCATGCACGACCACCCTGACGTACAGGACTGCGCCGAGGAGCTGCGGGCCGCCCTCGCCGCCCACGGCATCACGCTGCCGTCCCTCGGCATCGATCTGCCGACCTTCGCCGCCCGCTACGGCACCCCGCCCCTCATCGCGCTGGGCAACTGCAACCTGCCCACCGCACGAGCCCTGGTCGCAGCCCTGCGCAAGGGGGTTGCGTGATGCGTCCACCCCTCAGCCTGGAGCTGCTCGCCACCCCGAAGGACGTGCCCGAGGTCCGCCGGGCCCTGCGTGCGTACATGGGCGGGCCCTGCGCCGACCTCCAGCTGTGCGCCAGCGAACTGATCACGAATGTCGTCCGCCATCTCGGGGAGGGCGTTCCCGTGACCGTCCGTGTGCTCTGTGGGGAGGGCCGTACGCGACTGGAGGTCACCGACCCCGACCCCCGGGTGCTGCCCGTTCCGTGCAAGGCCGCCGACGAGGACGAGACCGGCCGCGGCCTCGCCCTGCTCGACGCCCTGACCCTGCGGTGGGGCGTGGAACAGGGCCCCGGCAGCAAGACAGTGTGGTGCGAGATGCAGGGCATTCATGACGGTTCGCGAGGAATGGTCGTCGGCGTGATCGGAGGCTGATCGCTGCTGTACAGTCCGCGCGCCCCCCGCCGTGACGTGAGGAAGAGCTCCATGCGAAGTCGTTTCAGGTGCGCTGCACTGGTTCTCCCGCTCGCACTCTCGCCGGCCGCGTGCGGTGCGGCGGAGGAGGACGGGCCCGTGGAGCCGGCCGGGGCCGAGAGCCCTGCGGCGACGCAGTCCTCCGAGGCACCAGCGGCACCCGAAGCCCCGGAGGACTTCCTCGACCTCGCCGACAAGGCGATGGCGGAGGAAGGTGCCTGGACGTTTTCCGTGAAGGGACAGGAAGGGCTGACGCTCCAGGGCCGGAAGAGCGCCGCGACCTACCGGGCCACGGTCCGGCGCGGCATGGAGCCGGAGGCGCTGCACTCGCAGGGCGTCAGTACCAGCAGCAAGGGAACCAGGAAGAACGAGGAGATCTACGTCGTCGACGGCACTGCGTACCTCAAGGAGGGCAGTGCGCCGTGGAAGAACGCGCCCACCTCCGACCCCGAGATGCAGAACAAGGTGGAGGACCCCGTCGCGGCCATCCAGGAGTTCCGGGAGTACGCGCAGGCCGCCGGTGACGACATGACGCTGACCAGGACGGACGGCACGATCCAGCTGCGTGTCGGCAGCGGCAAGCAGAAGCTGAGCGCCCTACCGGGCCGGGCCTGGGTGAAGAAGGCGCGGCGGGAGTTCGACCCCACCGCCGAGCAGCTCCGGGACGCCGGAATCCCGGTGACCGACGCTCAGTTGACGCTCTCCGGACTGGAGGAGGTGCTGGTCCTGGACGCCAGGACGTACCGGATCAAGAGCCACCGGTTCGAGTTCGGCTTCCTCGTCCCGTATGCCGGTGGCCAGGACATCAGGTACGAGCAGGACGTACGGCAGGAGAACCAGGGCATCTTCGACGGGAAGATCGAGCTCCCCGCGGGCGTGCGGTGACCCCCGCGGCCACTGTGGGGGTGGTGGAGTTCTTGTCCGCCACCTACCGGCGGACCATCGGCATCCCGGGCATGCCGGCGAACTTCGCCGCGCAGGAGGTACGGCGACCGTGAGCTTTCACATGCACCTACGTGCCACTCGGGAATCCGAAATTCAGGACGATTACTCCTGGCTGGAGGAGTTCATGGAGACCGCTTGGTCGGACCGGTGGGAGGCCGAGCGGGACGCGGGCATCGCCCACGCCATCGAAAAGGACTTCGGTCTTGTCTCCGAGCTTCACAGCGCAGCCACGGCACTCGTGGACGACGGCTCCGGATCGTGGAAGTGCGAATTGCCGGTCTACGGGGGCCGCCCCGTCTATCACCCCTCCCACGGTCAACCACCCTTCGTCCTACTGACTGCGGCGGAGGTCCGGGAGGCCGCGGACTTCCTGGCAACCGCATCGTTCGACGCGCTGTGGGCGGCCGCGGGCGCCGAGATCGCGGCGCCGTACCGCGGCTGGGACGAAGCCGAGGTCAAAGACATCTACCTCGGCTACCACGCGGGCCTGGGCGCCTTCTACGGACGCGCTGCTTCAACCGGTCATGCCGTCATCAAAGCATTCTGGTACTGAGGCATCCCTTCTCCGCGGCGTACGGGTGACTCCACGATGGACCGGATCATGGGCTGGCTCCGGCCCGGCGCGCATCCGCGCATCGCCATTGGCTGATCCGTCGGCCGAAGGAGCCCGTCGCCTGAAGGGCGTGATGGCCGACGACGCCTGAGCCGTGCCGATGGTTGTACGTCTGGGTCGAACTCGTCCGTGAGAACGGACACTTCCGCACGCCGTGATGATCTCCGCGCATCTGTCGCTTGGGCATACATGGATACGGACTTTGGAGTTCTGCCCAGTGCGGCCGACATGCGCGCGTACGTCGCCGGGGTCGTCGACCGGCTGACGGAGCGCAACCGGCTGCCGTTCGACTACTCCGTCGCGAGCCTGCGCCTCGTCGACTTCACGGTGGACGGGGTACGGCGCGGCCGTCCGGAGATCGGGCAGGTCGCCGGGCTGCTTCAGGGCCTCGGGGCGTACACGGGAGAGGTGATCGTCCGGCGGGCCGGGGCGCATTGGGCGGACTTCGAGCCGGAGCAGCGGGAGCTGTTCGGGCAGCCGGTGGGTGTCCGGATGCCCGATGGGCGCGTGTGGAATCCGCTCGGCAAGGTCGTCAACCGCTTCGAGCTGGGCGGCCCGGAAGAGTCGGTGCAGCGCCTCTACCTCATGCTGCACGGGCGGGCGCGCAGACCCGCCGACCCAAGAGCCGCCTGTGGACGGTGACGTTTCTCCGTCTCCGTACGCAGAGTGAAGGGGCATGTGCCGAAGGGCGCCGGTACGGAGAGGGAACTGTGGGGGCGTACGACGCGGAACTCGGGGCTGCCGTCGAGCGGGCGCAGCAGGGTGACGAGGACGCCTTCGCGGCCGCGTACCGGCTGGTGCAGCCGGGGCTGATCGGCTACGTCCGAGGGCTCGTTGGCGACGAAGCCGAGGACGTGGCCGCCGACGCGTGGCTGGAGATCGCCCGTGACCTGAGCCGTTTCCGTGGCGACGGGGCGGGGTTCCGGGGCTGGACGGCGACGATCGCCCGGCACCGCGCGCTGGATCATCTGCGCAGGCAGAAGCGGCGTCCGCGCATCTCCTTACCGGAGCAGGATGTGCTGGAACTTCCGGACAGGCAGGACACGGCCGCCGCGGCGCTCGAAGCGCTCTCCACCGAGCGCGCTCTCGAGTTGATCGGCAGCCTGCCGCGAGAGCAGGCGGAAGCGGTACTGCTGCGGGTGGTCGTCGGGCTCGACGGGCCCGCGGCCGCGCGGGTGCTGGGCAAGCGCCCCGGCGCCGTACGCACCGCGGCGTACCGGGGATTGAGAGGGCTGGCGGAGCGACTGGCCAGGGCGTACGCCGAAGGATGAGAGATGAAACCCGAACGGGATGACCCCCGCACACCCGAACTCGATGCGTTGCTCGGGGCGGCGCGCCGCCCCGGCGTGCTCGATCCGGGTGACGAGGAGCGGGCGCTGCGGGCGTTCCGCCTGGCGCGTGACGAGGGCGGCGTGCGCGCGGCACCGGCGCGGTGGCGGCGCAGCCGGGACGACTGGCGGCCGGGAGGTGAGCGGCATTGGGCGCGGGCGCTCAGGGCGCTGGTGGCGGGTGTTGTCGCGGCGGCGGCGCTGGGCGGGGTGGCGGTCGCGGCCGGGGAGGGGGCGATCCCGTCGCTGTTCGGGGGCGGCGCGCAGCCGAAGCCGGTACGGAGCGCGCCCACGGAACCTGGCGTCGAGGAGGGCGGGGCTGGTGACGGGCGCGGGGAAGAGGCCCCGCTGAGCCCGGTCCGGCCCACTCGGTCGTCCGCGGACGACGCTCCCACCGGGCGTCCGGGCACCGCGCGGGACACAGCCGCGCACTGCCGCAAGTATCTGGCGGCTGTTTCGCGACGTGGTGCGGCACCCAGGGGCAGGCCCATGGCCGAACTGGAGGCGGCCGCCGGCGGCCCGGAAGCCGTACGGGTCTACTGCGAGCGGCTGTTGGCGGGCGAGACGCACACCTCGCCGAAGCCTGCGGATGGGAAGCCCGCGGATAAATCGGATAAACCGGTGAAGTCGGGGAAGCCCGTAAAGAAACCGGGGAAGCCCGCGGAGAAAACGGGGCAGTAGGACACCGGGGCGGCGTTCCCGGTAGCCCGGCGCCGCCTGACAGTCGCTCGCGGACGTGGAAGGACGACCGGGGCCGCCACCCCCCACAGGAGAGGCCCCGGTCGTCGTTCGCCGGGGCCGCAGAGCGGCCCCGTACTTCTCTCAGCGCCGAGCGTGCGTTTTCTGTCACACCCCGCTGTGTCAGCATGTTGTTGCGGGTTGTACAAAATGTGGACGTGGCTCGGTAGGAGGACGTAGCGTGCTGATTCGCGCACAGGGTGGCGCGGCAGTGGTGACCAGCTGCGATTCGGGACGGGTTGAGGGAGTGCTGGGGGACGACGCGGAGTTGACCGCCGCGGTGCTCGCGGCTCAGGACGGGGACGAGGACGCCTTCCGTGCTGTGTACCGCACTGTGCACCCGCGACTGCACGGCTATGTCCGGACTCTGGTCGGCGAGCCGGAGGCCGAGGACGTCACCTCGGAGGCCTGGCTGCAGATCGCCCGCGACCTCGACCGGTTCAGCGGGGACGCGGACCGATTCCGGGGCTGGGCCGCACGAATAGCCCGCAATCGGGCGCTCGATCACATACGCATGCGGGGCCGGCGCCCCGCCGTCGGCGGCGACGAGAGTGAACTCACCGGGATGCCGGCCGGGTCGGACACCGCGGACGAGGCCATGGAAGCCCTCGCCACCGGCCACACCATGGCGCTCATCGCCCAACTGCCGCAGGACCAGGCCGAGGCCGTCGTCCTGCGCGTCGTGGTCGGCCTCGACGCGAAGAGCGCGGCCAAGACGCTCGGCAAGCGGCCCGGTGCCGTACGGACCGCGGCGCACCGCGGCCTGAAGCGGCTGGCCGAGCTGGTGGGCGCGGACGGCGTGGACGGTGCGGATGGTGCGGATGGTGCTGGGTTCGTAGACTGCGCGGACGGCGCCGAGGGTGCGGGCTTCGCGGACGGCGCGGACCCGGACAACGTCCGGGCAGGCGCGGCGGATCTCGGTGGCGTACCGCCGCAGCGAGGCCCCCGACCCGGTTCGACGGCACCCGCCGGTGTGACGCATTCACGCCTGGGGACGCAGAAGGACATGTGATGGCCGACGAGCGGTACGAGTGGCTTGACAAGGATGCTGCGGAGCGACTGCTCCGCGGCGAACCGGTCGAGGCCGCCGACGAACACGCCCGTACCCAGGCCGCGCGACTTTCCGGTGCGCTGTACCGCGCGGGCCGGACCGACTACGGCGGCGACGGCGAAATGCCGGGTGAGGCCGCCGCGCTGGCCGCCTTCCGCAAGGCCAGGGCCGACGCCGTGTCGCCCGTGGGCGACACCATCGGCACCGTACGACTCGCTCGCTCCGCACGGTCGGCCCCCGGACTGCGCTTCGGCCGTCCGGTGCGCTTCGGGATCGCCGCCGCCGTGGCCGGCTGCGCGCTCGGCGGAGTGGCGGTCGCGGCCGGCACCGGCATGCTGCCCACGCCCTTCAGCAACGACGAGCCGTTGCCCGCGTCCTCGATCTCGGCCGCCGCGACTCCCGGACCGCTGGTCTCGGATTCGCCGACCGGCGGCCGACCGTACTCCCCGCCGCAGACGCCGGGCGGGATCAGTACGCCACCGGTGTCGCCCTCGCCGAGCGGCGGAACCGGTCAGCATCAGGACGAGGCGAACGGCGGGAAGCCGGACGGCGACGGCAAGCAGCAGGGCGACGCGGGCGAGAAGTCGGGCGACCGGAACGCCGAGTGGTACCGCAAGACGGTCGATGCCTGCCGCGACTATCGCAGCGGCCGTATCGCCTCGGAGCGCAAGCGGCGACTGGAGGCGACGGCCAAGGGGCCCGAGCGGGTGCAGCGGTTCTGCGACCGGGTGCTCAGCGGCGACATCACAGCCGCACCGGACAGCGGCGGTGGCGACGGCGGCGACGACGGCGACGACGGAAAGAGCAACGGCGGCTCCGACTCGGACGACGGCCGGCCGGGCGGCGGATCGCTGCCGCCCGTGTCCTGGTCACCGCTGCCCGCCGTGTCCTCCACCGTCCCCTCCGTGAGTACCCGCTAGGTTCCGTGAGCCTCGCCAGGCCTCGCCCGGCGCCTTGTCGCATCCTGTCCGGCCCGCGGTTTCTCTGCCGCCGCCGGTATCCGATCACCCAGGTGTGACGTTTTTTGAGCCACTGGCGCAGTAGATAGTGAGCCGACTGGTCATCGGCCGCGCCCGAGCCGGGGTTCCCCCCGTACCTACGGCTTGGCGCACATGGCGCGGGCGGGACACGTTCCCCCGGTCCCGCCCGCGCCACTCTTCTCCGGCTCTCACCAGTAGATGACGACCTTGTCGCCGCTGTGGGCCTGCGCGAAGAGCGAGGCGATCTTCCCCTTGTTCCGGACATTGACGCAGCCGTGCGAAGCGCCGTTGTAGCCGCGGGCCGCGAAGTCCGAGGAATAGTGCACCGCCTGGCCGCCGCTGAAGAACATCGCGTACGGCATGGACGTGTGGTAGATCGTCGAGACGTGGTCCCTGGACTTCTGGAACACGCTGAAGGTGCCCTCACGTGTCGGCGTGTACTGCGAGCCGAAACGCACATCCATCGTCGACCGAACCTTGCCGTCGATCACCCAGGACAGCGTGCGGGTGGTCTTGCTGATGCACATCACCCGGCCGGTCATGCAGCGCGGGTCGAGCTTCGCCGCCGGCTTGTTGACGGTGGCGCCGTTCAGCTCGTCGCGCGTCGGCTTCGTCGTCATACCGATCAGCTTCTGCCAGGTCACGGTGTCCGTGTCGCCGGTCGTCGGCAGACCGCGTTTGCCCTGGAAGCCCCTGACCGAGGCGACCGTCACGGAACCGTAGGTGCCGGTCGGCCTGTCGTCGAACCAGCCGATCTGCGCGAGCCTGGCCTGCAGCTCGCGCACCCGCTCGCCCTTCGAGCCGTTCGCCATCAGAACCTCGGCCCGCGCGGTCCCCGCGGGTTCGCTGGGCTTGCCGGTCGTCCCCTTCGGCTTAGGCGTGGCCGGGTCCGACGCGGACGGCGTCGCCGTGCCGGTCTGCGCGGGCGCCGAGCCGCCCGGCTTGGCGTCGGCCCCGGCCGGCCGGCCGACGGCGGCCTGCGCCGTGCAGCCCGCGGTCACGGCCAGCACCGCGGCCGCGGCCAGTGATCTGCATATGACGGAATTCCGAAGCATGTTCGCCCCCCTGTATTTCCTGTGTCCCCTGAGACAGATTCCCGCCCTGCTCGGTTGCGCAATCCCGCGCACTATGGGGAACAAGCTGTGGAAGAGGCTGTGAGCAAGGTCCCGGCGTGCGGCTCTCCACCGGTCGCGGGCCCGCCGCTACAGTCCGACCCGAACTCAGTTACCAGTGAGTAGCTCTAGTGGGAGGCACACAACCATGGCGCGCGAGTCCGAGTCGGGACTGCCCATCGAGCCGGTCTACGGACCGGGTGCACTGGACGGCTGGGATCCGGCCGAGAAGCTGGGCGAGCCCGGCGCGTACCCCTTCACCCGCGGCGTCTACCCGACGATGTACACCGGCCGCCCCTGGACGATGCGCCAGTACGCGGGCTTCGGCACCGCGGTCGAGTCCAACGCCCGCTACAAGCAGCTCATCGCCAACGGCACGACGGGCCTGTCCGTCGCCTTCGACCTGCCGACCCAGATGGGCCACGATTCGGACGCGGCGATCGCGAGCGGGGAGGTCGGCAAGGTCGGCGTCGCCATCGATTCGCTCGACGACATGCGGGTGCTCTTCGGCGGTATCCCGCTGGACAAGGTCTCCACGTCGATGACGATCAACGCCCCCGCCGCGCTGCTTCTGCTGCTCTACCAGCTCGTCGGCGAGGAGCAGGGCGTCCCCGCGGACAAGCTCACCGGCACCATCCAGAACGACGTGCTCAAGGAGTACATCGCCCGCGGCACCTACATCTTCCCGCCCAAGCCCTCGCTGCGGCTGATCGCCGACATCTTCAAGTACTGCAAGGCCGAGATCCCGAAGTGGAACACCATCTCGATCTCCGGCTACCACATGGCGGAAGCCGGTGCCTCGCCCGCGCAGGAGATCGCCTTCACGCTCGCGGACGGCATCGAGTACGTCCGTACGGCCGTCGCCGCCGGCATGGACGTCGACGACTTCGCGCCCCGGCTGTCCTTCTTCTTCGTCTCGCGTACGACGATCCTGGAAGAGGTCGCCAAGTTCCGTGCCGCGCGCCGTATCTGGGCCCGGATCATGCGGGACGAGTTCGGCGCGAAGAACCCCAAGTCGCTGATGCTGCGGTTCCACACCCAGACGGCCGGTGTGCAGTTGACGGCCCAGCAGCCCGAGGTGAACCTGGTGCGGGTAGCCGTCCAGGGGCTCGCGGCGGTCCTCGGCGGTACGCAGTCGCTGCACACCAACTCCTTCGACGAGGCGATCGCGCTCCCGACGGACAAGTCGGCGCGGCTCGCCCTGCGTACTCAGCAGGTCCTGGCGTACGAGACCGATGTCACCGCCACCGTGGACCCGTTCGCGGGCAGTTATGTCGTCGAGAGGATGACGGACGATGTGGAGGCGGCGGCGCTGGCGCTGATGGAACGGGTCGAGGACCTGGGCGGCGCGGTCAACGCCATCGAGCACGGCTTCCAGAAGAACGAGATCGAGCGCAGCGCGTACCGCATCGCGCAGGAGACCGACAGCGGCGAGCGGGTTGTCGTCGGCGTCAACCGCTACACGCTGGACGCGGAGGAGCCGTACGAGCCGCTGCGGGTCGACCCCGCCATCGAGGCGCAGCAGGCGGACCGGCTGACGAAACTGCGGGCCGAGCGTGACCGGGCGGCCGTGGACACGGCGCTCGCCGCGCTGAGGAAGGCCGCGGAGGGCACGGACAATGTGCTGTACCCGATGAAGGACGCGTTGAAGGCCAGGGCGACGGTCGGCGAGGTCTGCGACGCGCTGCGCCGGGTGTGGGGCACATACGTTCCGGCCGACGTGTTCTGAGCTGCTCGTTCCGACCGGTTCCGCGATGCGGAACCCAAAGGCGGAGTGCCGTACCGATGTGCGACACTCCGCCTCATGCTGGGTGTTACCGATCTCCCGACCTATCTCGCGGGCCTTGTGCTGATCGTCCTGCTGCCGGGGCCGAACTCGCTGTACGTGCTCTCGGTCGCCGCGCGCCGCGGTGTGCGTACGGGCTATACGGCGGCCGCGGGGGTGTGGTGCGGCGATACCGTGCTGATGGTGCTCTCCGCTGCGGGCGTCGCCTCGCTGCTCCAGGCCAACGCGCTGCTCTTCGGGATCGTGAAGTTCGCCGGCGCCGGCTATCTGACCTGGCTGGCGATCGGGATGCTGCGTGCGGCCTGGTCGCTGTGGCGCAGCCGCCGTGAGCTGACTGCGGAGCAGGCAGCCCCGGCCGAGGGGTCCGCCGCCGAACGGCCGTTCCGCAAGGCTCTTGTGATCAGCCTGTTCAACCCGAAGGCGATCCTCTTCTTCATCGCCTTCTTCGTGCAGTTCGTCGACCCCGAGTACGCCTATCCGGCGCTCTCCTTCGTGGTGCTCGGCGTGCTCGCCCAGCTGGCGAGCTTCCTCTATCTCACTCTGCTGATCTTCACCGGGACGCATCTGGCGGCCGCCTTCCGCCGTCGCAAGCGGCTGTCCGCGGGTGCGACGTCGGCGGCCGGTGTGCTGTTCCTGGGCTTCGCGGTGAAGCTCTCTCTCAGCAGCACCTGACCAGGTACTCGGCGAGGCCGGACGTGTCCTCGCCCGCCCAGCCGATGTAGCCGTCGGGCCGGACAAGGAAAAGGCCCTTCCCGTACGGCTCGTACGCCTCGATCCGGTGTATGTGCACCGGTGCACCGTCGAGTACGGGCAGTTCGGAGTCCGTGCCGACCGCGAGCAGCGTGAAGTGCGGGCCGCGGAAGAGGTCGAAGATCCGTCGTCCGCCGGGCAGCGGACCGTCCGGGGCGCGGTCGCCCGCCTCCAGCGCGCCCGCGCCGCCGGAGGCGAGCGGGCCGCCGCGGTAGCCGAGCCCCAGCTGCATGGTGGCCGCGCCGCGCCGCTCCTCGCCGCGGTGGATACGGGTGGAGAGGCCCAGCATCTGTGCCGCGACGGGCAGCCGCTCCCGCTCGTAGGTGTCCAGGAGCGACTCGGGTGCGCCGTGGCGAAGTACCTGGCCGAACTTCCAGCCGAGGTTGTAGACGTCCTGGACGCTGGTGTTGAGACCCTGCCCGCCGGCGGGGGAGTGGACATGCGCGGCGTCGCCCGCGAGGAACACGCGCCCTTCGCGGAACCGGTCCGCCATGGCGGCGCGCGGCCGGAAGTCCGAGGCCCACAGCACCTCGGTGACCTCGTCCGCGGCCAGATGGGTGCGGACGCCGATCAGCTCCCGTACGCCCGAGGGCGAGGTGTCGGGCTCGCCCTGCGCGAACTGACCCACGACCTGGAAGTGGTCGGTCCCCGGCAGCGGACAGATGGCGAGGTAGCCGGCGCTGCCGCCCGGGAAGACATGCCAGTTGAGGCGGTCGAGCGCGGGGATGCGGACATCGGCGACCAGCATCGGGGCCGGGTCGACGCTCTCGCCGGTCATCGCTATGGAGAGGATGGCGCGGACCGTGCTGCGTCCGCCGTCCGCCGCGACCATGTAGGCCGCGCGGATCGTCGATGTTCCTGTCGCCGCCGTCCCTCTGGAGAGCTGGGCCGTCACTCCGTACGTGTCCTGGCTGAGCCCCGTCAGGGCCGTACCGAAAGCGACTCGGCCCGAGAGCTCGGTCAGGCGCGCGTGCAGGATCTGCTGGGTGCGCCACTGCGGGATCAGCCACGGCTCGCCGTACGGCGCGGAGTCCGTGGGCCCGGGGCGCTCGAACATGTCGTGCTCCCCCTGGCGGCTGCCGTCCTGCCAGACCATGCCGACCGGAGCCCTGCCGCCCGAGGCGAGGACCGCGTCCACGACGCCGAGGTCGTCGAAGACCTCCATCGTGCGGGGCTGGATGCCCTTGCCGCGCGAGCCGGGGAAGAGAGTGTCCGACTGCTCGACGACGAGGGCGCGGACGCCTCGGCGGGCCAGATCGCAGGCGAGGGTGAGCCCGGTGGGCCCGGCCCCGACGATCAGGACGTCGGTCTCCGCGTCGGGAGTTTCCTTAACGTTGTTAAGTGCCATGCCAGGGAGGATGCGCTTAACGTTGTTAAGTTGTCAAGGGCGGCGGGTAGGTTGGCACCGTGGCTACGGAACGACTCGACCGGATCCGGGTGGCGCGCGCCGCCCTGCGCCTGCTCAACGAAGTGGGACTCGAAGGGCTGACGCTGCGCGCCATCGCCAAGGAGCTCGACGTCAAGGCCCCGGCCCTGTACTGGCACTTCAAGGACAAGCAGGCGCTGCTCGACGAGATGGCGACCGAGATGCTCCGGCGGATGGCGGCCGATCTGCTGGCGGCGGAACCGGCCGCCGACTGGCGCGAGAGCCTCGCCGCGGCCATGCGCGGACTGCGCGAGCATCTGCTGCGCTACCGCGACGGCGCCAAGGTCTACAGCGGCACCCACTTCACCGACATCAGCTACGCCGCTCCGATGGAGGCGCATCTGCGCATCCTCACCGGTGCGGGCTTCACGCCGGGCGCGGCGGCCCGCGCCTGGTTCACCGCGTACAGCTACACGATCGGCTATGTGATCGAGGAACAGTCGATCCGGCCCGACACGGCGAACGGGGCGGAGGGGTACGACCTGGTGGCCCGGGCCGAGCGGCTGGCGGAGTACCCCCTCGCGGTGGCCGCTGGGGAGGAGATCTTCCGCGGTTACGCCGCGGGGTTCGAGGCGGGGCTCGCGGCGGTGGTGGCGGGGATCGAGCAGGTGCTGGCCCCTTCGGAGCACCCGTCCTGACCGGGGGTCTTTTCCCCCTGCCCGCCCCTTCCCGTAAGCCGTGTCCTCAATCGCCGGACGGGCTGCAATGCAGCCTCTCCGGCGATTGAGGAGCGGGGCTCGGGGCGGAGCCCCAAGAGGAGCCTCGCCGGCCTTTGAGGCGCGGGGTCCGCGCGCGGGGTCAGCGGCGCGGAGCCCCAGGGGTCACCCGAGCGCCACCCGCTTCAGGCGGCGCGCCCTCCGCACCATCCGGCGTACCGTCGCGTTGCGCGGCACCGGAATGCCGCCCGGCAGCCCGAGCACCGTGAGTCTGCGGCGCTTGAAGTAGCGCCAGGTGCGGTTGTTGAGGTTGCGGCCGAGATAGCTCTCTGCCGCCGCCCGCAGATCCGGCCGCAGCTGCGGCTGCATCGCGAAGCCGACCGCGCTGACCAGACCGGTCAGTGTCTCGTCCGCCTCCTTGGGCGCACCGGCCGCGCCGTCGGCGAGATCAGGCAGCAGCGCGTCGACGATCGTCACCGGCACCCGGTTGCTGTTCTGGTACGGCGTGAGCCGGTCGAGGAGCGACTGAGTGCCGATCCGGGCCACGGGAATGCCGTAGAACGTGCTCGCCGTGAGGAGCGCGGTCGAGAAGCAGCCGGCGACCAGCGCGGGTCGCAGCCGGCGGTAGAGCACTTCGGCGATCAACGGCCGGTCCAGGACGGTCAGTTCGGCGTCCAGAGCCGCCGCCTCGCGCTCCAGCGTGCGTGTCCAGGAGGCCGGCGCGGTGGGGTGCGGCTTGAAGACGATCCGGCGGTGGCCCAGCGCGACGGCGCCCCGCACCATCCGGACGTGGAGATCTTCCTCCTCCGCGGGCGTGATGATGCCCAGCGCCGCCAGATACTGGCCCAGCAGCAGCGCCGGGCCCTCGCCCTCGGCGGACACCGCGTCGGACGCGGGGTCCGTCACGCCGTCGGAGAGCTCGGCGACCACCTTGACGAAGGCCTCCGTCGGAACGATCCGCGGCTCGGCCCCGAACTCCACCAGCAGCAGCGGCTTCAGGCCCGGTACCAGATCCAGGTGGAACAGCCTGCGTACGCGCTCGCCCACCAGCGGGTCGATCTTGCTGCGGGTGGGGCCGTAGCTCATCAGCCCGTCGGCGTAGACATCGAGCGCCGCGTCCGGGAAGAGCTGCGCGACCGCGAGCGCCGGGTTGACCTGGATGGACTCGACGGCCAGCTCGATCCGGTCGTCGCCGAGGTCCCACAGCAGCCGCAGATGGCGCTCCCACAGCGGCGCGTCGTCCGGCCGCGGGGCCCAGCCGCCCGGGTGGAAGGGGGAGATGGCCTCGTTCCAGGAGAGCACGCCGTCGAAGCGCCCGCGCAGCCGCTCGAAGCCGGGCATCTCGTCCAGCGCCGGCGAGGTCTCCGGCGTCGTGGCGTTGTTGGCGACCAGCAGCAGCCGCCGGTCCGCGGGCGCGAAGCAGCCGCTGTCCAGCGCGGCGGCCAGTGTGGCGGCCCCGTACAGCGAGGACGCGAGGAAGATCTGGGTCGTACGCATCAGGCCGCGGCCTCCGCGGAAACCGGGGCGAGGCGGCGGCGCAGCCTGCGCAGACGTGACGCACGCTCGGTGTCCATCGAGTCGAGCGCGTCCTTCAGAATTTCCTGCGGCATCCGCTTCAGCGCCGCCGCACTCATCGCACGCAATTTCCGCGCCACAGGTGGTTCGAACCTCTCTACTGATCCCAAGTGGTGGGAAATAACCGCGCAGTACGTGCGTACGGCTTTTGGCAGCAGTCGTTCGGAATCCGGATCCTTCGCCGTTTCTTCGAGCACCTGGTCGAATGCGCGAATGAAATCGAGCTGCCGGATGTCGCCGATCTGAGTGAGTGATGAAGCCACTCCGCGCCGGTAGAAGATTCCGAGCCGGCTGACCGCCGCGAAGGATTCCGCCTCGCGGTGCAGCCGCCAGATCCACGGCCGGTCCTCGGCGGTGCGCAGCCCGTGCGTGAAGTGCAGCAGCCCGCGCTCCGCGAGCCGCCGGTGGTACATCCCGGCCCAGGCGAAGGGGTAGTCGACGCCGGTGGAGCGGTCGGCCGGCAGGATCGCGTCGCGGGGCCGCAGCACCTCGCCGCGCCGGCCGACCGGGACGCGATGGACCGTGCGGGCCCTGGCCGTGCACTGCACATGGTCCGTACGGACGAAGTCGCAGCCCAGGTCCTCGATGGCGGCGAGCAGCTGCTCGAAGTGGCCGGGGGCGAGCCAGTCGTCGCCGTCGAGGAAGGCGAGGTACTCCCCGGTCGCGGCGTCGAGGCCGGTGTTGCGTGCGGTGGCGAGTCCGCCGTTCTGTTCATGTCTGATCAGGCGAGCACCCGGAACCTCGCGCTCCGCGCGCTCGAGGATCTCCGGTGTCCCGTCCGTCGAACAGTCGTCGACAAGCAGGAACTCGAAGTCCTCACGGGCGTTCGCCTGGAGGCTTCTGAGGGTGTCGGGCGCGTATGTCTGCACGTTGTAGAACGGCACGATGACGGAGAGCTTAACCACCCGCGTGACGCTAGGGCCGACACCCGGCATTCGTACCGACGCCGGGAGAGATGGCAGGTGAACGCAGAGCGGCGACTTTGTTAACCAGGTTGATTCAGGGGCCCTATCGCCAACCGTAGACGCGCTGTTAACCAGCTGTTGCGGTCCAGTTGGGCCGTCAAACGGAATGCCTTTCTAACGTCCTCGGCGTGCCATCAAGTACCAGCGAGGCCGTACGGGTCGCCGTACTCGCCGACTCCGACACCCGGTGGAAATGGGGCGCCCTCACCGCGCGCCGTATCGCCGCGCAGTACGTCCCGCAGTACGTCCCGCGCGACTCATCGGGTTCCGCCGGCCCACGGAATTCGCGCGGCGCCGTCGATTGTGCCGACTCCGTCGAGCTGAGCGGCTTTCTGCTGCGCGGCCGGGCCACCCCGACTGCCCGCCAGCTCGCCGAGGTCGGTGTGCGCGCCGACGAGCTGCGCGAGGTGAGCGGGCACGAGTTCCTGCGGGCGATGAACGACGAGCAGTACGACGTGGTCGTACTCGCCCTCGTCGGTGGCGCGGTCCAGGCCATGCTGCACGGACTGGCCGCGCTCCGGCTGCCCCGCCGGCCCGTCGTCGTCACCGGCTATGTCGGCGTCGTCTACGAGAAGCTCGCCGACGGACTGCTGCTGCGGCACGGCGCGGACGTCGTCCTCGCCAACTCCCGCCACGACGCGGACCGATTCCGCGCGGTGTACGAGGGAGTGGGCGGCGACCCCTCGTCCGTCACCGAGGCCGCGCTGCCCTTCCTCGGCGGCGCGCCCTACGAGGCACGGAACGGGCGCGACACCGTCGTCTTCGCCGCCCAGCCCTCGGTGCCCGAATCCCGCGCCGACCGCACCTATCTGCTGCGCCGCCTGGTCGAGCACGCCCGTCTCCACCCGAGCCGCGAGGTGCTGCTGAAGCTGCGCTCCAGGCCGGGCGAGCACACCACGCACCTCGAGGAACTCCCGTACCAGAAGCTCGCCGACAAGCTGCCGGGCGGACTGCCGCCCAACTTCAAGCTGGTCTACGGGCACATGGGCGACGTCCTCGACCGCACCGACCTGCTGGTCACCGTCTCCTCCACCGCCGCCCTCGAATCGCTGCACCGGAGCATCCCCACCGCGGTCCTCACCGACCTCGGTGTGCGCGAGGCACTCGGCAACCACCACTTCCTCGGATCCGGGCTGCTGACCTCCTGGGACCGGCTCGACGGCGGACACCGCCCCGCGCCCGACGCCGACTGGCTCGCCCGGCAGGGCGTGGCCGCGGACGGCGCGTACGACACCGCCTTCGACGCGGCCCGCAAGCGCGTCGCCGAGCTGCTGCAGAGCTCCGGACTCCCGCCGCTCGCTCCGTACTACACGTCCGCCACCGCGCCGGGCTATCTGCCCGGCATCCTCGCCCGCCACCACCTCGGCCCCGACGGCACTCCGCTGCCGGGCGCGGCCCCGGCCACCGAGATCACCGGCGTACGGCGTGTGGTGCGTGAGGCGGTACGGAACGCGGCGCGCGGCGCGTACCGCCACGGCGTGCAGCGCGTCGCCCCGATCATCCGCCGGATGGGCGAGCTGTGACCCGCGGGCGCCCCTGCGCCTCACCTCAACTCCCGTACTCAGGAGCTCAGATGACCGTACTCGCCGTGATCCCCGCCCGTGGCGGCTCCAAGGGCGTCCCGGCCAAGAACCTGGCCCCCGTGGGCGGAGTGCCGCTCGTCGCGCGCGCCGTGCGCGAGAGCCTCGCCGCACCGCACGTCACCGATGTCGTGGTCTCCACGGACGACGCGGACATCGCGGAGGCGGCCCGGCACGCGGGCGCCCAGGTGGTGCTGAGGCCGGCCGCGATCGCGGGGGACACCGCGACCAGCGAGGCGGCGGTGCTGCACGCGATGGACGCGTACGAGGCGATGCACGGCACGCAGGTGGACGTGGTCCTGCTCATCCAGTGCACCAGCCCGTTCCTGGCGCGCGAAGACGTCGAGGGTGTGGCGGCGGCGGTCCTCGAAGGCGGCGCGGACAGCGCGGTGACCGTCGCCCCCTTCCACGGCTTCGTCTGGCGCGAGCAGGACGGCGAGGCCGAGCAGAGCACTGCCGCGGCCATCGGCGCCCAGCGCGTCGGCGGCTCCACCGCGCTGCTCGTCGACACCGGCCGGACCTCCGGCTACGGCGTCAACCACGACGCGTCCTTCCGGCCGCGCCGCCAGGACCGGCCGCAGGACTTCCTGGAGACCGGGGCCGCGTACGCCATGTCCGCCACCGGATTCCGCGAGGCCGGCCACCGGTTCTTCGGCCGTACCGCGCTCGTGAGGACCGACCCCGCGCGCGTCCTGGAGGTCGACGACCCGCACGACCTGGCCAGGGCCCGGGCGCTGGCGCCCCTCCTCGACACCCCCGCGCTGCCCACCCGCGAGGACATCGACGCCGTCGTGCTCGACTTCGACGGCACCCAGACCGACGACCGGGTGCTCATCGACTCCGACGGGCGCGAGATCGTCGCCGTGCACCGCGGTGACGGCCTGGGCATCGCCCACCTGCGCAGGTCGGGCCTGGAACTGCTGATCCTGTCCACCGAGCGGAACCCGGTCGTCGCCGCCCGCGCCCACAAACTGCAGGTCCCCGTCCTGCACGGCATCGACCGCAAGGACCTCGCACTGAAGCAGTGGTGCGAGGAGCGCGGGATCGCGCCGGAGCGGGTGCTCTACGTCGGCAACGACGTCAACGATCTTCCGTGCTTCCACCTCGTCGGCTGGCCCGTGGCCGTCGCGAGTGCACACGGTTCCGTACGCGCGGCAGCGCGTGCCGTCACCACCAGGCCCGGCGGTGAGGGGGCGATCCGCGAGATCGCCGCCTGGCTCCTCGGCCCGACGCTCAACACCCCTGAAATCACCCCCGAAAACACCCCTCAAGACACCACCGACACCCCTGCCACCCCCCACAACTCCCCCGAGAAGTAAGGAACCACCCCTCATGAGCACGTCCCGTCTGCGCACCCTCGGCACCAAGACCGCGGGCCCCGGTCACCCCGTCTACGTCACGGGTGAGATCGGCATCAACCACAACGGCGACCTGCACAACGCCTTCGCGCTCATCGACGCCGCCGCCGACGCCGGCTGTGACGCCGTCAAGTTCCAGAAGCGCACCCCTGAGATCTGCACCCCGCGCGACCAGTGGGACATCGAGCGCGACACCCCCTGGGGCCGGATGACGTACATCGACTACCGCCACCGCGTGGAGTTCGGCGAGGACGAGTACCGCAAGATCGACGAGCACTGCAAGAAGCGCGGTATCGACTGGTTCGCATCGCCGTGGGACACCGAGGCCGTCGCCTTCCTGGAGAAGTTCGACGTCCCCGCCCACAAGGTGGCCTCCGCTTCGCTGACCGACGACGAGCTGCTGCGCTCCCTGCGCGCCACCGGCAAGACGGTCATCCTCTCCACCGGCATGTCCACGCCGAAGCAGATCCGGCACGCGGTGGAGGTGCTCGGCAGCGACAACATCCTGCTCTGCCACGCCACCTCGACATACCCGGCGAAGGCCGAGGAGCTCAACCTCACCGTCATCAACACCCTCCAGGCCGAGTTCCCGAACGTCCCGATCGGCTACAGCGGCCACGAGACCGGCCTGCAGACCACCCTCGCCGCTGTCGCGCTCGGCGCCGCCTTCGTCGAGCGCCACATCACTCTCGACCGCGCCATGTGGGGCTCCGACCAGGCGGCCTCCGTCGAGCCGGGCGGTCTGCAGCGCCTGGTCCGCGACATCCGCACCATCGAGACCGCGCTCGGCGACGGCGTCAAGAAGGTCTACGAGTCGGAGCTCGCCCCGATGAAGAAGCTGCGCCGGGTCGCGGGCGTCGTCGCCGAGGCCGGCGACCGTGAGCCGGCCGCGGTCTGACATGCCTGCCGCCGTGCTCTGCCTTCCCAGGGGCCGAGGCTCCCGAAATCCGCTCCATGGCGGGCTCCGGGACTTCGGGTCGCACAAGCAGGCCGGCCGTCAGGCCGGCCCGGCATCACGAGGTGAACTTCAGTGAATCTCGCCTTCGTCGAGAGTCCGGTACAGCTCCTGAACGTCCTGGAGTGGGCCCACGCACGGCCGGGTGCGCCGCAGACACTGAGTGGTGTCCCGGCACAGCCGTGCGGCCGTGCGAGGACGGGCCGGGCCGGGTCGCCGGGGGCAGGGCCGCACAGAGCGGCCACCGACCTCACCGTCGTCGTTCTGTCGCCGACCGATCCCATGTCGCGGGGCCAGCTGCGCCGGATGGCGGAGCTGGCCCGCGACGAGGGGTACGCGGTGCGCTGGCAGGAGGCGCGCGGCAGGGCGGGTGCGCCGCTGAAGACGTTGCGCGAGCTGGGCCCGATGCTGCACCGCGCCGAGCGCATCGTCATCGGGGACCCGTTCTCCCGGTATGTACAGCTGCTGCTGACCCTCGTCCGCAGCAAGGATCTGACCGTGGTCGACGACGGCACGGCCACCATGGAGTTCGTCGCGCAGCTGGCACACGGCGAGAAGCTGGTGCGCTGGCACCGGCGCGGCAGGAGGGGCCCCCGCGAACTGGTCCTCGCGCCGGTCACCTTCCTGGCGCGGCGCCGGCTCACCCCGTCCAGGACCCGCAACGTCGAGGTGTTCACCTCGATGCCGGTCGAGCCGCCGCCCGGCGTCACGGTCACGGCCAACCGGTTCGCCTGGACCCGCTCCCGCTTCGGCCCGCCCAGGATCACCCGGGGCGCCGACCTCGTCGGCACGTCACTCGTGGAGACGGGCGTCGTCGACCCGGACCAGTATGTGGAGGCCGTCCGCGCCCTGGCCCGTACCCACGGCGCCACCCGCTACTTCGCGCACCGCCGCGAGAGCTCGGAGAAACTCCACCGCCTCGCCGTCGAGACCGGCCTGGAGATCGTCCGCCCGGACCTGCCGCTGGAACTGATCGCCCGCCGGGGCCCCATCGGCGGCACGGTCCTCAGCTTCCCGTCCACCGTGGTCCACACGCTCCCGCTCGCCCTCGCGGGCACGGGGGTCAAGGTCGCGGTCTGCGACATCGCCCCGGGGTGGCTCAGGGACGGCGCGTCCCCGCGGGCCCAGGGATTCCTGGCGGGGGTGACGGGGACGGCACGGGATGTGCAGCGGCTGCCCGCTCCGGCGTGAGCGGGCCGGCACTGACTCGGCCGGCGCCGTGACTCGGTCGGCACTGTGACTCGGTCGGCCCTGTGACTCCGTACCTGGCGCCGTGACTCCCTTGGCGGAGAGCGGTTGCATGTCCTGGATGCCTCCAAGTAGAGGACAATTGGCTGCAACTGGTTCGTCACGGAGTGAGCCTCGGATCGCGGAAAATCCTTGGCTCTTCGGGGATCGCCGGTCGACTTCCGGTCGAGAAGAGAAGTGAGCTTACCCACATGAGTGGACAACCATGCACCTCGCGGCCATCTTTCCTTACCCTATCGGGCTGATCTTTCGTTGATCGGTGGTCGGTCGGGGCATGCCTGGGCCTACTCTTCAACAGGTGAACCAACTGATGTCCCGCGAGTCCGAAGCCGAACAGCCCGGCGGGGCCGTACCGGCCGGCACGCTGTCCGAGTCCTTGCGCGCCGAACTGGTCGAGTTCCGCCGCGACTTGCATATGCACCCGGAGCTCGGCAACCAGGAGTTCCGTACCACCGCCGTGCTCAAGGCCCGCCTCGAGCAGGCCGGCCTCGAACCCCGGGTGCTCGCCACGGGTACCGGACTCATGTGTGACATCGGTTCCTGGGACGGCGTACGTCCCCTGTTCGCGATCCGCGCCGACATCGACGCGCTGCCCATCCCGGACACCAAGGCCGGCGTGCCCTACCGCTCCACCGTCCCGGACCGGGCGCACGCCTGCGGGCACGATGTCCACACGACCACCGTCCTGGGTGCGGGCCTCGTCCTCGCCGAGCTCGACCGGCAGGGGCTGCTTCCGCAGCCGGTCCGGCTGATCTTCCAGCCCGCCGAGGAGGTGCTGCCCGGCGGCGCGTCCGACGCCATCGAGTCCGGCGTACTGGACGGCGTCGGCAAGATCATCGCCGTGCACTGCGATCCCAAGGTCGACGCCGGAGTCATCGGTCTGCGGCAGGGCCCCATCACCTCCGCCTGCGACCGGCTCGAGATCACCCTCGACGGCCCCGGCGGCCACACCGCCCGCCCGCATCTGACCACCGATCTGGTCACCGCCGTCGCGAAGGTGGCCACCGAGGTTCCGGCCCTGCTCGCCCGCCGGGTCGACGCCCGCTCCGGGCTCGCCGTTACCTGGGGCCGTATCGAGGCCGGTCACGCCTGCAACGTCATCCCGCAGCACGCCGAACTGTCCGGCACCGTGCGCTGCCTCGATCTGCCCGGCTGGCGCGCCGCCCCCGACCTGGTGCATGCCGCGATCGACGAGATCGCCACGCTGCACCGGGCCAAGTCGCAGATCAACTACATCCGCGGAGTCCCGCCGGTGGTCAACGACCCGGTCGTGACGGAGCTGCTGCGGGACGCGCAGACCGCGCGCAGGGGACCGTACGCCGTGGAGGACACCGAACAGAGCCTGGGCGGCGAGGACTTCTCCTGGTATCTGGAGCACGTCCCGGGCGCGATGGCGCGGCTGGGCGTCCGGACGCCCGGTGACACCGCCCGGCACGATCTGCACCGCGGCGACTTCGACGTCGACGAGCGTGCCATCGAGGTCGGCGTGGAGCTGTTCACGGCGGCCGTGCTGCTGGACGGCCGGCGCAGCTGAGGAGGCATCGCCCGGCCCTGTATCGGGGCCGGGCGGCGCACCGACGTGGGAGTACGTCGAAAAGCCGGGGTCGCTGGGGCGAGCGTGGCTCGTGGCTGGTTCGCGACGATCCGATAACGACTGATGAACAGGTCTTTAACTGACATCTACGCGCGTTACGATCGCCGCAAAACCAGCGCCGGAAGAGGCGCTCTCGGTCAGTCTTGAAGGGACCCTCCTCTTGCGCCGGATCACCAGAATCGCCACCGTGGGCATCGCGTCCGCGGCTCTCGCACTCAGCGCCACCGCGTGTGGCGGAAAGACGTCTTCGGACGCCGCCTCCGACAAGGACAGCGCCGCCATCGCGTACGACATCGGTGGTCGCGGCGACCAGTCCTTCAACGACGCCGCCTACGCCGGTCTGGCGAAGGCGGAGAAGGACCTCAAGGTCAAGGGCAGCGAAGACGAGCCCTCCGAGGGTGAGTCGGACGCCGACAAGGTTCAGCGGCTCACCGAGCTCGCCCGCGCCGGCAACAACCCGGTGATCGGTGTCGGCTTCTCCTACGCCCCGGCCATCAAGAAGGTCGCGCCGAAGTTCCCGAAGACCACCTTCGGCATCATCGACGACACCTCGGTCACCGGTAAGAACATCGCCAACCTCGTCTTCAACGAGGAGCAGGGTTCCTACCTCGCCGGCGTCGCCGCCGCCAAGGCCACCAAGACCAACAAGGTCGGCTTCATCGGTGGCGTCGAGGTCCCGCTGATCAAGAAGTTCGAGGCGGGCTTCGTGCAGGGCGTCAAGGACACCAACCCCAAGGTCACGGTGCTCAAGCAGTACCTGACGCAGCCGCCGAACTTCGACGGCTTCTCCAAGCCTGACCTCGGCAAGGCCGCCGCGCAGGGCCAGCTCGACAAGGGCGCCGACGTGATCTACCACGCCGCCGGTCTCGCGGGCTCCGGCTCGATCGAGGCTGCCGCCACGGCCGGCAAGTGGGCCATCGGCGTGGACTCGGACCAGTACAGCCAGGCCGGTCTGGCCAAGTACAAGGCGAAGATCCTCACCTCGGTGACCAAGGACGTCGCCGACGCGGTCTTCAACCTGATCAAGTCCGTGAAGGACGGCAAGCCGCAGAGCGGCGAGGTCCGCTACGGGCTCGACAAGGACGGTGTCGGCCTGGCCGACTCCAACCCCGAGTACAAGAAGATGACTGACCTCACCGCCGCTGTGGAGAAGGCGAAGAAGGGCATCATCGACGGCACGATCACGGTCAAGACCACGCCGTAAGGCCATTGGCCGGCGTGAGTCCCGGGGCCCGGGAAGGCAGGCGCTGCCGCCTTTCCTGGCCCTCGGGCCGTATTTGGCACCACAACTTCACGATTCGGCAGCGCTACGCGCGTAGACGCCTCATCGGCGCGATAGCTTCGCCCCCGCCCTGCCTCCCGCTCCCGCCCGTCTGCTTCCCGCTCCTTTCCGCCAAGGAGAGTGCGTCATCAACGCGTCCAGCCCGCCCGCCGCTGTAGAACTGCACGGCATCACCAAGCGCTTTCCCGGCGTCGTCGCCAACCACGACATCGACATCACCATCCGCAAGGGCACCGTGCATGCCCTCGTCGGCGAGAACGGTGCCGGTAAGTCGACCTTGATGAAGATCCTCTACGGCATGCAGAAGCCGGACGAGGGCACCATCACCGTCGACGGCGACCAGGTCAGCTTCAGCACCCCGGCCGACGCCATCGCCCGCGGCATCGGCATGGTGCACCAGCACTTCATGCTCGCCGACAACTTCACCGTCCTGGAGAACGTCGTTCTCGGCGGCGAGAGTCTGTACGGCATCGGCAACAAGGCCCGTGACAAGATCCGGGAGATCTCGGACGCGTACGGACTGAATGTGCGCCCCGACGCCCTGGTCGAGAACCTCGGTGTCGCCGACCGCCAGCGCGTGGAGATCCTCAAGGTCCTCTACCGGGGGGCCCGCATCCTGATCCTCGACGAGCCGACCGCCGTGCTCGTCCCGCAGGAGGTCGACGCGCTCTTCGACAACCTGCGCGAGCTCAAGGCCGAGGGCCTGACCGTCATCTTCATCTCGCACAAGCTGGGCGAGGTGCTGTCGGTCGCCGACGACATCACCGTCATCCGCCGCGGTACGACCGTGGGCACCGCCGACCCGGCGAACACCACCACCAAGCAGCTCGCCGAGCTGATGGTCGGCAGCGAACTGCCCTCGCCCGAGACCCGTGAGTCGACGGTCACCGATGTGCCGATGCTGCAGGTCTCGGACCTGCAGCTGACCGCCACCGACCCCGACGGCGTGGTCCGCGAGGTCCTCGCCGGTATCAACTTCACCATTCACAAGGGTGAGGTTCTGGGTGTCGCCGGTGTCGAGGGCAACGGCCAGACCGAGCTGATCGAGGCGCTGATCGGCATGCGCGACCCCGACGGCGGCGTGATCACGCTCGACACCGTGGACATCTCGCACGCCCCGACGCGCAAGCGCCGCGAGGACGGCATCGGCTACATCCCCGAGGACCGGCACCGCCACGGCCTGCTGCTGGAGTCGTCCCTCTGGGAGAACCGCATCCTCGGCCATGTCACCGAGAGCCCCAACAGCAAGAGGGGCCTCCTCGACCTCAAGGCCGCCCGCCGCGACACCGAGCGGATCGTGCGCGAGTACGACGTCCGCACCCCCGGCATCGAGGTCACCGCGGCCTCGCTCTCCGGCGGCAACCAGCAGAAGCTGATCGTCGGCCGCGAGATGAGCCACAAGCCCAAGCTGCTCATCGCCGCCCACCCCACCCGCGGTGTGGACGTCGGCGCGCAGGCGCAGATCTGGGACCAGATCCGGGAGGCCCGTCATGAGGGCCTGGCGGTGCTGCTGATCTCCGCGGACCTGGACGAGCTGATCGGGCTCTCCGACACCCTGCGGGTCATGTACCGCGGCCGGCTGGTCGCCGACGCGGACCCCGCCACCATCACTCCGGAGGAGCTGGGTTCCGCCATGACCGGCGCGGCCACCGGCCATCTCGAAGCACATGACAGCGGCTCCGCCGCGGGCGAAGAGGACGAGGCCCGATGAAGAAATTCGACAAGGACCGGGTGATCCTGGCCCTCGCCGGCCCGGTGCTCGCGCTGGCCGTCGCCATCGCACTCACCTCCGTGGTGCTGCTCGCCTCGGGCCGCAACCCGTTCGAGCCGTACAGCCTGATGATCGAGAACGCCGGGTACGTCGACGTACAGGTCCTGATCATCAACCAGGCCGGTACGTACTACCTGGCGGCCCTCGCCGTCGCCGTCGGCTTCCGGATGAACCTCTTCAACATCGGTGTCGACGGCCAGTACCGGCTCGCCGCGATGGTGGCCGCGCTGGTCGGCGCGCGCATCGACCTGGTGGGCCCGCTGCAGATCGCGCTGATCCTGCTCGTCGCGATGCTGACCGGCGCCTTCTGGGCCGGTATCGCGGGCATCCTCAAGACCACCCGCGGAGTGAGCGAGGTCGTCTCCACGATCATGCTCAACGCCATTGCCACCAGCCTGATCGCCTGGCTGATCCTGCCGGACAACCTCGGTGTCCAGCCGCCCGGCTCCAACGACCTGACCACCGGTGACATCCCGGAGTCCGGCTGGTTCCCGGGCCTGACCATGGGTGACGGCGGCGAGATCTACGGCTTCACGTTCGTCGCCTTCGCGCTCGGCATCGTCTACTGGTTCGTCCTCAACCGCACCCGCTTCGGCTTCGATCTGCGTGCCACCGGCGCCAGTGAGAGCGCCGCCGCGGCCTCCGGTGTCGACGCCAAGAAGATGATCCTCACCGCGATGCTGATCTCGGGTGCCGTCGCGGGTCTGGCCGGTATGTCGACGCTGCTGGGCGACACCCACACGTACAGCCTCAGCTTCCCGACCGGGATCGGCTTCACGGGCATCACCATCGCCCTGCTCGGCCGCAACAACCCGATCGGCATCTTCTTCAGCGCGCTGCTCATCGCCTTCCTGGACAAGGCGTCCGCGACGCTCGACCAGCACGGCTATGAGAGTGAGATCGCCACGATCATGCAGGGCCTGATCGTGATCGCGGTCGTCGTCAGCTACGAACTCGTCCGCCGCTACGGGCTCCGCCGCCAGCAGCAGAAGGTGGGCGACGAGCTCGCCGCGGCAGCCCGCAAGAACCGTGAGGAGGTGGCGGCGTAATGAGCACCAGCACGGTCTCCGCAGTGAGCGCGGCACCCAAGAAGAGCTCCCGACGCAAACTTTCCACCCCCGTCGTCCTGCTGATCATCGCGGGTGCGCTCGCCCTGGTCTCGCTGGTACGCATCATCAGCGGTGCCGAGGACCTCACCTCCGTCGGCCAGGTCTCCGGCGCGCTTCAGCTCGCCATCCCGATCGGTCTCGCCGGCCTCGGCGGTCTGTGGGCCGAGCGCTCGGGCGTGGTCAACATCGGTCTCGAGGGCATGATGATCCTCGGCACCTGGTTCGGCGCCTGGGCCGGTTACCAGTGGGGCCCGTGGACAGGCGTGGCCGTCGGCATCCTCGGCGGTGCGCTCGGCGGTCTGCTGCACGCGATCATCACCGTCACCTTCGGTGTGAACCACATCGTCTCCGGTGTGGCCATCAACATCCTGGCCGTCGGCGTCACCCGCTATCTGTCCAACTTCACCTTCGACAAGGCCCCGGGCGGTTCCTCCAAGCAGTCCCCGAGGATCGAACCGATCACCTCGATCACGATTCCAGGGCTGTCGGACTGGCTGAAGGATCTGCAGGGCAGACACTGGTTCTTCATCTCGGACATCGCCGGTGTGCTCGGCGGGCTGGTGACCAACCTGTCCCTGCTGACCGTCGTCGCGCTGCTGCTGATCCCGGCCACCACCTGGATCCTGTGGCACACGTCCTTCGGTCTGCGGCTGCGCTCCTGCGGTGAGAACCCGGTCGCCGCCGAGTCGCTCGGCGTCAACGTCTACAAGTACAAGTACATCGCCGTCGCCGTCTCCGGCGGTCTGGCGGGCCTCGCCGGCGCCTTCCTGGCCATCGTGTCCACCGGCATCTACCAGGAGGGCCAGACCGGCGGCCGTGGCTATATCGGTCTCGCCGCGATGATCTTCGGCAACTGGATGCCGGGCGGTATGGCGCTGGGCGCCGGCCTCTTCGGCTTCACCGACAGCCTCAAGCTGCGCGGCGGTGCCGAGAACGTCCACGCGATGCTGCTACTGCTGGCGATCCTGCTGGTGCTGGTCGTCATCTGGCAGCTGTACAAGAAGAAGTACGTGCCCGCGGTGATCTCGGCGGCCGCCTCGGCGCTGCTGTTCGCCTGGTACGCGCTGACCAACGAGGTGCCGAGCCAGTTCGTGGACGCCGCTCCGTACATCACCACACTGCTGGTCCTGGCACTCTCCGCACAGCGGCTCCGGATGCCGAAGGCCGATGGCATGCCGTACCGGAAGGGCGAAGGCACGTGACGGCGGCCGTCGACTGGGACGCTCTGCGCGAGCGGGCGCGTGAGGCCATGTCGCACGCGTACGCCCCGTACTCGGGTTACCGGGTCGGTGTGGCCGCGCTCGTCGACGACGGCCGCACGGTCGTCGGCTGCAACGTCGAGAACGCCTCGTACGGGCTCAGCCTGTGCGCCGAGTGCGGTCTGGTCTCCCAGCTGCAGGCGACGGGCGGCGGCCGGCTGACCCACTTCAGCTGCGTGGACGGCCGGGGCGAGTTGCTGGTGCCGTGCGGCAGATGCCGTCAGCTGCTGTACGAATTCGGCGGTCCCGAGCTGCTTCTGGAGACCCCGGAAGGGGTTCTCCCGCTGTCCGAGATGCTGCCGCAGGCCTTCGGGCCCGGGCACCTGCGCTGACACCGCGGCCCTCCCGCCCGTAGCGGGAGGGCCGCTCCTCACTCATATTTTCTCGACTTCTCTATGCGCGTAGAGTCGCGTGTACGCACTTCATTTGCCGGAAGGAATCCCATGGACGCCATCTCCGTCATCCGCACCAAGCGGGACCGGGGCGAGCTGAGCCCGGAGCAGATCGACTGGGTCATCGACGCCTACACACGCGGTGAGGTCGCCGACGAGCAGATGTCGGCGCTGGCGATGGCCATCCTGCTGAACGGCATGAACCGTGCGGAGATCGCCCGCTGGACGGCCGCGATGATCGCGTCCGGTGAGCGCATGAACTTCGACGCGCTCTCCCGCCCGACCGCCGACAAGCACTCCACGGGCGGCGTCGGCGACAAGATCACGTTGCCGTTGGCGCCTCTGGTCGCCGCGTGCGGCGCGGCCGTACCGCAGCTGAGCGGCCGCGGCCTCGGCCACACCGGCGGCACGCTCGACAAGCTCGAGTCCATCCCCGGCTGGCGGGCCCTGCTCTCCAACGCCGAGATGCTGGACGTCCTGGACTCCACCGGCGCCGTGATCTGTGCCGCGGGCGACGGACTCGCCCCGGCGGACAAGAAGCTGTACGCGCTCCGCGATGTCACCGGCACCGTCGAGGCCATCCCGCTCATCGCCTCGTCGATCATGTCGAAGAAGATCGCCGAAGGCACGGGCTCGCTGGTCCTGGATGTGAAGGTCGGCTCCGGCGCCTTCATGAAGAACATCGAGGACGCCCGCGAACTCGCCTCCACCATGGTGGGACTCGGCACCGACCACGGTGTGAAGACCGTCGCGCTGCTCACCGACATGTCCACCCCGCTCGGCCTCACCGCCGGCAACGCCCTCGAGGTCCGCGAGTCCGTCGAGGTGCTGGCGGGCGGCGGCCCCGCCGATGTCGTCGAGCTGACCCTCGCGCTCGCCCACGAGATGCTCAAGGCGGCCGGCATCAAGGACGCCGACCCGGAGAAGGCACTGGCCGACGGTTCTGCGATGGACCACTGGCGCCGCATGATCGCGGCCCAGGGCGGCGACCCCGACGCCACACTGCCCGTCGCCCGTGAGCAGCACGTGGTGACGGCGCCCTCCTCCGGCGTCCTCACCCGCCTGGACGCGTACGACATCGGCGTCGCGGCCTGGCGCCTCGGCGCGGGCCGCGCCCGCAAGGAGGACCCGGTCCAGGAGGGCGCGGGCATCGAGCTGCACGCCAAGCCGGGCGAGACGGTGACGGCCGGCCAGCCTCTGCTCACCCTGCACACGGAGACTCCGGAGAAGTTCGCCTACGCGCTGGACTCGCTGACCTCGGCGTACGACATCGCCCCGGCGGGCACGGAGTTCACCGCGAACCCGATCGTGCTGGACCGCATCGCCTGACGTTATTGCCCCCGGGACGGCCATGGCGATGAGTTATGGCCGCCCGGGGGGTCTGTTGGTTGTGGACGCCACACAGCCGATCGTCGTGCGCATCGCCGGGAGAGTGGCCGCGGCCGATGTGCCGCGTCTGTGCGAGGAGTTGGACGCTCAGCTCATCGGCAGCGATGCCAGGGAGGCGATCTGTGAGGTCGGTGGACTCACTCACACCGATCTGGCCGCTGTGAACGCTCTCGCCCGCCTGCAGCTCACCGCCCGGCGGCTGGGGTGTCGGATCCGGCTGCGCAATGCCGGGCCGGAACTGCTGGCGCTGCTGGATCTGGTGGGGTTCGGCGAGGTTGTCGCTTAGAGGCGGTGGACCAGGGGGTGTCAGCCCGCGGCGGCGTCCTCCGAGTCCAGCCACGTCGGCAACTCGAACAGCGGGAACCAGCGCTTGGTGTCCAGGAAGAAGTCCATCCCGCCGATCATGCCGTTTCTGATCTCCAGGACGATGAGCGCCCACGGCTCGTACCCCTCGCCGGTCCCGCTCGGGTGGTACTGCGCGAACGCCGGCGAGCCGTTGGCCACGGTCGGGACCAGCTTCGAGCCCCGGCAGACCTCGCCGACGCCGAGCATCCAGCCCACGATGTCGTCGTGGCCGCGCAGCCAGAGGTCGTAGGGCGGCATGGACATGGTCGCGTCTTCGTGCAGCAGGGCCGTGAGCGCCTTCATGTCGTAACCCTCGAAGGCCGCGACATAGCGGTCGAGGAGCTTCTTCTGCTCCTCGTCGAGCGGGTCGTCCGCGTCGGTCGACGCGGGCTGCGACTCCGCCAGTGTCGCCCGCGCCCGCTGCAGCGCGCTGTTGACCGAAGCCACCGTCGTACCCAACAGCTCGGCCACCTCGGCGGCCTTCCACGCCAGGACTTCGCGCAGGATCAGCACCGCCCGCTGCTTGGGCGGCAGATGCTGCAGCGCGGCGACGAACGCGAGCCGGATGCTCTCCCGCTCCACCGCGGTCTCGGCCGGGTCGGCGACGGACGGCAGCACCCGCCCGTCCGGCACCGGCTCCAGCCAGGTGATCTCCGGACGGGCGTTGAGCTGTGCATGAGCCACCGGCGTGGCGGATGTGAGGTCCATCGGGCGGGCCCGGCGGTTGCCTGCGCTCAGCATGTCGAGACAGACGTTCGTCGCGATGCGGTAGAGCCACGAGCGCAGCGAGGAGCGCCCCTCGAACTTCTCGAAGTTCCGCCAGGCCCGGACCATCGTGTCCTGGACCGCGTCCTCCGCCTCGAAGGCGGAGCCGAGCATGCGGTAGCAGTAGCCGGTCAGCTCCCTGCGGTGCTGCTCCAGCCTGGAATCCAGGTCCTGTGTCGCTGCCAGATCACTCATAGGGTCCACCCCTGTCGCCCATCGGCCCCAGCCCTTCGGAACCTACAGGAGGGCACTGACAATGGGGGTCAGGTCCCGGGCTTGCGCCCGTAGACGTACACGTCGTCGCCCTTCTTCAGAAGATTCCAGTATGCCTTCGCGTCCGCGGGCCGCATGTTGACGCAGCCACCGGAGCCGGGCGGGTTGTACATCGACTTCGTCGTGGAGTGGAAGGCCTGGCCGCCGTCGAAGAACTGCGAGTACGGCATCCATACGCGGTAGAGGGTCGACCAGTGGTTGACGCTCCGCTGATAGATCTTCTTCGAGCCGGTACGGGTCTCGGTGCCGTTCTTGCCCGTGCGCACCGGGACTGGGCCGTACTTCAGCTTCGCGCCGTCCTGGATCCAGGTCAGCTGGCGCGTGAGGTCCACGCACGCGATACGGCCCTTGTCGGTCGGGCACTTGCCCGCCTTGTTCGGCGTCTTTCCCGCCGCCCTCTGCTGGAGGATCGTGTTCATGGTGCGCCAGGTGATCTCACCCGCGTACCCGATGGTCGGCTTGATGCCGTGCCAGCCCTGGAAGGTCCGGATCGCCCGGCAGTCGGCCGCCGACTGCTTGCCGTCCACCGGGCGGCCCAGGAACTTCTCCACCTGCTTCTGGTACGGGCCCGTTGACGTTGTGCACGACGCCGCCTGCGCGGGCGCGCTGCCCAGTGCCATGGTCAGCGGAACCACCAGTCCGGTCAGACCGAGCACGACGCCCGCTCGTCTGTGGTGTGTGCCCCTCGTGATGCCCCTCACAGCCACCAACTCCCCTCCGTGCACCGCGCAGTTGCGATATGCCTGCCGGTTGGACGCACGCCGGGGAGTTGGAGTTGTACGGATTTCGGTGTTTATTTCAGCGCCGGGCCGCAGCGAGCACCAGCCGGTGCTCGGCACGTGCCACCCGGGTCCCGTACAGCGTGATCGATACGACGCCGAGGACAGCGAGCAGACCCAGCAGCACCGTGCCCGCCCAGCCGCCGGAGTGGAAGGCGACCGCGCCGAGCGTGCCGCCCGCGCTGCTGCCGAGGTAGTACGCGGACTGGTAGAGCGCCGATGCCTGAGCGCGGCCCGTCCTGGCCGTACGGCTCACCGAGGACGAGGCGACCGCGTGGCCCGCGAAGAATCCCGCGGTGATCAGGACGAGGCCGAGCAGCACGGCGGGCAGCGAATCGGCCAGCGACAGCAGCAGACCCGCGGTGGTCGTGGTGACCGCCAGGTAGAGCGCGCCGCGGCGGCCGAGGCGGGCGACCAGCCGGCCGGCCGCGGCGGAGGAGACCGTACCGACCAGATAGACCAGGAAGATCGAGCCGATGATGCCCTGGGGGAGGTTGAAGGGCGCCTCGACCAGGCGGTAGCCGATCACCGTGTAGACCGCGCCGAAGACGGTCATGAACAGCGCGCCGATCGCGTACAGCCGTCGCAGCAGCGGGTCGGCGAGGTGGCCCCGTACGGTCTCGGCCAGCGCCTTCGGGTTGAGCGAACCCGACGTGAAATGACGGGCCTTGGGGAGCATCGCGCGGAAGACCAGCGCGCATGCCAGCGCCATCAGGCCCACCGCGCCGAGCGCCGCGCGCCAGCCCCACAGCTGTGCCACCCAGCCGGTGACGATCCGGCCGCTCATGCCGCCGATGCTGTTGCCCGCCACGAACAGGCCGATCGCGGCGACCAGCGCCTTGGGCCGTACCTCCTCGGCGAGATACGCCATCGCCGACGCCGGCAGACCGGCGAGCGCCGCACCCTGCACGGCGCGCAGCGCCACCAGCCACTCCAGGCTCGGCGCGAACGGCACGAGCAGCCCGACCGCGACGGCCACCGCGAGCGAGGCGGTCATCACGGTGCGCCGCCCGTAGCGCTCGGAGAGAGCGCTCAGCGGCAGGACGCACAGCGCCAGCGCGCCGGTCGCGGCGGAAACCGTCCAGCTGGCGGCGCTCGCGCTCACGCCGAAGCCGGCGGAGACGGCGGGCAGCAGCGCCTGCGTGGAGTAGAGGAGGGCGAAGGTGGCCACACCGGCGGCGAAGAGCGCGAAGCTCATGCGGCGGTAGCCGGGGCCGCCCGGGGCGAGGAGTGCGGGGGAGGGCGAGGGGGACGGCGGGGCGGCGCCCACGGTGGTGGGCGCCTTGGTACTGGCAGGAGGCATGCGTCAAAAGTAGGCCGCCACTTTTCATGCGTCCAATGCATGAAATTGCAATAATCGTTCCCATGGCGCATCAACACAGCTCACAGCCTCGGCTGTCACCAGGCAGTTACGAAGAACACGCAAGGGACACAGCGCTGCTGCTTGCTCCGCGCCTCGCGTACTTCGCCGGGGTCGCCCGCCACGAGCATGTGACGCGAGCCGCTCAGGAGATGGGTGTCCCGCAGTCCACGCTGTCGCGGGCGATCGTGCGGCTCGAGGAGGACCTGGGGGTCACCTTGTTCGCCCGCAAGGGCCGTACGGTGTCGCTGACCCCGGCCGGCCGCACCTTCCTCACCTCCGTCGAGCGGGCCCTGGCGGAGGTGGAACGGGCGGCGGAGTCGGTGCAGGCGGACGCGGACCCGAGCGGGGGCAAGGTCGCGTTCGGCTTTCTGCACACGATGGGCTCCGAGACGGTGCCGGGGCTGATCAGGGCCTTCCGCGCCGACCATCCGCGTATCCGCTTCACGCTCGTCCAGAACTACGGCGAGGCGATGCTCGAGCGCCTGCGCGCGGGGGATCTCGACCTGTGCCTGACCTCGCCGGTCCCGGACGCGCCGGACCTGGTGGCCCGGCGCCTGGACGAACAGCGGCTACGGCTGGTCGTGCCGGACGACCACCGCCTGGCGGGCCGTAAGCGGATCCGCCTGGCCGAAGCGGCGGACGAAACCTTCGTGACCCTCGAACCCGGCTACGGGCTGCGGCGCATCACCGACGACCTGTGCGCGGAGGTTGGCTTCACACCGCGGATCGCCTTCGAGGGCGAGGAGGCGGAGACCTTGCGCGGCCTGGTGGCCGCGGGCCTGGGCGTGGCCCTGCTTCCGCCCCCGGCGGTGGCCCGCCCGGGCGTCGTGGAACTGACGGTGACGGCGCCGCGTGCGGTACGGGAGATCGGCGTGGCGTGGCTGGACGGCCACCCGGACACGGCTCCGGTGGCGGCATTCAAGAAGTTCTTGCTGTCGCGACGGGGGCGTTTGCTGCCGGAGTGAGGGTCAGTTTCCGCCGAGTTGCCGAGCAACGTCATCAGCCGCCTCGGCGAAGGCACCCCCGGTCACCGTCCACCAACCGTCTGGTGCGAACTCCGGACCCTGACCGGCCCGACGTTGCATGCTCATTCTTCTAGGTACTGGTACTCATCTCCGGCCCCTTTCCGTCCCTCGGAGACTCTCCTGTTGCTAAGTTCCCCGGGAGTAACAAAACGACCACGGGGGGCACTTCATGGCGCTCAGCGCCAGATGGCAGGAGCTTTTCGACGCGGACAGCTCCGGGGCAACGATGACTCTGGCGTCCGCGAACGCGCCGGGAGACGGCGGCAAGGGCGGCCCGGACCACAAGGCCAGCCAGGGGCCCTGGACCCGCGCGTCGGGTGTAGCCGGTGCGCTGCACACGTCCTCGGCCTCCGCGCTGACCGAACTGGAGACGGCTGCCAAGGTCGAGGCGAAGAGCACCGCAGGGTTGGACAGCACCAAGGCGATGAGCGAGGTCCTGACCTCCTGGAAGGTGCGTCTCACCGCCGTCCGTGACGAGTGCGGGCGGCTCGAGGGCTCCCTCAGCGGCGCGGGCAAGGAGTTCGGGGAGCGAGAGGTCACGACCAAGCGGACCTTCGAGGGCGGGACCGGGGGTCCGAGGTGATCACCTGGGAGCAGCTGGAGAAGCTGAATACCAAGGAGTACGAGGACGCGGCGGACGGCTGGGGCAAGGTCTCCAGCCGCGCCAACGCCGCCAAGGACCGCGTCGACAACGAGATGCTCGGCAAGCTCCGCGAGACCCAGAAGGGCCACACCGCCGATGCTGCCATCGGCGATCTGGCCCGGCTCAGCCGCAACTACCAGTACATCCACGCCGAGTGCGGACTCATCCGCACCGCCCTCAACGGACTGGCCGGCGAACTCGCCGGCCCGCAGAAGAGGCTCAAGGATGCGCTGGCGGAGGCCCCCAGGACGTTCACGGTGAACCCCGACGGCTCCGTCGAATACCCCGTCTCCCCGTCCTTCATCAAGGTGCCTGCCTCCGGCAGCGGAACAGCCAGCCCCGGAGCCCCCGTTCCCCTCCTGCCAGGCAGGGCCGAAGGCGGCAGCGACGCCAACAAGGCCCTGGCCGAGCAGATCGCCGAGAACATCGCCACCGCGCTCCGGGAAGCCGACGAGATCGACGGCCGGTACGCCGGCATCCTGCGCAAACTCAAGATCCCGGACGGCGTCAAGGGCCTCGACATCACCGACGCGATGTTCATCGACGCCGCACGGGACACCAAAGACCTCCGGAAGGCTTCCAAGTACCGCGAGGAATCGGAGATCCCCAAGGACAAGTCCCCAGCCCACAACGCCGAGTGGTGGAAGGGCCTGTCCCAGGAGCAGCGTGATGAGTACACGACCCTCTACCCGGCCTCCATCGGAGCGCTCGACGGCATCCCGTCCACCGTCCGCGACGACGCGAACCGCATGGTGTTTGCCGAAACTCGCGCCCAGTACCAACTCGAACTCAACGCGATTCCCCCGGAGCCGCCGAAATACGCGAAGCACCCCGGCCACGGCAGGACAGTGCGCAGCGACGAGTGGCAGGAGTGGCACGAAAAGTACGGCGACCGCAAGTTGGAGCTGGAGGAGTCGTTGGGGGGTGTGAACGCCATCCAGAAGCGTTTGTACACTTCGGCCTCGTCCGGGCTTCCTCCGACGTACCTTCTGGGCTTCGACACCAACAAGCTGGGGCATGCCATCGTCTCCATCGGCGACCCGGATACCGCTGACAACGTGGTGACGTATGTTCCGGGAACGGGGGCCAATCTGGGCTCCATCGAAGGTGACATTCGACGTGCCGAACTGTTGCGGACGCAGGCCACGATCGCCGATCCCGCCCACCAGACGGCGTCGATCCTGTGGCTCGGCTACGACGCCCCGCAGAGCGTGCTGAGCGATGCCACCGAAACGACGTGGGCCGACAATGCGCGGAAGCCGCTGAACGACTTCCTGACCGGGATCGACGCAGCTCATGCCGGGGAGGTGAACTCCACTGTCCTAGGCCACAGTTATGGCACCTTGGTTGCCGGCGAGACCATGCGGGACCACCCTGACCTGCCGGTGGACAAGGCCATTTTCGTCGGCAGCCCGGGCGTGGGTGTGGATCACGCGAAGGACCTGCATATTCCGGCCGACCAGGTGTTCTCGGCGACAGCCGCGAATGACCTCATCAACCTTGCCCCGCCATTTGCGGGCACCTTGGCGCCCCTGAACCCGAAGGCATACATGCGACTCTTCGACGATCACTCAATCCTCTACGGTTACGATCCGACCAGCGACGACTTCGGCGGGCGGACGTTCAAGGTCGCCGATGGCGGGGACTGGGGTCTGAACGGGACTCCCGCCCACTCGCAGTACTGGGACGGAGCTTCCCTACGAGGGATGGCCAAGATCGTGACCGGAGGACAGTCGTGACAGCGACCAGAAGGGTGTCCATTGCGACGCTGCTGGCCATGACGGTCGCGGTGCCGGCGTGTGGAGCTCAGAGGGACAGCGATACAGGCACGAACGTGAAGCAGGTCAGCATGGACGAGCAGCGGGCAACCCAGCGGGCCGGGGAGATCGTTCGCCAAGCGGTGGACGGCATGTCGCCCAAGCCGATTCTGAAGCAGATCGGGCCCTCCGCCGTCGGCGCATGCGTCGCAGACGACCACGACTCCCGCGGGCGGGCGCAGCTCAGCCTTTCCTACCAACTAACGGGTGTGCCGGGTACCGAGGCCAAGAATCTGGTGAGGCAGGCACGGGACGCCTGGGTGAAGCAGGGGTACGACTTCCAGTCCTCGGACGGGGACGGAGACTGGTCCGACCCGTTCCCCTCGGTCGACATGCGCACCAAGACCGACGACTTCTGGATGGGTGCCGTCACCGGTGTCGTGGACCGCGCCAAGGGCGAGGGACTTGCCGGGATCACGGTGACCTCGCCCTGCTTCCTTCCCCCGGGGAAGTCCTCGACATCGTCCACGGCCGACCCCGTCGCGCTGGACGCCCCGCAGACCGACGACCCCGCCGAGCGTCGCGCCCTCGACCACTCCAGCCGGATCTACGAAGCCCTCCAGGTCAAGTCCGCTCCGACACAGGAAGGTGAAGGTCTGCGCACGGTCCAGGACGCTGCCGACACGTCGGCCCACCACACGTGGTCGACGCAGCCGCTGACAACGACCGAGACCGTACGGGCGCTGGCACGCGCGCAAGAATATTTCGAGGGGGCAGGCTGGAACGTCCGCCATGTTCAGACGGGCGCGGGCACCCCTGCCGTCGTCGCTCTTCACGTCGAAGAGGGTACGGTCGCGCAGCTCGCTCCCTCGACCACCGGCGCGGTGCGCGTCGCGGTGACGACGCCTGTCCTCCGTCCGGCATCCGCGGACGTCTGACGAAACCGTGGCGAAGTTCGTCACCGGAGGACAGCCGTGAATCTGCGCAGAGCAATGTCGATTGCTGCCGTGGTCGCTATGACGGTCGCTGTGACGGCATGCGGATTGCAGGGAGACGGCGGAACGACACCGAAGCAGGTCACGATGGACGAGCAGCAGGCGATCGACCGAGCAGAAGAAATCATTCACCAGGCTGCGGACGGCATGTCCCCCAAGCCGACCCTGGAGCGCACGGGCCCCCGGCCCATTGGCCCCTGCCTGGCCAGTGACGGCCGCAGTGCCGACGACAGAGTGCAGGTCACCCTGTTCTACGAGCTGACCGGAGTTCCCGGCTCCGAGGCCAAGAAGCTGGTGCTCCAGGCACGGGACGCCTGGCTGAAGTTGGGCTACAAGTCCAACTCGTCGGACGAGGACTGGGCCGACCCGTTTCCGCGGGTCGGCATGCGCACGGAGCCCGATGACTACTGGATGGAAGCCATCACCGGTGTCGTGGATCGCGCCAAGGGTGAGGGCCTCGCGACACTCAAGGTGACTTCGCCGTGCTTTCTCCCGCCGAAACAGTCCTCGAAGTCGTCCACGGCCGACCCCGTCGCGCTGGACGCCCTGCAGACCGACGCCCCCGCCCATCGCCGCGTCCTCGACCACTCCAGCCGGATCTAGGCGGCGCTTCGGGGCGGACCCTACCGACGCAGTGCGCGGCCGAAGCCCGCCGCCAGTGGCATCCGCAGGCCCAGCGGCGGTGGCGCCGCAAGCGCGTCCGCCACCGGGCGGGCGTAGGTCCTGGTGAAGAGCGCGCCCAGCACGAAGTCCGCCGCCAGCGCCCGGACTTCCTCGTCGTGCTGGCGCAGTGCGTGGCCGTCCGAGTGGACCTCGAAGCGGCAGACGTCGCGGTGGGACTTCTTCGCGCGTTCGGCCAGGCGGAACGAGAGCTCCGGGTCCGTGCGCGTGTCATTCGTGCCGTGCACGATCAGCACGTGCTTCCCCGCCAGCTGCTTCACCGGCTCCGGTGTGGCCGCCACATCGTCCTCCGGCAGCCAAGGGGCCAGCGCCAGCACGGAGTTGACGGCCGGGTGACCCGCCGCGTGCAGAGCCGCGCGGCCGCCCATGCCGTGGCCGGTGAGGCACACCGGGACGTCGCCGTAGCGACGTACCACCTCGTCCACCGCCCATGTCGCGTCGGCCGCGAGATGCGCGTCCGGGCCGTTCCAGCCGCGGCAGCGGTAACGGACCCGGTGCACCACCAGCCCGTCCGCGCGGCCCGCCCGGGCCAGCGCGCGGCCCAGCGGCAGTGCCGCCGTGTACGAGAGCCGGGACGGTCTGCGCAGGGACTCCGGCTCGCCGTCCGGCAGCAGCAGCACCACCCCGCAGACCGCGGAGTCCTGCCCGGCGACGCGTCCGCCGCTCGCGCGTCCGAGGCGGGCGCGCGGCGGGGTACGGCTCCCTCGCGACGCCCTTGCCACGGTCGCCTCACGGCGGGTTTCCGCTCCTCCGGCCTCATCGGCCGGACGCCCCCACCACAGGGGCAGTGCGTGGTGTGCCATGACAGAACATTCTCAGAAGGACAGGTGTACGCGACCCGTCCGCACGGTCACTGTTATGTATCGACGGGCGGGGTGAGGGGGCGCTCTCTACGCGCGTAGGGCGTAGAGTGCGCAGATGACGAGCCAGACCCTCAATACGCCCTCCGCGGACCAGATCCGCCGCGCTCCGAAGGTGCTCCTCCACGACCACCTCGACGGCGGGCTGCGACCGGGCACGATCATCGACCTCGCCCGCGAGACGGGCTACGACGAGCTCCCCGAGACCGAGCCCGACAAGCTCGGCATCTGGTTCCACGAGGCGGCCTACTCCGGCTCGCTGGAGCGCTATCTGGAGACCTTCGCGCACACCTGCGCCGTCATGCAGACCCGCGAGGCGCTCTTCCGCGTCGCCGCCGAGTGCGCCGAGGACCTTGCCGAGGACGGAGTCGTCTACGCCGAGGTCAGGTACGCACCCGAGCAGCACCTGGAAGCCGGCCTGAGCCTCGAGGAGGTCGTCGAGGCGGTCAACGCCGGCTTCCGCGAAGGCGAGCGGCTGGCCCGCGAGAGCGGCCACCGTATCCGTGTCGGCGCCCTGCTCACCGCGATGCGGCACGCCGCTCGCGCCCTGGAGATCGCCGAGCTGGCCAACCGCTACCGGGATATGGGCGTCGTCGGCTTCGACATCGCCGGAGCCGAAGCGGGCTTCCCGCCCACCCGCCACCTCGACGCCTTCGAGTTCCTGAAGAGGGAGAACAACCACTTCACGATCCACGCGGGCGAGGCCTTCGGACTCCCGTCGATCTGGCAGGCGCTCCAGTGGTGCGGTGCCGACCGGCTCGGGCACGGCGTGCGGATCATCGACGACATCACGGTCGCCGATGACGGCAGTGTGAAACTCGGGCGGCTCGCCTCGTACGTACGGGACAAGCGCATCCCCCTGGAGCTGTGCCCGACGTCCAATCTGCAGACCGGCGCGGCCGCTTCGTACGCCGAACACCCCATCGGCCTGCTGCGCAGGCTGCACTTCAGGGCGACGGTCAACACCGACAACCGGCTGATGAGTGGTACGAGCATGAGCCGCGAATTCGAGCTGCTGACCGAGACCTTCGGATACACCCTCGACGACATGCAGTGGTTCACCGTCAATGCGATGAAGTCGGCGTTCATTCCTTTCGATGAACGACTGGCGATGATCAGCGATGTGATCAAGCCCGGATACGCCGAGCTGAAGTCCGAGTGGCTGTTCCGGCAGACCGCCACGACCAGCGATTCTTCCCACGGTGGCAGCTGATCGCGACACCTATACCGAAGCGGCCGGGAATGTCAACTTCCGGCCGCTTCGTGGTATTTGCGACCCCTGTGCGAGCGTGGCTAGCTTGCAGAGTCGCTCATAATCCCCGTCCCAAGGACTCACCCCTGATGAAGCAGTCTGCTGCCAAGACTCTCGGTGTCGCCGTCGTCGGCGCCGCCTTTGCCGCTGCCGCCGCCGGCACGGCCGCCGCCGTACCCGTCCCCGACTCCGTCCCCAGCGTCGTGCCGGTCCACGATGCGCTCACCAAGCTTCCGGCGGGCGCCCCCCAACTGCCCACCGACCAGGCCGTCGACCCGGTCGGTGGGCTGCTGGGCGGCCTTCCGCTGGCCGGCGGTCTGCCGGCCGGCGGCGGCCTGCCCGGTCTCAGCTGACGTACGCCGGCTCCGTACGCAAGAGGTGGGTGTACGCCCGAATCGGGTGTACACCCACTTCGCTTGTGCCAGGATCGCGGCCATGCGCGTGAAGACCGCAGGACTGACCACACTCGCCACCGTCCCCGCGCTCCTGTTGGCCACGGCCTGTACGAGGGGCGACGACGGGCGCCCCGCCAAGGACACGCCCGCGTCCACGGTCACGGCCACGTCCGCAGGTACGGGTACTGGTACGGGTACCGATACGGGCAAGGGCGGTGGTGGAGCCGGCGGCAGCGATGCGTCCGCGCCGCTCAACGGGCCGCAGCTGGAGCGGGCCGCACTGGCCACCGGCGATCTGGCCGGCTTCCAGGTGTCCTCGGGGAAGAGCGCGCTCGCGCCCTCCGGTCAGCCCGCCTCCGACAAGCCCCAGTGCCAGCCGCTCGCCGATGCCATGGGCGACAGACCGAGCCCGCAGGCCGACCGCACCGTCAGTCGCGGTCTCGGCTCCCTCAAGAATCTCGGACTCGCGGTCTCCGCCTCGCTCAGTTCGTACAGCCGGGCGGACGCCGGAAAGCTGATGGCCGGACTCAAGTCGGCGGTGGCGGCGTGCGGTGGCGGCTTCGGTGCGACCCTCGACGGCCGCAGCGGCGCCTACCGCGAGGTGAAGGCCGCGGCCTTCACCACCCGCGGCGCCGACGAGACGGTCAGCTGGACCACCGTCGGGACCAACGAGGGCGCCGTCGCCCCGATCCACATGGTCGTGGTCCGCAAGGGAGCGACCGTGGCGCGTTTCATGGCGCTGGACCTCGCGCGGCGCACACCGCCGCGCGTCCCGCAGGAGGTCGCCGACAAACAGCTGGCGAAGGTCGTCCAGGTGCTTGCCGGCTGACTGCTCACGACGGGGCGATGACGGCGTACAACCGTGCCGTACCGACGTACGACCGCGCCGCGCGGACCTGTTACCGGGCGTCCGGTCCTGCTACCAGGCCGTGCCGGCGGCCTTCTCGGACGGCAGCAGCACCCACAGCGCCAGGTAGAGCAGGAACTGCGGGCCGGGCAGCAGACATGAGAGCAGGAAGATCACACGCATCGTGGTCGCGGAGGTGCCGAAGCGCCGTGCCAGCGCCCCGCACACTCCACCGATCATGCGTCCGTCTCGGGGGCGGACAAGTGCGGCCATGGTGGGCTCCTTCGCGAGAACCTGTTGGGGAGCGTCTGTTGTGCTCCCGATGCATCCATAGTGGCTTCGCGAAAGGGGTCGGAGCGTCGCTCTACGGTGCGATCCCGACCCTTGGAATCGTCGGGGTCGGCCCCTGAGACGACTCCTCCCGCAGCATGGCGCCGTGCCGCTGCCTGGTGGAGCCCGCGGCCGCCCGTCCCTGCCTGCGGCGGAGCCGGGCCCGGCCCGCGGGCACGAAGGCCAGATGGGCCAGCGCGACCCCGGCCGTGTTCAGCAGCAGGGAGTCCACATCGACGACCTGTCCGGGCACCCCGGTCTGCAGCAGCTCGATGCCGAGCGACAGCAGCGCCCCGGCCGCGACCGTACGGGCCATCGATGCCAGCGGAGAGACGGTGAGCCGGCCGCCCGCCATCGGCAGCAGTATGCCGAGCGGGGCCAGCAGCAGCAGGCCTTCGCCGATGCGGCGCGCGGCTTCGACAGTGCCCATCGCCAGATCCGCCTTTATCCCGGCGAGCGGCTCGAGATTCGCGGCCGTCACCCACACCACGTCCAGTGGGCGCAGCGTCAGCCAGGAAACGAGCAGCAGATGCGCGAGGAGGAGGATGACCCCCGCCGCGCGGAAGCGGATGGCGGCACTGCCGACCGGACCTTGACGCTGCACGCCCCCCAAGACGCACGCTTCGCCGGGATCGGTTCCGCGAGCGTCTAAGAGGAAGCGGAACCCGCCCCTGAACCCCCTCCGGAATCGGCTTTCGAACCGGCTCCGGACCAGGCTCCGGACAGGGCTGCGACGTTGGTCAGGGAGCGGCGGAGGACGACGGGAGCGCGCCGAGTGTCGGCACCGCCTCATCCGGCCGTTCCTTGATCCCGGCGGAGCACTGGTACGCCCGGGGCGGGTACTCCCCGGGTCCGCCGAGCAGCACCGAACCGCTCGTGGCGGCAGCCCTGCTCTCCGCGAAGGTGCAGACGATCTGGGTCAGTGCCTGCGCCGGCAGATCCTCCGGCTGGCGGCTGAGGCGCAGGGTGCCCGCGGGATCGCCCTTGCGGGCACCCGTCAGGACCAGCGGCCCGCGTACGTACGTGGCGAAGCCGGCCTCGTGTTCCGGGGGCGAGGGCTCCTTCTCGAGCTCGTCGAGAAGCGCCTGCGCGACCCGTACGCGGCTGTCGACGCCCTTCTCCCCGGGCATCCGCGCCGTACGGTCCACGGACTCCAGCTGCGAGGCGCAGACCAGGTAGACGCGGACCGGGACGCCCTGCTCCTGTGTCTGGGGGGTGATGCTCTCCCCGGACACCTCGCAGGGCACCCGCGAGGGCGCGGGCCCGGCGTCGACCGGCACCTGGGTGGTCCTGATCCCGCAGCCGCCGAGCGCGACGACGCCCACGAGTACGGCGATCGACACTGCCGCCCGCCGGGTACGGCTCTTCGGCGTCACTGGGCGTCTTCCTCTCCACGGCCGTCGGCGCGGCCCGCGTCGCCGTCGGCGTCGGGGTCCGTACCGGCGTCCGGGTCCGTGCCGCCGTGTCCGTCGCCGTCCCTCAGCGACGAGGCGTCGCGCGGCAGCCGCAGTACGAACACCGCACCGTCCCCGTCCGCGGAGTTGGCCGCGGTGATGTCGCCGCCGTGGATATGGGCGTTCTCCATCGCGATCGACAGCCCGAGACCGCTGCCCTCGGAGCGCGGCCGGGAGGCGCTCGCCTTGTAGAAGCGGTCGAAGACATGCGGCAGGACGTCCTCGGGGATGCCGGGCCCGTGGTCGCGAACCTCGATCAGCAGTTCGTGGTCGACCGGCCGCACCGACACCCGTACCGGCGAGCCGCCGTGCTTGAGTGCGTTGCCGATCAGATTGGCCAGGATCACATCGAGCCGGCGCGGATCGAGCAGCGCGATGATCCCGCGCTCGGCGTCCAGATCCACCGCGTCGAGCCAGGCGCGCGCGTCGATGCAGGCGGTGACCTGGTCGGCGACGTCCACCGTGTCCAGTACGAGCCGGGCCGTGCCCGCGTCGAAGCGGGTGACCTCCATCAGGTTCTCCACCAGATCGCCCAGCCGCCGGGTCTCGCTCACCACCAGGTTCACGGCGGGCGCGATCATCGGGTCGAGGCTGTCGGCCTCGTCCTCGAGCACCTCGGTGACGGCGGTGAGAGCGGTCAGCGGGGTGCGCAGCTCGTGCGACATGTCGGCGACGAAGCGACGGCTGGACTCCTCCCGTGCGCTCATGTCCGCGACCTTCTTCTCCAGCGATTCCGCGGTCTTGTTGAACGTCCTTGCCAGCTCGGCCAGTTCGTCCGTGCCGGAGACCCGAAGCCGGGTGTCGAGCTTGCCCTCGCCGAGGCGCCGCGCCGCCTCACCCAGCCGGTGCACGGGCTTGAGTACGGTCGTGGCCGCGGCCTGCGCGAGCAGCGCGGAGCCGATGAGGGCCAGCGCGGTGGCGATCGCCAGCGACCATGCGAGCGAGTTGAGGTCCTGACGCTCCTGGTCCAGTGACTTGAAGACGTAGCCGGTCGGCCCGCCGCCGACGATCCTGGTGCCGCCGACGAGATGGGGCTTGCCGTTGCGCTCGGTGCGCTGCCAGTACAGGTGGTACGGGACGGAGTTGCCGGCCCCGACGTCCTGCCGCTGGTTCACCGCTTCCTGCAGTCTCGCCGGTACGTCGTCGAGCGTGAAACTGTCCGGGTCGGACGTACCGACGATCGGCTTGCCCTTGGCGCGCTCGCCGATGAGCAGCACGCTGTAGCCGGCGCTGCCGCCCGCCATCTGCTCGGCCGCCTTCTGGAGTTCGTTCTGCGTCGGACGCAGCGGCAGCGCCGCCGCCCGGTTCTGCATCTCCTGCCGGAAGTCGCCGAGCGCCGCGTCCTGGGTACGGGTCAGCACGGCTTCGCGGTTGAGCCAGTACGCGATGCCCGAGGCGGACACCGCGGCGGTCAGCGCGACCAGCGCGAAGACGACGACAAGTCGGAGCCTCAGGCTCGTCCAGCGGAGTCCGGCGAGGATCGCGCGCTTGGCGGCAGTGGTCACCCGGCTGTTCCGTCCATGGGCGTTGCGGCACGCGTGTCGCTCACTGCGGGACGTCCAGCCGGTAGCCCACGCCACGCACCGTACGGATCAGGGTCGGCGAGGACGGCACGTCCTCGACCTTCGCCCGCAGCCGCTGCACACAGGCGTCGACCAGCCGCGAGTCACCGAGGTAGTCGTGCTCCCACACCAGCCGGAGCAGCTGCTGCCGCGACAGCGCCTGTCCGGGCCGTCGGCTGAGCTCGAGCAGCAGCCGCAGTTCGGTCGGCGTGAGCTGAAGATCCTCGCCGTTCTTGGTGACCGTCATCGCGGAGCGGTCGATCACCAGCGAGCCGAAGGTCGCCGAGTCGGTGGACTCGCGCTCACCGCGCCGCAGCACGGCACGGATACGGGCGTCCAGCACACGGCCCTGGACGGGCTTCACGACATAATCGTCCGCGCCCGACTCGAGGCCCACGACCACATCGATGTCGTCGCTGCGTGCGGTCAGCAGAATGATCGGCAGCTGGTCGGTGCGCCTGATCCGCCGGCACACCTCGAAACCGTCGATGCCGGGCAGCATCACATCCAGCACGATCAGGTCCGGCCGCTGCTCGCGGAGCAGCTTCAGGCCGTCCTCTCCCGTCGCCGCGGTGGCCACTCGGTGGCCCTGGCGGGACAGGGAAAGTTCGAGGGCCGTGCGGATGGCGTCGTCGTCCTCGATCAGCAACAGGAAGGGCACGGAGGTCATTCTGACCCATGGGGGAGCCGGAGTTCGACAGTTGGTGGGCTCTCACACGACTCCTCCCCTTGTGGCAAGCCGTGCAAGCCCTTTCCCAAAACGCTTTCCGACTGCCTTCCGACCGCCTCCGCGACCATTCCGGCGGGGCTTGTGACGCGCCTGTGACAGTCGGCGGACACCGCCATGAAACTGCCTGGGCAAGCTTCTTGGCACACGGACCGAAGCAGACTCCAATCGACGGGGGGCGCGAGATGAACGCACTGCACAGCACCACCTCAAGCGCAGTTGTCACGCGTCTCCACGACGTCGTGCGGAGCACGGAGAAGTCCGGCGCTGTGAACGGGCGGGGGTGCGTTCGCGGCGCCGGGCGTCAGCACAAGCCGTCGTACATGGCGGTGGTTGACGCGCCTGTGGGGGGCGGCGGGGAGGCGTACCGGGAGGTAACGGGGGAGCGGACGAGCCTGTCCGAGGCGGAGTTCACCGCCTACGTGCAGGAACGCCGTGCCTCCCTGTACGCGACCGCGTACCACCTGACCGGTGACCGGTTCGAGGCGGAGGATCTGCTGCAGAGCGCCCTCTTCTCGACATACCGGGCCTGGGACAGGATCAGCGACAAGGCGGCGGTCGGGGGCTACCTCCGCCGCACCATGACCAACCTGCACATCAGCGCCTGGCGCCGGCGCAAGCTCAACGAGTACCCGACGGAGGAGCTGCCGGAGACGGCGAGCGACATCGACGCCATGCGCGGTACGGAACTGCGCGCGGTGCTCTGGCAGGCGCTGGCCAGGCTTCCCGAACTCCAGCGGACGATGCTCGTCCTCCGTTACTACGAGGGCCGCACGGACCCGGAGATCGCGGAGATCCTGGACATCAGTGTCGGCACGGTGAAGTCGAGCATCTGGCGGTCGCTCCGCCGGCTGCGTGAGGACGAGGTCCTCAGCTTCGGCCGTGACGAGGAAGAGTCCTTCGGCGAGCTGGTGGCCTGAGGGCAACGGGGGGAACGGGGCCGCCGTTTCGGGGGAGACGGCGGGATCGGGGGATCCACGGGGGTCACGGGGGACCGACCGGGGTCACGGGGGATACAGAGCGGGACCGGACAGGCCGGGGGGGTCTTGTCCGGCCCCGCTTTTCTCTGTTTGCGGTGACCCGCGCACCGGCGGTACGGGCCGATGCGGGGAAGGGTGACCGGCGGCGCCGACGTCCGCTACGCCGACGTCCGTGCCGCGGGCGTCCGGCAGCGGCCCGCCGCGGCCGCCGCGAGGCGGCCCAGTGCCTCCGCCTTCCCGCAGGGGTGCGCGCCCAACTGCGTCTGGCGCGCCACGATGCCGCGTTCCGCGCGCATCAGACGCCAGCCCCGCCGCAGCAGGAACCCCACCGATTTGCGGCCTTCGCGCAGATCCCGCGCCAGCCGGCGGCGAAACGTCGTCGACGGTCGGCCGCGCAGGCACAGCGCGTCCGCCAGTACGCCGAGGTCCTGGCAGCGACCGACGATGTCCGCCGCGAAAATGCCCTCCGCCACGAACAGCGGCGTGCGGTCGATGTCGAGCGCCTCCCGGTCGATGCGGGAGCTCGTCGCGATGTCGTACACGGGGACCGTCGTACGTCCCGCAGCGCACAGTTCGACGATCGCGGCCACCGCCGCGTCCGCGTCCCACGACAGCGGCGAGTCCCAGTCGATGTCCGTACTGCCCTCGACGAGCGGCAACGTCGGGTCGTCACCCTCCTTGTAGAAGTCGTCCAGGCGCAGTACCGGCAGGCCGGTACGGGCGGCGAGGGAGGACTTTCCGGAACCTGAGGGGCCCGCGAGCAGCACAACGCGGGTGGGTATGGGGGAAGAGCTCACGGGACACCAGTGTGAGGCATTGCCCCGTGAAGGGGACCCCTCGGGGCGGACGGTGGTACGGAGCATCACACCTCAACTACGCTGCGTGCTCGTCCGATTACTCACTCAGTCAGGAATCCCATGGCACGTCACACAGCTCCCAAGTCCCGCCGGCTCGCGCTGCTGCGCGCAGGTATGACCGTCGCGGCGGTGGCCGCGGTCCTCGGCGCGGGCGATGCCGCGCACGCCGCGCCGGTCGCGCCCGTGGGCCTCGGCACGCTCGATCAGGGGCAGGGCCAGGTGCTGACCGGCGCGGTCGCGAACTCGGTGAGCGGCGCCGGGCAGGTCAAGAGCCTTCAGCTCAACCCGCTGGCCAAGACGGGCGTCGACCCGCTGGACAACGGCGTGGGCACCCAGGTCGCCGACTTCAAGCCGGTCTCCACCGAGGCGGCCACCGGGCCCCTGGCGGACGGCGCCGCGCTCAAGGACCTGCCGGTGGCCGGTGGTGCCGCGGGGTCGCTGCCGGTCTGAGCCGAGGTCGGCAGCCGACCACGCAGCCGGGGCATGAAACCGGGACATGAAACCGGGACATGAGAGAGCCCCCTGCCGCCGGACGGGACGGCAGGGGGCTCGGCCATGGGAGGGGTCGGGTCAGTACGCCGAACCGGACGCGCCCAGCGAGCCCGTCGGGTGCCAGACCGTCTTCGTCTCCAGGAAGGCCGTCAGGCGGTGCGTGCCCGGATCGGCCGAGAAATCCACAGGCTGTGGACGGAGAACGCGCTTGAGGTTGTCCGCCGCCGCGATCTCCAGCTCCTTCGCGAGAACTTCGCCCGCTCCGGTCAGGTCGATCGCGTTGACGTCCTGGTGCGCGGCGAGGGGGGTCGCGATCTCCTCGGTCCGGCCGGACAGCACGTTGACCACGCCGCCCGGGAGGTCCGAAGTGGCCAGCACCTCGCCGAACGAGAGCGCGGGAAGCGGTGCCTTCTCGCTCGCCACCACGATCGCGGTGTTGCCCGTCGCGATCACCGGGGCGAGAACCGAGACCAGGCCCAGGAAGGACGACTCCTGCGGCGCGACGATGGTCACGACGCCCGTCGGCTCCGGCGTCGAGAGGTTGAAGTAGGGGCCGGCGACCGGGTTCGCCCCGCCCACGATCTGGCCGATCTTGTCCGTCCAGCCCGCGTACCAGACCCAGCGGTCGATCGCCGCGTCGACGACGGCCGCGGCCTTGGACTTGGACAGGCCCTCGGCGGCCGCGACCTCGGCGGTGAACTGCTCGCGCCGGCCCTCCAGCATCTCCGCGATGCGGTAGAGAATCTGGCCGCGGTTGTACGCGGTCGCGCCCGACCAGCCGCCGAACGCCTTGCGTGCCGCGACGACCGCGTCACGCGCGTCCTTGCGGGAGGAGAGAGGCGCGTTCGCCAGCCACTTGCCCTTGGAGTCGGTCACCTCGTACACCCGGCCGCTCTCGCTCCGGGGGAACTTGCCCCCGACGTACAGCTTGTAGGTCTTGAAGACGCTCAAACGCCGCACGGCGGAGCCGCTGTTGGTCACGTCAGACATCGAGGTACGCCTCCAGGCCGTGGCGGCCGCCCTCGCGGCCGAAGCCCGACTCCTTGTAACCGCCGAACGGCGAGGTCGGGTCGAACTTGTTGAAGGTGTTGGCCCACACCACACCCGCGCGGAGCTTGCTCGCCACCGCCAGGATCCGGGAGCCCTTCTCCGTCCACACACCGGCGGACAGGCCGTACTGGCTGTTGTTGGCCTTGGCGACCGCCTCGTCCGGCGTACGGAACGACAGCACCGACAGCACCGGGCCGAAGATCTCGTCGCGCGCGATCGTGTGCGCCTGCGTGACGCCGGTGAAGAGCGTCGGCGCGAACCAGTAGCCGGAGCTCGGCAGCTCGCAGGGCGCGGACCAGCGCTCGGCGCCCTCCGCCTCGCCCTTCTCGGTCAGCGCCGTGATCCGGGCCAGCTGCTCCGCGGAGTTGATCGCGCCGATGTCGGTGTTCTTGTCCAGCGGGTCGCCCAGGCGCAGCGTGGACAGCCGGCGCTTGAGGGAGTCGAGCAGCTCGTCCTGGATCGACTCCTGGACCAGCAGGCGCGAGCCAGCGCAGCAGACCTGGCCCTGATTGAAGAAGATGCCGCCGACGATGCCCTCGACGGCCTGGTCCATAGGGGCGTCGTCGAAGACGATGTTCGCGCCCTTGCCGCCCAGCTCCAGGGTGACCTTCTTGTCGGTGCCGGCGATCTGGCGGGCGATCGCCTTGCCGACGGCGGTCGAGCCGGTGAAGGCGACCTTGTTGACGTCGGGGTGCGCGACGAGCGCGGCGCCCGTCTCCCCGTAACCCGGAAGGATGTTGACGACACCCTTCGGCAGTCCCGCCTGACGGCAGATGTCCGCGAAGAAGAGGGCGGAGAGAGGGGTCGTCTCGGCGGGCTTCAGGACGACCGTGTTGCCCGCCGCGAGCGCCGGGGCGATCTTCCACGCGAGCATCAGGAGCGGGAAGTTCCAGGGGATGACCTGGCCCGCGACGCCGAGCGGCCGCGGGTTCGCGCCGTAGCCGGCGTGGTCGAGCTTGTCGGCCCAGCCCGCGTAGTAGAAGAAGTGCGCGGCGACCAGCGGCAGGTCCGCGTCGCGGGTCTCCCTGATCGGCTTGCCGTTGTCGAGCGTCTCCAGGACGGCCAGCTCGCGCGAGCGCTCCTGGACGATCCGCGCGATACGGAACAGGTACTTGGACCGCTCCGCGCCGGGCAGCGCCGACCACTTCTCGAATGCCTTGCGCGCCGCCTTCACGGCGCGGTCCACGTCCTCGGCGCCGGCCTGGGCCACCTCGGCGAGCACCTCCTCGGTGCTCGGCGAGACGGTCTTGAAGACCTTGCCGTCCGCGGCGTCGGTGAATTCGCCGTCGATGAAGAGGCCGTACGACGGTGCGATGTCGACGATTGCCCGCGACTCGGGCGCGGGTGCGTACTCAAACAGCTGCTTGTCCATGTCCATGGGGCTCAGTCCACCGTCACGTAGTCGGGGCCGGAGTAGCGGCCGGTCGCCAGCTTCTGACGCTGCATCAGCAGATCGTTGAGCAGGCTCGACGCGCCGAAGCGGAACCAGTGGTTGTCCAGCCAGTCCGCACCGGCGGTCTCGTTGACCAGCACGAGGAACTTGATCGCGTCCTTGCTGGTGCGGATGCCGCCCGCAGGCTTCACGCCCACCTGCACTCCAGTCTGCTCCCGGAAGTCGCGCACGGCCTCCAGCATCAGCAGGGTGTTCGCGGGAGTGGCGTTCACCGCCACCTTGCCGGTCGAGGTCTTGATGAAGTCCGCGCCGGCGATCATGCCGAGCCAGGAGGCGCGGCGGATGTTGTCGTACGTGGAGAGCTCGCCGGTCTCGAAGATGACCTTCAGCCGGGCGGCGCCCGAGGCCTCCTTCACGGCGAGGATCTCCTCGTAGACCTTCAGGTAACGCCCGGAGAGGAAGGCTCCCCGGTCGATCACCATGTCGATCTCGTCGGCTCCGGCGGCGACGGCGTCACGGGTGTCCGCGAGCTTGACGTCGAGCGCGGCGCGGCCGGCCGGGAAGGCGGTGGCGACGGAGGCGACGTTGACGCCGGAGCCCCGCAGGGCCTCCTTGGCGATGGCTGCCATATCGGGATAGACGCAGACCGCGGCGGTCGTCGGGGCCGTGCGGTCGGTGGGATCGGGATGGACGGCCTTGGCGGCGAGCGACCGGACCTTGCCCGGGGTGTCCGCACCCTCGAGCGTCGTCAGGTCGATCATCGAGATGGCCAGATCAATGGCGTACGCCTTGGCCGTCGTCTTGATCGAACGCGTGCCGAGCCCTGCGGCGCGGGCCTCCAGGCCTACGGCGTCGACGCCGGGCAGGCCGTGGAGGAAGCGGCGCAGTGTGCTGTCGGACGCGGTCACGTCAGCGAATGCGGGTGGGGTGGTGGGCATGGTCACCAGACGAGCATATCTACGCGCGTAGCGACATGTACAGGGGGGCAGGTCAGCGCCGCCGGACGGTGACCTCGCGGCGGGCGTGACCCGTGCGGGAGGAGAGGCTGGAGCGTACGGCAGAATCGGAGGCATGAGTAGCCCGCAGCAGCCCTCCGAGCCCACCTACGCCGACCGGGTCTTCCGGTCGCCCACCGGGATCGCGGGCGGTGTGTTGTTGCTCGCACTCATCGTCTGGATCGCCGGGGACGCGCTCGTCCGCGGCGAGGGACGGACGCCGTGGCTCGCGCTCGCCGGGGCGGTGCTGGTCGTACCGCTCATCGTCGCGTTCACGCTGCGGCCCGCGGTCTTCGCCAACGATGACCGGGTGCGGATCAGGAATCCGTTCCGGACGATCACCCTGCCGTGGGCAGCCGTCGCCGATGTGCGGGCCGGGTACTCCAGCGAGGTCCTCACGCAGGAGGGCACGAAGTACCAGCTCTGGGCCATCCCCGTGTCGCTGCGCCAGCGCAAGCGGGTCTCGCGCAGGCAGGTGCAGAACGCGCACGACGACCCGCACAGCCGGACGTCCGTCTCGGCCGACGTCAACGACTCCCAGGCGCGGCTGGCTCCCGCCGACCGGACGGTCGCGGATCTGCGCGCACTGGCCGAGCGCAATGCGTCGCGGCCGGGTGCGCAGGGCGGGCCGCAGGTCCGCTGGGCGTACGAGGTGATCGCGCCGGCCGTGGCCGGCGCCGTGCTGCTCGCGGTGCTGCTGGCCATCGGCTGAGGCGCCTCCTCGGCTCCTGAGTCCCGAGGCGTCGGCCGAGGCCGATGAAGGGCCGGTCCGGCCGGATGACGCCTCGTCGCCGCGCGCGGCGTCCGCGAGGCATCCGGCCCACGTCCGACCGCGACGGTCACGGCGGTCCCTTCCACACCAGCAGCATGTACGACCCCAGCCATGCCGACGACAGCATCGACGCGCCCAGCACCACCGCGACCACCGCCGTCCGCCGCGCCCTGGCCAGTGCCAGCGCGATCGGCAGCAGCAGCGGGAAGCCGGGCAGGAGAAAGCGGGTGCGCGGGAAGTAGACGCCGCCGCTGCCCAGGACGACCAGCAGCAGCACCCCGGTGAAGACGAGCAGCACCAGCGGCTGCCGGTCGGCGAGACAGAGCAGATACAGCCCGACCGACACGAGCAGCATCAACGACACCATCACCAGGAAGAGCTGAGGTCGCGTCATGTACAGCAGGTACTGCCGCAGCCGCAGCAGCGTCGTCGCGCCGCCGTCCCACTCGTTGCGCCACAGCCTCTGTACGGCGAAGTAACCGTCGGGCCGTCCCACCCGCAGCCCCACCCACGCGACGTACGCCAGCCACCCCAGCGGCGCGGTCAGCGCCCCCACGAGCGCCCGCCGGTTCCCGCGGCAGGCCGCCGCCAGCGCGGCCACGGACACGGCCGCCGCGACCGCGATGCCCGTCGGCCTGGTCAGCCCGGCGAGCACGGCCAGCGAAGCCGCCCACAGCCAGCGCCGGGTGAGCACCGCGTACAGCGCCCACGCCGCCAGCGCCGTGAACAACGACTCGGTGTAGCCCATCCACTGGACGATCGCGACGGGCAGCACGCCCCACAGGACGGTGAGCATCGTGCCCGTCCGCCGCCCGTACAACCGGTCGCCCACCGCGAAGACCCCCCACGCGGCGACGAACGAGAACATGACCGCGAGGACGAGTGCGACCGTGGCGCGCGAGCCGGGTGTGACACCGGCGACGGCCTTGATCAGGACCGGATAGAGCGGGAAGAAGGCCAGGTTGTTGGTGTTGAAGCGGGTGCCGAGGGTGTCGGCGTACCCGTGGTCGGCGATGCCCAGGTACCAGCCGGAGTCCCAGGACGTGGCGAGCGTCGGCCAGACACCGTGGTGCCCCAGATGCGCCCACCTGGCGAGGACGAGAAGACCGCACAGCCGCACCGCGAGATAGCCGAGCAGCGCGGGCGCGGCCCGCCGCAGTGCGCGCCGCAGCCGGTCCCGTACGCCGGTCGCGGCACCGCCTCCCGGGGCCGGTGGGCGCCGGGAGGCGGGGACGGTGGGCCGAACGGTCGCGGTGGGGTGCACAGCGGCAGCTCCTGGGACTCGGTATGCGCTACCGGGTCACCCTTTCCCGGACGGTCCCGGGGAGCGGGTGCCACTGCCTCGACTCCGTACGAGATTCACCCGTGCGGACGGTCGTGCGGTTCCTGCGCCCACCGACGTGCGGTTCCTGCGCCCACCGGCGGACGGGCGTACGCGGGCCGGCGGACATTCCCGTACGCACGCCGGCCCGCGGTCAGATACCCGCGGCCGCGGCGAGATCCCGCTTGATCCCGGCGAGGACCTCGGCGGCCCGCTCCCGGGCGGTGGCGAGCGCGGACGCGTCCGCGACCGGCACCACGACCTCCAGGTAGCACTTGAGCTTGGGCTCGGTGCCGCTCGGGCGGACGATGACGCGGGCCTTGAACTCGCCGTCGAGGTAGTAGCGCAGCCCGTCCGTGGGCGGCAGCTTGTCCGTACCGCGGTTCAGGTCCTCGGCGGTGACGACGGGCAGCCCGGCGAGTACGGCCGGCGGCTGCTCGCGCAGCGCCCGCATCGCGTTCGCGATGATGCTCAGGTCCTCGACCCGCACCGACAGCTGGTCGGTGGCGTGCAGCCCGTGCTCGACGGCGAGGTCGTCGAGCAGATCGGTGAGCGTACGGCCCTGCTCCTTCAGCTCCGAGGCCAGCTCGGTGACGAGCAGCGCGGCGGTGATGCCGTCCTTGTCGCGTACGCCGTCGGGGTCGACGCAGTAGCCGAGCGCCTCCTCGTAGCCGTACCGCAGGCCGTCCACGCGGGCGATCCACTTGAAGCCGGTCAGCGTCTCCGCGTACGGCAGACCCGCGGCCTCCGCGATCCGCCCCAGCAGGGACGAGGACACGATCGACTCGGCGAAGGTGCCGTTCCTGTCCTGAGGAGACACCCCCTTGTGGACGAGGTGCGCGGCGAGCAGTGCGCCGACCTCGTCGCCGCGGAGCATGCGCCACCCGCCGGGCGCGGCTTCGTCGGGGACGGCGACGGCGCACCGGTCGGCGTCGGGGTCGTTGGCGACGACGATGTCCGGCTGTGCCCGGCGCGCGGTCTCGAAGGAGAGATCCATCGCCCCCGGCTCCTCGGGATTGGGGAACGCGACGGTCGGGAAGGCCGGGTCGGGCTCGGCCTGCTCCTGTACGAGGGTGGGCGCGGGGAAGCCGGCGCGGTCGAAGGCGGCGGTCAGCACGTCCTTGCCGACGCCGTGCATGGCCGTGTAGACGACGCGGGCGGTACGGGGGGAGCCGGTGGTCAGGACGGCGTCCGTACGCGCCAGATAGGCGTCCAGGACCTCGTCGCCGAGGGTGTCCCAGCCGCTCTCGGCCCGCGGCACGTCATGGAGACTCGCCACGGCCGCGATCTCCTCGGCGATCTCCGCGTCGGCGGGCGGCACGATCTGGGAGCCGTCGCCGAGGTAGACCTTGTAGCCGTTGTCGCGCGGAGGGTTGTGGCTGGCCGTGACCTCGACGCCGGCGGCCGCGCCCAACTGCCTTATGGCGAAGGCGAGTACGGGCGTCGGCAGCGGCCGCGGCAGCACGGCGGCGCGGAGCCCGGCGCCGACCATGACGGCGGCGGTGTCGCGCGCGAAGTCTGCGGACTTGTAGCGGGCGTCGTATCCGATGACGACGAGCCCGTCGCCCTGTCCTCTCGCCTTGAGATACGCGGCGAGTCCGGCGGCGGCCCTGATGACGACGGCCCGGTTCATCCGCATGGGCCCGGCGCCGAGCTCCCCGCGCAGTCCGGCCGTCCCGAACTGCAGCATCCCGCTGAACCGCGCGGCGAGCTCGTCGAGGTCCTTGGTCTCGATGAGCTTCCCGAGTTCGTCCCGGGTCTCACTGTCCGGGTCCTCCGCCAGCCACGCGCTCGCCCGCGCGATGAGGTCCTGCTGCACGGTTGGTCCGCCTCTCGTGTGTCATCCGTCGCCCCGCCCATTATTTCGGAGGGCCGCCCCCGATCCCCTGTGGCGCCCGTGGCGCCGTGGGGCTGTCCTGTACCCGCGATCCACGGCACCGAAGCGGCACGGCTCCCCTGTGCGGGGGCCTCCGGCGCGCTCGGGCCGGCCGGTCCCGGTTCCGGGGGACGCGGACCCCGGAGACCGCTGCGGCGCGAAGCCAACGCGCTGCCGGTGCCGGGGGTGGTGTCCGGCTTGCTGTGCTTGGTGCCTGGGTTGCGTTGCGGCCGCGGCGCGAAGCCGTCGCCTCGCCGGGCGCGGGGTGTGCACCCTCGATCCGTCCGGAGGTACGAGCTCCTGCGCCCGGCCGCCACGCGGTTCCCGTGGCCCCCGCGGTGCCATTCCGCCGCTCGCCGGAACGCCCCGCGTCCTGCCGCGCCATGCCGCTCGCACCCGGCACACGGCGCGAAGCCGCCGCGTGTGCCGGGGTGGAGGGTGTCCCACACCCCTGCACATCAGCGGTGGTCGGCCGGACGGGTCCTCGCCGCTCAGATGCGGTCCAGCACCCGCGTCAGCAGCTCGCCCATCCGCGCCGCCGAGTCGCGGCCCGCCTGCAGTACTTCCTCGTGGTTCAGCGGCTCGCCGGTCAGGCCCGCGGCCAGGTTCGTGACCAGCGAGATGCCGAGCACCTCCGCGCCGGCCTCGCGCGCGGCGATCGCCTCGAGGACCGTCGACATGCCCACCAGGTCGCCGCCGAGCACGCGGACCATGTTGATCTCCGCAGGCGTCTCGTAGTGCGGGCCGGGGAACTGGACGTAGACACCCTCCTCCAGGGAGGCGTCGACCTCCTTGCACAGCGCCCGCAGCCGCGGTGAGTACAGGTCCGTCAGGTCCACGAAGTTCGCGCCGATGATCGGCGACGCCGCCGTCAGATTGATGTGGTCGCTGATCAGCACCGGCTGGCCGGGGCGCATGCCCTCGCGCAGGCCGCCGCAGCCGTTCGTCAGGACGACCGTCTTGCAGCCCGCTGCCACCGCGGTACGCACCCCGTGCGCCACCGCCGCGACCCCGCGGCCCTCGTAGTAGTGGGTCCGGCCGAGGAAGACCAGCGCCCGCTTCTCACCGATCCGGTACGAACGGATCTTGCCGCCGTGGCCCTCGACCGCCGGCGGCGGGAAGCCGGGCAGTTCGGTGACCGGGAATTCGGCCTCGGGCGCGCCGAGCGCATCGGCGGCGGGCGCCCAGCCGGAGCCCATCACCAGGGCTACGTCGTGCGTCTCGGCGCCGGTCAGCTCGCGCAGCCTCGCGGCTGCTGCGTCGGCTGCGGCATGGGGGTCGGCAAGAGCGCCGTTGAGGTCCGGATTCACAGATGCGTTCACGCCGACGAGGGTAGCCGGTCATTCCCTACGCGCGTAGATGATGCAGCCCACGGTCTTCGGATCGTTGTCTTGTCGTTTCCGACAAAGGAACGTGCGAACCGCTGAACGCGACTCGCGACCGGGCAACCGGCGACCTCGACGCGGCAACCGGGCAGGCGCACGCCGTGTCAGCAAGGGCGCTTGCGCAGCTCCATCACATAGTCGTGCGGCGCCCCCGCCGAATCCGCCGCGTCCGCCAGCTCCCCCAGATACCTGGCCGACGGCAGCCCGCCCTCGTACCCGTTCAGCACGTACACCCAGGCCGGCTCCTCGCCGTCCAGCGTGTCGACGCGGATCCGCATCCGCCGGTAGATGTCGAGCCCGACACCCTCCCAGCGGTCCATGGAGTCCTCGTCCATCGGCGCGATGTCGTACAGCGCGACAAAGACCTGCGAGCGCGGCGCCTCCACGATCGTGGCCAGCGCGCCCTCCCAGCCCATCTGCTCGCCGCCGAAGGTCAGCCGCCAGCCATTGAGCCAGCCGGTCCCGCGCAAGGGGGAGTGCGGTGCGCGGCGGGACATCAGCCGCGCGTCGAGGTTGCCGGCGTACGCGGCGTAGAGCGACATGGGATCGAGGGTACGGGAGGGGGCGGAGAGGCTGCCCACCCGGCGGAACCGCACACGGTTGCGGCGGTATGGAGCCCCGGGGGAAGAGCTACTTGAACCGTGCGGGACAATGGGGTACGTACTGCATTCCCCCGGGGCACCCCCCGGACCCCGGTCGGGCGGGCAGGCGGGCCGGGATTGACAATGCGAGGCGGACTTTTTTGTGACCCGGATCGTGATCATCGGTGGCGGACCCGGCGGTTATGAGGCGGCCCTGGTGGGCGCCCAGCTCGGCGCGGAGGTGACCGTCGTCGACTGCGACGGCCTGGGCGGAGCGTCGGTGCTCACCGACTGCGTACCCTCGAAGACCCTGATCGCGACGGCCGAGGTGATGACGACCTTCGACTCCTCCTACGAGGAGCTGGGCATCATCGTGGCCGACGACACGCCGCACATCGAGCAGGCCGCCCGGGTCGTCGGCGTCGACCTCGGCAAGGTCAACCGACGGGTGAAGCGGCTCGCCCTCGCCCAGTCCCACGACATCACGGCCTCCGTCACCCGGGCCGGCGCGCGCGTGCTGCGCGGCCGCGGCCGGCTCTCCGGGCGCCAGGCCATGGACGGCTCCCGCAAGGTGATCGTGCGCGCCGCTGACGGCAGCGAGGAGACGCTCACCGCCGACGCCGTACTGATCGCTACCGGCGGCCACCCGCGCGAGATCCCGGACGCCCTGCCCGACGGAGAGCGCATCCTCAACTGGACGCAGGTGTACGACCTGGACGAGCTCCCCGAGGAGCTCATCGTGGTCGGCTCCGGCGTCACCGGCGCCGAGTTCGCCGGCGCGTACCAGGCGCTCGGATCCCGGGTCACCCTCGTCTCCTCCCGCGACCGCGTGCTCCCGGGCGAGGACCCGGACGCCGCCGCCGTCCTCGAGGACGTCTTCCGCCGCCGCGGCATGAACGTCATGGCCCGCTCCCGCGCCGAGGCCGCCAAGCGCGTCGGCGACCGCGTCGAGGTCACACTCTCCGACGGCCGCGTCATCTCGGGTACGCACTGCCTGATGGCGGTCGGCGCGATCCCGAACTCCGCCGGCATGGGCCTGGAGGAGGCCGGCGTACGGCTCAAGGACTCGGGCCACATCTGGACCGACAAGGTCTCCCGTACCGGCGCTCCCGGCGTGTACGCGGCCGGTGACGTCACCGGCGTCTTCGCCCTCGCCTCGGTCGCGGCCATGCAGGGCCGGATCGCGATGTACCACTTCCTGGGCGACGCGGTGCAGCCGCTGAACCTGAAGACCGTCTCGTCGAACGTCTTCACCGACCCGGAGATCGCGACGGTCGGTTACAGCCAGGCGGACGTGGACGCCGGCAAGATCGACGCACGGGTCGTCAAGCTGCCGCTGCTGCGCAACCCGCGCGCGAAGATGCAGGGCATCCGGGACGGCTTCGTCAAGATCTTCTGCCGTCCGGGTACGGGGATCGTGGTCGGCGGTGTGGTCGTCTCGCCGCGCGCGAGTGAGCTGATCCATCCCATCTCGATCGCGGTCGACAACAATCTGACGGTGGAACAGATCGCAAACGCTTTCACTGTGTACCCCTCTCTGTCGGGGTCGATCGCCGAGGTGGCACGGCAGCTGCACACCCGCAAGGCGACCGGCGAGGCGTGATGCGGGCGTAAATCCGAAGAACCCCGGGCACTCCACGCACCGGCCGATCAACTTCGGCGCCGCCAATACCACTTGGCGGCCAGGTGTGTGCACAACTTCTGTTATTCGGCGCATAGTGCTGAAAACTATCGGCCGGTCAGGTTACTGTCAGTTTCGTGTTCGCTGCAGAACGTCGCCAATTGATCCTCGAAATGGTGCGCGCCAACGGGGCCGTGTCGCTCCGTGAGCTCGCCCGCGTTGTCCAGACCTCCGAAGTGACCGTACGGCGGGACGTGCGGGCACTGGAGGCAGAAGGACTCCTCGACCGCCGGCACGGCGGTGCGGTACTGCCGGGCGGCTTCACGCGGGAGTCCGGCTTTCCGCAGAAATCCCTGTCCGCGACCGCGGAGAAGACGGCCATCGCCGATCTTGCCGCGGGCCTCGTCGAAGAGGGCGAGGCGGTTGTGGTCGGCGCCGGGACGACAACGCAGGAGCTGGCCCGCCGGCTCGCGCGTGTCCCCGGACTGACCGTCGTCACGAATTCCCTGCTGGTCGCTCAGGCGCTGGCGCATGCCAACCGGGTCGAAGTCGTCATGACCGGCGGGACGCTGCGCGGCTCCAACTATGCCCTGGTGGGCAGCGGAGCGGAGCAGTCCCTGCAAGGGCTGCGGGTCTCCCGGGCCTTCCTCTCCGGCAGCGGTCTCACCGCCGAGCGCGGGCTCTCCACGTCCAACATGCTGTCGGCGAGCGTCGACCGGGCGCTGGTGCAGGCCGCGGCAGAGGTGGTGGTCCTCGCGGACCACACCAAACTCGGCACCGACACGATGTTCCAGACGGTGCCGACGGATGTGATCACGCGGCTGGTGACCGACGAGCCGCCGGCGCATGACGACCGTGCGGCAACCGAGCTGCAGGCGCTGGCGGACCAGGGGGTCCAGATCGCGGTGGCCGGCGCCGGCGGTGACGGCCTCCCGACGGGGCGGCAGCCTCGCCGGGACGTCCCGCTTCCGGGCCAGCGGCGTACGCGCGGCGGGCCGCAGTTGCGCAGCGCGGCGGGAGGGTCGCTGGCGGACCCGGCGCCGGGCGAAAGGGCGGCGCGGGTGGCCGACCTCCGCCGCCGCTGATTCCGCGCTGCGGACGTTTCTCGTCCCACCCGGCCGCCGCTCGATCACCCGCCCCTGCGGGGCGCGGGCGCGGTCCGGGGCCCGGGGCTTGCCCCGGTTGTGGGAAGGGGCGGGCAGGGGAGCGGTCCCGCCTCGCCCCCCCGCGGCCTCAGCCGGCGTGGATCTCCGTCTCGGACTTCAGGCCCCGCAGCGTCAGCATCAGCAGGCGGTCCGCCAATTCCGGGTCGTCCGGATCCTGTTCCGCCGCCAGGGCGATCGCGTTGGTCAGTTGCATCAGGTCGCCGATCGATACATCCGCCCGCACCGCACCGCTCTGCTGTGCCCGCACCAGCAGCCGTTCGCCCGCGTCGCGCATCGGCACGCTGCACCCGGACAGCGCCGAACTCTCGTCGTGCGAGGCCGACATCAGCGCCCGCGCCAGACCGCGGTACTCACCCGCATGAGTGATGATGGCGCGCAGCCACTCCACCAGAGCTCCACAGGGCTGCTCGGCCGAAGCCAGCTCGCGCGAGCGCTGCAGCAGCGACGCCAGCGCCTCCTGGAAGACCGCGTTCATCATGGCGTTGCGGTTGGGGAAGTGCCGGTAGAGCGTGCCGATGCCCACGCCCGAGCGGCGAGCGATCTCCTCGAGCGAGGCATCGGTGCCGTGCTCCGCGAAGGCGGTACGGGCTTCGGCCAGCAGCCGTTCGTAATTGCGGCGCGCGTCGGCTCGCATGGGGCGCGGCGAGCCCGCCGTCGTACCGGCCGTACCCGTCGCACCGGCCGTGCCCGCCGTACTTGTCGCCATCGCGCCGTCCTCCCTGAGTCCGCCCCCGGTGTCCAGGATGCCATCGCATAATCGGAGTGACCCTCCGATATTGCCGCCGCCTGGAAGCACTTCCGCCGTGCCCGAAGCCGGGACCGGCACCAGCAGTCCGCCGACCGCGCCCGAACACACGTGTGGGGCCTGCCCGCTGAAAGCCGGGCAGGCCCCACACATACACATACGACCGGACGTCAGTCCTTGATTTCGCAGATCACCGCGCCGGACGTCAGCGAGGCGCCGACCTCGGCCGAGAGGCCCTTGATGGTGCCGGAGCGGTGCGCGTTCAGCGGCTGCTCCATCTTCATCGCCTCGAGTACGACGACCAGGTCGCCCTCCGTGACCTCCTGGCCCTCCTCGACCGCGACCTTGACGATCGTGCCCTGCATCGGGGAGGCGAGAGTGTCGCCGGAGGCCGCCGGGCCCGACTTCTTCGCGGCGCGCCGCTTGGGCTTGGCACCGGCGGCCAGACCGGTCCTGGCCAGCGTCATGCCCAGCGAGGACGGCAGCGAGACCTCGAGACGCTTGCCGCCGACCTCGACGACGATCGTCTCGCGACCGGCCTCGTCCTCCTCCGCTTCCGCGGGCACAGAGAAGGGCTTGATCTCGTTGACGAACTCCGTCTCGATCCACCGGGTGTGCACCGTGAACGGGTCCGAGGTGAACGCCGGGTCGGAGACGACCGCGCGGTGGAAGGGGATGGCCGTGGCCATGCCCTCGACGTTGAACTCCGCCAGCGCACGCGCGGCGCGCTGCAGCGCCTGCTGACGTGTGGCGCCGGTGATGATCAGTTTGGCCAGCAGCGAGTCCCAGGCAGGGCCGATGACGCTGCCGGACTCGACACCCGCGTCCAGACGGACACCGGGGCCGGCCGGCGGCGCGAAGGCCGTGACCGTACCGGGAGCGGGGAGGAAGCCCCGTCCCGGGTCCTCGCCGTTGATGCGGAACTCGAAGGAGTGACCGCGCACGGCCGGGTCGCCGTAGCCGAGTTCCTCGCCGTCCGCGATCCGGAACATCTCGCGGACCAGGTCGATACCGGTGACCTCTTCGGTGACCGGGTGCTCCACCTGCAGACGAGTGTTGACCTCGAGGAAGGAGATGGTGCCGTCGGTGCCGACGAGGAACTCGACGGTGCCGGCGCCGACGTAACCGGCCTCCTTGAGGATGGCCTTGGACGCGGCGTACAGCTCCGCGTTCTGCTCCTCCGTCAGGAACGGCGCCGGAGCCTCCTCCACCAGCTTCTGGTGGCGGCGCTGCAGCGAGCAGTCACGCGTCGACACGACGACGACATTGCCATGGCTGTCGGCCAGGCACTGGGTCTCGACGTGCCGCGGCTTGTCGAGGTACCGCTCGACGAAGCACTCGCCGCGGCCGAAGGCGGCGACGGCCTCGCGCACCGCCGAGTCGTACAGCTCCGGCACCTCTTCGAGAGTGCGGGCGACCTTCAGACCACGCCCGCCACCGCCGAACGCGGCCTTGATCGCGATCGGCAGCCCGTGCTCCTCGGCGAAGGTGACGACCTCGTCGGCACCGCTCACCGGATCCGGCGTACCGGCGACCAGCGGAGCGCCGGCGCGCTGCGCGATATGACGGGCGGCGACCTTGTCACCCAGATCGCGGATCGCCTGCGGCGGCGGTCCGATCCAGGTCAGACCGGCGTCGAGCACGGCCTGGGCGAATTCGGCGTTCTCCGAAAGGAAGCCGTATCCGGGATGGACGGCGTCCGCCCCCGCATCCTTCGCGGCCTGCAGCACCTTGGCCATGTCCAGATAACTGGCGGCCGGGGTGTCACCGCCCAGGGCGAACGCTTCGTCGGCCGCGCGGACATGCAGAGCGTCCCGGTCCGGATCGGCGTAGACGGCTACGCTCGCGATCCCGGCGTCCCGACAGGCGCGGGCAACGCGGACAGCGATTTCGCCACGGTTGGCGATGAGCACCTTGCGCACGATGGCTCCCTCCTTGGAACAAGCTGAGTTTAGGGACTACCGACACGGCCTTACGACCCGTCCCCAATGGTGAGCTTGCCCACACGGAGCGTGATTCGAGGCTCGCGCAAGTCGCGAAATCCCTTGTCGCACCACGGTACGACGGGTTCCTCCCTCGCACAGTAGCCCTGTGGTGTGGCACAGGTCTCTGTTCGAGCGGTCAGTCCCGTATGGCGTTTCTTTGTCGAGTCCCTACGAATGGGCGAACGATTCTTTGCTGTCGGACTCAGCGTGCCGGGCCCCTTGTCCCACGGTTTACCCGTTAGTAGCGTTCGCGATGTCGTACGTACTTCCGGTAACTGAGGGTTGGGGGCGCCGTGGCGCGCAGACCGGTGGCCATTGTGGCCGCGATTGTTCTGCTGGTGGAGGCCGTCGGCATCGTGCTGATCAACGGCATCCTTGCCACCTTCGTCCACCGGCAGGACATGTCGCTCGCCGACCTGGACCCGGCTGCGATGGTCACCGGGACCTGGGTGATGGGCGGCGTCTTCGGCCTGTTTCTGGCGGCATGCGGTGTGGTCCTGCTGATTACCGGCCTGCGGGACCGGGCCCCGGGGCGCTTCGGCCGGATCCTGCTGATCAGCTGCGCGATCGTGCACGGAGTGCTGGGCGCCCTGACGGTGGGCCTGGTCGGCTGGGACGCGTTCGCGTTCATGATGGTCGTGCTGGGGCTGATCGTGCTGACGCTGGTGGCGTACGGGAGGCGGGAGCGGGGTCCGGTGGAGGGCGCCCCGGCGGCCACGAACGGGGCGGCGCCCACGAACGGCGCGGCGCCGGCCTGAGGGCGACGACTTCGCTCCCCAGGCCGCACATGTGAGTCGGCGTCACCCGTGAGCGCGGAAGTGACCTGTCATGTCCACAGGTCGGTGATGGAGTGGCCGAGCTCGCTCAGCAGCTTCCGCAGCAGCGGCAGCGAGAGGCCGATGACATTGCCGTGGTCGCCGTCGATGCCTTCGATGAAGGGTGCCGAGCGGCCGTCCAGGGTGAAGGCGCCCGCCACCTGGAGCGGTTCGCCGCTGGCGACGTAGCTGGCGATCTCGGCGTCGGACGGGCGGCCGAAGCGCACGATCGTGGATGCCGTCCCCGAGGCGTAGTGGCCGGTGGCGGTGTCGTAGACGCAGTGCCCGGTCTGCAGGGTGCCCACGCGCCCGCGCATCGACTTCCAGCGGGTGATGGCCTCCTCCGCGTCGGTGGGCTTGCCGAACGCGTGGCCGTCGAGTTCGAGTACGGAGTCGCAGCCGATGACGAGCGCGCTGCTCCTGATCACATCGGCACGGGCCGCCACGACGGATGCCTTGGCCTCCGCGAGTGCCAGCGCGAGCTCGGCCGGGGTGGGCGCGGATACGGCGTCCTCGTCGACACCGCTGACGATCACCTCGGGGGCGAGTCCGGCCTGACGCAGCAGATTGAGGCGGGCGGGCGAGGCGGAGGCGAGGACGAGACGGCGACGCTGATCGGTCATGGGGCCATCGTAGGCGGCGATCAGTGGAGACCGACGACGAACATCGCAAGCACCATGGCCAGTGCCAGCACGAAGCCCACGCGACGCATCATGGCCTGCATCTCGCGCAGTTCTTCGGGGGGTTCGTTCTCCGGGTCGGACCACAGCATGCAATCGATCCTGCTGCCGGGGCCCGGACGGCGCCTGAGTACACGTACTCAACCGCCGGGGTGACAACGGGCTAATTCCGGGTGTCGCCCCCCTGTAAACGGGTCTGCTGTCCCATTAGATCGCCTCGGCCTGGTGCGGTCCTCCGGGGTTCGGCGCATGGGGTACCGGCGGACGGCGGCCGAGGCGGCTCGGGTGCGGTCACAGGACCCGAGCCCCGCAAGCATGTCCCGCCCGATGGGGCGCGGGTCCGGGGCGGAGCCCCGGATGCCCGGCCTACACCGGCCAGTACGTGCGCGCCCAGGCGCGCGGTCCCGGCTGCGGCCTCCGGCTCCGCCCGATGCGCGCCGGGTCCGACCACTGCTCCGGCAGTAGCGGTTCCCCGTCCGCGACGGAGGCCGTCGCCGCGGCGCGCGCCTGAACCACCGCCAGTGCGGCGGCCAGCTCCTCCGGGGTCGGGTTTCCTCGTACGACCTTGATCATCGTCAAGTCCCTTCCTGGGGGCTAGAGGGGGATGTTGCCGTGCTTCTTCGGAGGCAGGCTTTCCCGCTTCGTACGCAGCTGGCGCAGGCCCTTCACGACCTGTGCCCGCGTCTCCGACGGCATGATCACCGCGTCGACGTAGCCGCGTTCGGCCGCCGTGTACGGGTTGAGCAGCGTGTCCTCGTACTCCTGGATCAGCTGCGCCCGCGTCGCCTCCATGCTGTCGGCGTCTCCGGCGGCCGCGATGGTGCGCCGGTGCAGGATGTTCACCGCGCCCTGCGCGCCCATCACCGCGATCTGTGCCGTCGGCCAGGCCACATTCAGGTCGGCGCCCAGGTGCTTGGAGCCCATGACGTCGTACGCGCCGCCGAAGGCCTTCCGCGTGATCACCGTGATCAGCGGGACCGTCGCCTCCGCGTAGGCGTAGATCAGCTTCGCGCCGCGCCGGATGATGCCGCCGTACTCCTGGTCCACGCCGGGCAGGAAGCCGGGCACGTCCACGAAGGTGATGACGGGGACGTTGAAGGCGTCACAGGTGCGGACGAAGCGCGCGGCCTTCTCCGAGGCGTTGATGTCGAGGCAACCCGCGAACTGCATCGGCTGGTTGGCGACGATGCCGACCGGAAGGCCCTCCACCCGCCCGAAGCCGGTGATGATGTTCGGCGCGAACATCGCCTGCGTCTCCAGGAACTCGCTGTCGTCAAGCACATGTTCGATGACCGTGTGCATGTCGTACGGCTGGTTCGCGGAGTTCGGGATGAGGGTGTCGAGCTCGCGGTCCTCGTCGTTCGTCTCCAGGTCGGCCTCGTCGGGGAAGGCCGGCGGCTCGGAGAGGTTGTTGGACGGCAGGTACGACAGCAGCGACTTGACGTACTCGATGGCGTCCTTCTCGTCACCCGCCATGTGGTGCGCGACGCCCGAGGTGGTGTTGTGTGTACGGGCTCCGCCCAGCTCCTCGAAGCCGACGTCCTCACCGGTGACCGTCTTGATGACGTCGGGTCCGGTGATGAACATGTGCGAGGTCTGGTCGACCATCACCGTGAAGTCGGTGATCGCCGGGGAGTAGACGGCTCCGCCCGCGCACGGTCCGACGACCAGCGAGATCTGCGGGATCACGCCGGAGGCGTGGGTGTTGCGGCGGAAGATCTCGCCGTACATGCCCAGCGCGCTGACGCCCTCCTGGATACGGGCGCCGCCGGAGTCGTTGATTCCGATGACCGGGCAGCCGGTCTTCAGCGCGAAGTCCATCACCTTGATGATCTTCTGGCCGTAGACCTCGCCGAGCGCGCCGCCGAAAACCGTGAAGTCCTGCGAGAAAACGGCGACCGGGCGGCCGTCGACCGTCCCGTAACCGGTGACCACGCCGTCGCCGTACGGGCGGGTCTGCTCAAGGCCGAAGTTGGTGGAGCGGTGCCGGGCGAACTCGTCGAGCTCTACGAACGACCCCTCGTCCAGCAGCAGAACAACCCGTTCCCGGGCCGTCAACTTGCCCTTCGAGTGCTGCTTTTCCACCGCGCGCGCGGAGCCCGCATGCGTCGCCTCATCTATGCGGCGCTGCAGATCCGCGAGCTTTCCCGCGGTGGTGTGGATGTCAATCTCGGACTCCGACATCGGGATGCGGCTCCCTGTCCTGGTCAACGTCAACCGGAATGGCTACTGACACGTAGCGTATCGGCGCGCATGGCGCTCGGCAGTGCGGCGTTTGCCACACCTAACCTGGCTTGCATGACGCCTGAGAATGCGCCCGAGAGCCGCTGGTCCGACCTCGACCGGCCGCCGCTGAACGTCGCGGCACTGCGCCGCGCCCTGCTGCTGCCGGGCGGGCTGTGGACCTCGCTCGACATCGTGCCCAGCACCGGCTCCACCAATTCCGACCTGACGGCACGGGCCGCGTCCCTGGAGGAGGGGGCGGTGCTGGTCGCCGAGGAGCAGACGGCGGGCCGCGGCCGGCTCGACCGGTCCTGGACGTCGCCGGCCCGCTCCGGGCTGTTCTTCTCCGTACTGCTGCGGCCCGGGGCGGAGGTGCCGGTGGAGCGCTGGGGCTGGCTGCCGCTGCTCGCCGGAGTCGCGTCGGCGACCGGCCTCGCCCGGGCCGCCGGAGTCGACATGTCCCTCAAATGGCCTAATGACCTGCTGGTGACGGTCGGCGGCGAGGAGCGCAAGACCGGCGGGATCCTCGCGGAGCGTGCGGGCGACGACGCGGTGGTGGTCGGCATCGGCCTCAATGTCACGCTGCACGCGGACGAGCTGCCGGTGCCGACGGCGGGCTCGCTGGCGCTGGCGGACGCGATCTCCACCGACCGCGACCCGCTGCTGCGGGCCGTGCTGCGCTCGCTGGAGCAGTGGTACGGCGACTGGCGCGCGGCGGGCGGCGACCCGGCGCGTTCCGGGCTCCAGGCGGCGTACGCGGCCGGCTGCGCGACGCTGGGGCGCACCGTACGGGCCGAGCTGCCCGGTGGCCGTTCGGTCACCGGCGAGGCGGTCGCGCTCGACGGTGACGGCCGTCTGGTGCTGACCACGGAGGGTGGCGGGGAGCAGCCGATCAGTGCGGGTGACATCGTGCACCTGCGGTCGGCCGACTGATCCCGGGTGGACCTGGCTGAATCCCGATGGCGGACCGGGACGTGAGCCAGGGCACACCTGTCGTATCGTTGAGGCGATCGAGCGACAGATCGGCAGGGCAGTGCCGCAGGGAACGGGCAGGAGGCGGCTGGTGACCGTCGACGACACCAATTCCGGCGCGGGCGCGCAGCCCCCGTCGGACTCCTCTTCCGGTGCGTCCGATTCGTCCGGCTCTTCGTCCGGGTCTTCGTCCGCGGTGGCATCCAACGGGTCTTCCGGCCCGGCCGGGTCCTCCGGGTCTTCGGAGTCGTCTCCTGCGTCCTCCTCCTCGTCGGTGCATCCGACCCCGCACCACGAGGTCGACCACACCGCGGAGCCGACGGTCGACCCGCTGGCCATCCGTCTGGAGCAGCTCATTCTCGGCGCCGACCGACGCTACACGCCCTTCCAGGCGGCCCGTACCGCAGGCGTCTCGATGGAGCTCGCCTCCCGCTTCTGGCGGGCCATGGGCTTCGCCGACATCGGGCAGGCGAAAGCGCTGACGGAGGCGGACGTACTGGCCCTGCGGCGGCTCGCCGGTCTGGTCGAGGCGGGCCTGCTGAGCGAGCCGATGGCGGTCCAGGTGGCCCGCTCGACGGGCCAGACCACCGCCCGGCTGGCCGAATGGCAGATCGATTCTTTCCTGGAGGGCCTCACCGAGCCGCCCGAGCCGGGCATGACCCGCACCGAGGTCACCTATCCGCTGGTCGAGCTGCTGCTGCCCGAGCTGGAGGAATTCCTGGTGTACGTGTGGCGGCGGCAGCTCGCCGCGGCCACCGGGCGCGTGGTCCAGGCCGCGGACGACGAGGAGATGGTCGACCGCCGGCTGGCGGTCGGTTTCGCGGACCTGGTCGGCTTCACCCGGCTGACGCGGCGGCTGGAGGAGGAGGAACTGGGCGAGCTGGTCGAGGCGTTCGAGACCACCTCGGCCGACCTGGTCGCCGCGCACGGCGGTCGGCTGATCAAGACCCTCGGAGACGAGGTGCTCTTCGCGGCGGACGACTCGGGCACGGCGGCGGAAATCGCGCTGCGCCTCATCGAAACGATGACGCACGACGAGACGATGCCGGCGCTACGCGTCGGCATCGCTTTCGGCACGGTCACCACGCGGATGGGCGATGTGTTCGGCACGACGGTGAACCTGGCCAGCCGGCTGACCTCGATAGCGCCGAAGGACGGGGTGCTGGTGGACGGGGCCTTCGCGGAGGAGCTGGTGCGCACCGCAGACGCGCCGGCCTCCGAGGCGGATGCCGCGGAAGCGGCGGCAGCGGCGGAGAAGGAGGGCGAGGAACCCCCCTCGTACCGCTTCGCCCTCCAGCCGATGTGGCAACGCCCGGTGCGAGGCCTCGGCGTGGTGGAGCCGTGGCAGCTGTCGCGGCGGACGAACGCCTGAGCCGTGGGGCGGCGCGGTGCGGACGGGGCCTGCGCGCCGAGCGGCCTGCGCGGCGGTGCGAAGCCGCCGCCTGGGGGAGCGGGCGCCCCGGCCCCCGCTCGGTGCAGCCCGGCTCGGCCGGCCGCTGAGCGCTTCCTGGAGGAGACCCCGCGTCGTCCGCCCGCGCTACCCGCAGCCGCTTCACGGGCGTCCGGCAGACGTCCCTGTACGCGTGCCGCGGCGCGGTGCCGGTGCGGCCGGCAGCTCCGTTCAGCGGATCGCGGCTCCTGACCGGCGGGCCGCGATGCCATGGTTGCGGCGCGAGGCCGCCGCTCCCGGCGTCGGAGACCCGTACCCCTGGTTCACAGGACGGACGGGTGGGGGGAGACCCCGGCGCGGTGCGCGCCTATGATCCGGTGAACCATCGTTAACCGGGAGGGTGCCGTCATGACCGAGTCCGAGCAGCGGTTCGGGGAATTCGTCGTCGTACGCAGGCGCGAGCAGGGGCACGTCGCGGAACTCGTGCTCGATCGGCCCAAGGCCATGAACGCCGTCTCCACAGATATGGCCCGGTCCATCGCCGCCGCCTGTGACGCCCTCGCCGCCGACCCGGACGTGCGCGTCACCGTGCTCACCTCCACACACGAGCGAGCCTTCTGCGTGGGCGCCGATCTCAAGGAGCGGAACTCCTTCTCCGACGCCGAGTTGGTGCGGCAGCGGCCCACCGCCCGGGCCGCCTACACCGGGGTCCTCGAGCTGCCGATGCCCACCGTCGCCGCCGTGCACGGCTTCGCCCTCGGCGGCGGGTTCGAGCTGGCGCTCGCCTGCGATCTGATCGTTGCCGACGCCACCGCCGTGGTCGGGCTGCCCGAGGTGTCCGTCGGCGTGATCCCCGGCGGCGGCGGGACCCAGCTGCTGCCGCGCCGCGTCGGTGCCGCGCGCGCCGCCGAGCTGGTGTTCACCGCGCGGCGCGTGGAGGCGGCCGAGGCGCGGCAGTTGGGGCTCGTCGACCAGCTGGCGGACGACGCCAGGACCGAGGCGCTCGCGCTTGCGGGACGTATCGCCGCGAACTCTCCCGTCGGGCTGCGCGCCGCGAAGCGCGCGATGCGGCTCGGACAGGGGCTCGATCTGCGGGCCGGCCTGGAGGTGGAGGACTCGGCCTGGCGGTCGGTGGCCTTCTCCGGAGACCGGGCGGAGGGCGTCGCGGCCTTCAACGAGAAGCGGAAGCCGCAGTGGCCCGGCGAGTGACGTCCGACAACGGCCCACTCCAACTGATCAAATCGTTTCGAACCTCCCTAAGCTGGGATGATGGCTGAGGATCGGCGGTTGCGAGCCGTGGTGGCGCTGGCGCAGGCGATGGCGGCCGCCCACACACCGCGCGAGTTCTGGCGCGCGGCCGCGCTCGGCGCCTGTCACGCGCTGGCCGGCTCCTTCGCCGCGCTGTCGGTATGGGAGCGCGAGCTCGGCCGGCTCAAGGTGCTCGTGAACGCCGGCGAACGGGCGGCAGGGGAGGAGGAGTTCCCCGAATCCGAGACGTACCCGGTCAACCGCTTCCCGGAGATCACGGAGTTTCTGCACGAGCGGTGGGCGGGCGGCGGCGAGCCGGACGCCTGGGTGGCGACGGTGGAAGAACCGGCGCCGCCCGCGCACGGCCACCGCCACCAGAAGGCACCTCCCACGGACGAAGTCCTGTGGGGGAGGGTCGCGGCCCTGCGACGGCGCGGCCGCGGCTGCTGTGTCGTCGCGCCGATCGTGCTGCACGGTCGGGCCTGGGGCGAACTGTATGTGGCCAGGCCGCCGGGCGCGCCGGTCTTCGACCGGGACGACGCGGACTTCGCGACCGTCCTCGCTTCCGTCGTGGCCTCCGGCATCGCCCAGAGCGAGCGGCTGGAGGAGGTCCGCAGGCTCGCCTTCACGGACCCGCTGACCGGTCTCGCCAACCGCCGCGCCGTCGACATCAGGCTCGACGAGGCGTTGGAACGGCACCGCACGGACAGCTCGGTCGTCAGCCTGGTGGTCTGCGACCTCAACGGCCTCAAGCGCGTGAACGACACCCACGGCCATGCCGTCGGCGACCGGCTGCTCGAGCGTTTCGGCTCGGTCCTCTCGCTCTGCGGGGCGATGCTTCCCGGCACGCTGGCGGCACGGCTCGGCGGTGACGAGTTCTGTCTGGTCTCGGTCGGTCCGGCGGCGGACGAGGTGGTCCGGGTGGCGGACGAACTCTGCCTGCGTGCAGGGGAGTTGGAGCTAGGTGAGGGTGTGGCCTGCGGCGTGGCCTCGACCGGTGACCCGATCGGCCAGGTCCACTCGGCCCGTCGGCTGTTCCGGCTGGCGGACGCGGCCCAGTACCGCGCGAAGGCGGCCCGCTCGCCGAAGCCGGTAGTCGCCGGCCGTGACGGCACCGTGATGCGCCTCGCGGACACTCCGCCGCGCTCGCCGCACGAGCGCCGCGCGTTCCGGGGCGTGCGTCCCGAGGACGCCACGGAGCCCTGGAGCGAGCCCTGAGACCGCTGTGACATTGCAGTAAGGGGCCGACCGGCCCGCCGCTAGTGACAGGTTGCGATTCAGTCCGTACGCTCCTGAATATGGATATGCACACAGTCGTGGTGGGGACGTCCGGTACCACCGCCGAAGACGTCATCGCCGTGGCCCGCGAGGGCGCCCGCATCGAGCTCTCCGCGGAGGCGGTCGCCGCCCTCGCCACCGCCCGCGGGATCGTGGACGCGCTCGCCGCCAAGCCCGAGCCCGTCTATGGGGTCTCCACCGGATTCGGCGCGCTCGCCAGCCGGCACATCAGCCCCGATCTCCGCGCCCAGCTGCAGCGCAACATCGTCCGTTCGCACGCCGCGGGCATGGGCCCCCGCGTCGAGCGCGAGGTCGTCCGGGCGCTCATGTTCCTCCGTCTGAAGACCGTGGCCTCCGGCTACACCGGCGTACGCCCCGAGGTCGCCCAGGCCATGGCCGACGTGCTGAACGCCGGCATCACGCCCGTCGTCCACGAGTACGGATCCCTCGGCTGCTCCGGCGACCTCGCCCCGCTCTCGCACTGCGCGCTGACGCTGATGGGCGAGGGTGACGCCGAAGGCCCCGACGGCCGGGTGCGGCCCGCCGGAGAGCTGCTCGCCGAGCACGGCATCACGCCCGTCGTGCTCCGCGAGAAGGAGGGCCTCGCCCTCCTGAACGGCACCGACGGCATGCTCGGCATGCTGGTCATGGCCCTCGCCGACCTCCAGCGCCTCTACACCACCGCCGACATCACCGCCGCCCTCAGCCTCGAGGCGCTGCTCGGCACGGACAAGGTCCTCGCCCCCGAGCTGCACGCCATCCGCCCGCACCCGGGCCAGGGCGTCTCCGCCGCCAATATGACTGCCGTACTCAAGGGCTCCGGTCTCACCGGGCACTTCCAGGAGGAGGAAGCGCCCCGAGTACAGGACGCGTACTCCGTGCGCTGCGCGCCGCAGGTGGCCGGCGCCGGGCGGGACACCCTCGCCCATGCCCGTCTGGTCGCCGACCGCGAGCTCGCCTCGGCCGTCGACAACCCGATCGTGCTGCCCGACGGCCGTGTGGAGTCCAACGGCAACTTCCACGGTGCCCCGGTCGCGTACGTCCTCGACTTCCTCGCCATCGTCGCCGCCGACCTCGGCTCCATCGCGGAGCGCCGCACCGACCGGCTCCTCGACAAGAACCGCTCGCACGGTCTGCCGCCGTTCCTCGCCGACGACGCCGGGGTCGACTCGGGCCTGATGATCGCCCAGTACACACAGGCCGCCCTGGTCAGCGAGATGAAGCGGCTCGCCGTCCCGGCATCCGCCGACTCCATCCCGTCATCGGCGATGCAGGAGGACCACGTCTCCATGGGCTGGTCGGCCGCGCGCAAGCTGCGCACCGCCGTCGGCAACCTGAACCGGATCCTCGCCGTCGAGCTCTACGCCGCGACCCGCGCCATCGAGCTGCGGCGCGGGCTGACCCCCGCGCCCGCCTCGCAGGCCGCCATCGCGGCGCTGCGCGCGGCAGGTGTCGAGGGCCCCGGCCCGGACCGCTTCCTCGCGCCCGACCTGGAGGCCGCCGACGCGTTCGTACGGGACGGAAAGCTCGTCGCGGCCGTGGAGCCGGTGACCGGCCCGCTGGCCTAGGTTCGGCAGCACACAGGGCCGGACAAGGGCCGCTCCGCACACCGTGGGGCGGCCCTTGTCCGGCCCGTCACATGTACATGGCCCCGCGCCGGCGCACGGAGTACGCCACAAAGCCCATGCCGATGCCGAGGAAGGCAGTGCCGCCGACCAGATACGGAGTGGTGTCCACGGTGCCCGTGGCGGCCAGGGTCAGCTCCTGGGACGACGCACTGGCGCCGGTCTGTTGTCTCTGCACCGCTTCCCGCTCGGCAGTGGCATTCGCCGAGGGAACGAACCACAGCGCACACAGCAGAGTCCCTGCGGCAGTGGCGGTAAGAAGCGGTCGACGTGCGACGGACACGGACTCGATCCCCCTTGAGGCATCCTCGAATTGGCCGGGTGCGCTGATGCTAGTGAAAGCAGCGGGTCGTGGGAAAGCCGCGGGCGCGGGAGCTCTACGCTCCGTCGTATGACCACTTCTGAGACATCACGGTATGTGCGGCTGCGGGTGGAATTGGTGCTGGAGATCGACGACTCCGAAGCGCTGACCGGCAGCGCCCTCGAACGCATCGCGGCGGACGACTCCATGCCCGACGAGGAGCGTGCGCACGCCGAGTCGGCGGTACGCGAGGACGAGGCGGAGGCCATCGCCTATCTCGTGGACCCCTTCGACCTGGTCAGCGAGGTGCCGGGGGTGGAGCTCGCGCAGGCTTCGTGGAGCAGCGAGCAGATCGAGTACGACCCCGATGCCGAGGACTGGGATCCGGACGAGGAAGATGGGGACTACGACGACGATGACGAGGCGGACGACGGTGACGCCGGGCGGCCGTAGCACGTGCGAATGACGGGCTCGGGGGCGCCGTGACGTGAAGCGGCGCCCGTCCGTTTTCGTGTCGCAGTGCAACCGCCGGGGCTGTGGCTGCGTCGATGAATATCTGTGAGTGGTGTTCCCCACATCCCTTTCGGATATGGAACCGGACAGCCCGAAATGGGTGTTGTCCATGTAGTGGATCAGGGTAGTGGGTCAGGTAAATCGGCGACGATGGAGAAGCGTGTGATGACGGACAGCAAGCGGCGCAAAGGCCTCATAGCCGCGTCCGCAGTGCTCGGCGGCGTGCTGGTGATGTCGGGCTGCAGCGGCGACGGTGACAAGGGCGGTAGTGCCGACAGCTCGAAGAAGTCGCAGGCCCAGGTCGACGAGGCGGCAGCGAAGGACGCGTCGAAGGCCCGCATAGCCATCTCGCCGAAGAACGGCGCGACCAACGCGGGCATCAACAACGACGCCAAGGTCACCGTCAGCGAGGGCACGCTCACTCAGGTCACCATGGCCACCGCCGACGGTGCGAGCGTCAAGGGCACCCTCGCCCCCGACGGCAAGAGCTGGAAGCCGGACGGGCAGCTCGAGCGTTCCACCACGTACAAGATCTCCGCCTCGGCGAAGGACGCCAAGGGCCTGGAGGCCCACGAGAACTCCTCCTTCACCACCGTCTCGCCCGCCAACAGCTTCATCGGCAACTTCACGCCCGAGGACGGTTCCACCGTCGGCGTCGGTATGCCGGTCTCGATCAACTTCAACAAGGCGATCACGGACAAGAAGGCCGTCCAGGCCGGGGTCACCGTGACGTCGAGCAGCGGCCAGGAGGTCGTCGGTCACTGGTTCAACGGGCAGCGGCTGGACTTCCGCCCCGACCAGTACTGGCAGGAGGGCTCGACGGTCACCCTGAAGCTGAACCTCGACGGGGTCCAGGGCGCCCAGGGAGTCTTCGGCGTCCAGCAGAAGACGATCACCTTCAAGATCGGCCGTAACCAGGTCTCGACCGTCGACGCGTCGGCCAAGACGATGACGGTCACCCAGGACGGCAAGACGATCAAGACCATCCCGATCTCCGCCGGCGGCCCGGACAACCCCACCTACAACGGCCAGATGGTGATCTCCGAGAAGTTCAAGGAGACCCGGATGGACGGCTCGACGGTCGGCTTCAAGAAGAAGGACGGCAAGGGCGAGTACGACATCAAGGACGTCCCGCACGCGATGCGGCTGTCCACGTCGGGCACGTTCATCCACGGCAACTACTGGGGTGCCGACTCGATCTTCGGCAGCGCCAACACCAGCCACGGCTGTGTCGGTCTGAACGATGTGAAGGGCGCGGGTGACCCGAACCAGCCCGCCGCCTGGCTGTTCGACAACTCGATCGTCGGCGACGTCGTCATCGTGAAGAACTCCAAGGACAAGACCGTCCAGCCGGACAACGGCCTGAACGGCTGGAACCTGAGCTGGAGCGAGTGGAAGGCCGGCTCGGCCGCCTGAGCCACCACGTCATGCCCATGAGGGCGGCGGCACCCCGTGGGGTGCCGCCGCCCTCGTCCGTTCTCCCCGTACCGTCATCGATATGACGATCACACAGCTCCCCGTACCGCCCGCCGAATCCGCTGTCGACGCCTGGCACGCGGTGGTCACCGCGGCGCACGGCCACGATCTGCCGGCCGGGGTGCCGGTACCCGGCCGCGTCGAGACCGAAGGAAAGCTGCGGCAGTCCTCGGTGAGCGGGCGCACGCTCCATCTCGTCGCGACAGCGTCCGACGGCTCGAAGGGCGGCCCGAAGGACGGCTCGAACGAGGGCTCGGGGGACGGCTCGTACGACGGGGTGGCCTCGCTGGTCCTCTTCACGGAAGAGGGTAACCGCCACACCGCCTTCCTCGATGCGCTCACCGTACGTCCGGAGGCGAGACGGCGCGGCGTCGGAGCGGCGCTCTGGGCGGCCGTACGCGCCGAACTGGCTGCCGACGGACGCACGTCGGTCTCCACCGTCCTGGAACCGGGCGGCGCGGGCGAGGAGTTCGCCACCGGGCTCGGCTTCGAGAATGTGCTGCCGCTCGCCTGGTACGTACAGAACGTCCAGGGCGCGCTCGCCGCGCACCCGGAGCAGCTCGCACTGCCCAAGGGCTACACCTACGGCCAGTGGGCGGGCGTCGTGCCGGATGCCTTCGCCGACGCCTTCGCCGAGGCCCACAACGCCATGGAGGACGCTCCCACCGGCGACCTGGATGAGCGGGCTCACGTGTGGGACTCGGACCGGGTGCGGGCCGCCGCGCAGGTGATTGTGGACCGGGGCGGCGTGGTCCTGTCCTCGGTGGTGCTGCACGTGGCGGACGACGGCGCGGTGGAGGGCGCCGCGACGGGCCGTGCCGAGGTCGCCGCCTACACCGAACTGGTGCTGAGAGACCCGTCGGACGTCCGCGCCATCCAGTACGACACCGTGGTCACCCCGGCCCACCGGGGCCGCCGGCTCGGCCGTGCGGTCAAGCGCCACATGCTGGGGACGGTGAGCGCGCTTCAACCGGGCATACGGGAGATCGCGACGACCGTCGCCGACGACAACGGCCCGATGCTGGCCGTCAACGCGGGTCTCGGCTACCGCCGTGAGCGTCCCGTCGCCTTCTTCCAGGCCAAGCTGTAACGGCGTTAGAGCGCGTCGGCGTCCGCCACCTCGTCCACGCCCCAGCCGGCCAGCAGCCGCAGCGACTCGGCCGCGCGCGTGCCGGGCTCCGCGTGGTAGGCGACCAGCGACAGATCGTGGTCGTCGGGCAGCCTCAGCGTCTCGTACGACAGGGTCATCTCGCCCACCAGCGGATGGTGCAGCCGCTTGGTGCCGTGGCCCTTGTCCTGGACCGTGTGCGCGGCCCAGAGCTTGCGGAACTCTTCGCTCTTGACCGACAGTTCGCCGATGAGCGGGGGCAGTTGCGGGTCGTCGGCCGAGCAGCCCGCGTACATCCGCAGCACGCTCACCACCTCGGTCGCCTTGCACTCCCAGTCGACGTACAGATCAGGCGCGTTGGGGTCGAGGAAGACGAGCCGGGCCATGTTCCGCTCCTGCGGCGGCAGTGCGGCGAAGTCGCCGAGCAGTGCGCGGGCCATGCGGTTCCAGCCGATGATGTCCAGCCGGCGCCCGAGTACGTACGCGGGCACCCCGTCCATCGCGTCCATCAGCTGCTGCACGGCGGGCCGCAGCTGCTGCGGTCGGCCCATGCGCCGGTGTTTCTTCTGCTTCGGCTTCGCGAGGTGGCTGAGATGGTCCCGCTCGACGTCGGACAGGCGCAGGGCCCGCGCGATCGCGTCGAGCACCTCGGTGGACACATTGCGTCCGTTGCCCTGCTCGAGACGTGTGTAGTACGCGACGGAGACCCCGGCGAGCTGCGCCAGCTCCTCACGGCGCAGCCCGGGGACACGACGGTGGCGGCCCAGCTGCGGCAGGCCGACGTCCTCCGGCTGCAGCCGGGCACGGCGGGAGCGCAGGAATTCGCTGAGTTCGGCTCGCTGGTCCATACAGCCAAGTATTACCGGCCGGGGAGCATGTCCATCCTGACCCTGCCAGTCGTACGCACGCTGGACGTAGGCACAACAGAGGGCTGGGTAAGTGCCCCGCCCCGCGGCAGGCTCACAGCCATGACCACCACCGTTTCCGCATACGCCGCTCCCGCCGCCAAGGCGCCGCTGGAGCGGACCACCGTCCCGCGTCGTCCTGTCGGCGAGCACGACGTGCTCATCGAGATCAAGTACGCGGGCATCTGTCACTCCGACATCCACCAGGCCCGCGACGGCTGGGCCGAGGGCATCTTCCCGATGGTGCCGGGCCACGAGATCGCGGGCATCGTCACCGAGGTCGGTCCCGGTGTGACGAAGTTCGCCGCCGGCGACCGGGTGGGCGTCGGCTGCATGGTCGACTCCTGCCGTGAGTGCGACAACTGCAAGGCCGGTCTCGAGCAGTACTGCTCGGGCGGCAACGTCGGTACGTACAACGCCCTCGACAAGAGCGGCGAGCCGACCTACGGGGGCTACTCCACCCACATCGTCGTCGACGAGGCCTTCACGCTGCGCATCCCCGACGGCCTGTCGCTGGACGTCGCGGCCCCGCTGCTGTGCGCCGGCATCACCCTCTACTCGCCGCTCGCCCACTGGAACGCGGGCCCCGGCAAGAAGGTCGCCATCGTGGGCCTGGGCGGCCTCGGCCACATGGGCGTCAAGATCGCCCATGCGCTGGGTGCCGAGGTGACCGTGCTCAGCCAGTCGCTGCGCAAGAAGGACGACGGGCTGAAGCTGGGCGCCGACCACTACTACGCGACGAGCGACGAGGCGACCTTCAAGGAGCTGGCCGGCAGCTTCGACCTGATCGTCTCGACCGTGTCCGCGCCGCTGCCGCTGGACGCGTATCTGCGCCTGCTGAAGACGGACGGCGCCTTTGTGAACGTGGGCGCTCCCGAGGAGCCCGTCTCGCTCAACCTGTTCTCCGTCATCGGCGGCCGCAAGAGCCTAGCGGGCTCGGGGATCGGCGGTATCGCGGAGACCCAGGAGATGCTCGACTTCTGCGCCGAGCACGGCCTGGGCGCGGAGATCGAACTGATCCGCGCGGACCAGATCAACGAGGCGTACGAGCGGGTGCTGGCGAGCGACGTCCGCTACCGCTTCGTGATCGACACGGCGACGATCTGAGCCCCAGCGTCCCACCGGCTCAACTGCGGCCCCGGCCGCGCCGGATCAGCTTCGTGCCGATCCGGCGCGGGCCGGGGCCTCGGTGCGTGGACCATGCGGACTGTCCGGCCCCGGCTGATCAACGAAGTGGTGCGACGCCGATTGGGCGTGGCACACACCTGGCCGGGTTGGACCTGCTGCCGCACCGCATCGGCTGGAGTGTGCAGGTCCCATTCTCATCGAGGGCCTCGTCGCCAGGACTGGCCTCGACCTCCGACCGCCGTAACCTCAGCCATTAAAGATCTCTGGATCCACGAATTCGCATCCGGCCCGGCCTATGTTTCCGGAATGCGTCCAGAGGGCATTTGCTGCCGCTTGTTAAATGTCGCAAAGGCGTGGAGTATTCGGAGTCGAAGTCGTCTTCTGCCTCCGACTTCACAGGAATGGCAGTGAGCAGCGGGCCGGCGGTCGGTACCGGCGCGCTTTTCTGTGTGCCGCCGACGTGTCATGGCGTAACCCGAGGTGAGCACCCCCAGTGGAGAAAATCAATGGTGCGGACGAACCCCGGCTCCCCACTCCGCTGACGGGCAGTGGCCGATGGTCGGCCTGTCAGGAGTGATTGACTGCAGCGACGGCGGTGGCTTGCCGCACGGGATGAATGACAGCCAGTCGGCTCAATATTTGTCATACATTCTTGAATTTATATGGTGAGTTCCGGCGACATCACCCGGATGAATCATAGCCGAAGAGGGGTATCGCCGTAATCTGCCGCTGACAGAAGAGGCGATTCCGTCCGGCGGTGAACGCCGGGCGTCACCACCCTCACAGGAGTTGGCTCCTCGATGACACTGAATATTCCCGATGCGCCGCATCGGCGCACAATGACGGCCTGGATCGCGGGGGTACTTGCCCTGCTGGTCGCCTTGGCCGTTGTGGCAGTGACGCCTACACAGGCAAAAGCAGCAACACTTGTACCTCTGGGTACCGCGCAAAGCTTCGCGGTGCTGGCCGGTTCGGCTGTCACCAACACCGGCAGTTCTGTGATCACCGGAGACGTCGGCGTATCTCCGTCGATGGCCCTGGGCGGATTCCCGCCCGGGGTGGTGGTGGACGGTACGTTCCACCCCGGGGACGCTGTGGCTGGGCAGGCGCAGGACGACCTGGGCACGGCGTACGACTTCGCCTTCGCCGAGCCCACACAATCCAACATCTCCGCGGCGCCGGTGACTCCGACGCTGGTTCCGGGCACCTACGGCGCCACGGCCGGTCTCCTGGTCAACGGTATCTGGACCCTGGACGCCCAGAACAACCCCGATGCCGTCTGGGTCTTCAAGATTCCTGAGGGCCTGACAACGACAACCACGAGCAGCATTGTCCTCGCCAACGGTGCCCAGGCGTGCAACGTGTTCTGGGTGGTCGGCGAATCGGCCACGATCCAAGCCGGCTCCATCTTCGCGGGCACCATCATGGCGCTCACCTCGATCACCGTCGTCAGTGGGGCGAACATCCAAGGCCGGGCGCTGGCCCGAAACGGGGCCGTGACGCTGGACACCAACGTGATCACCAGGCCGGATGACTGTGGCGTCGGCACGACCACAACCGACGGCGCGGCCACGACCACGACCACGACCGATGGCGCAGCCACCACCACGACCGATGGCGCGGCCACCACCACGACCGATGGCGCCGCCACCACCACGACCACCGGTGATGCGACCACCGGTGATGCGAACGGTGGTGATGCGAACGGTGGTGATGCGAACGGTGGTGATGCCAACGGTGGTGACGCGAACGGTGGTGACGCGAACGGTGGTGATGCCAACGGTGGTGATGCCAACGGTGGTGATGCCCACGGCACCAGCTCGGGCGGACACACCGGCGGACATTACTGCGACCACTGCTGGAATCCTTCGAAGCCGAAGCCGGTGAAGCCCTGGAAGCCAGGCCACCACAACAAGCCGGGGAAGCCCGACAAGGACGAGGGGAAGCACAAGGCGCAGTTCACCACCGAGTGAGTTCTTCCCCCGCAGTTCGGTGGGAGCAGTGAGCCGCGCGTGCGTCGCTTCGGCGGAGTGCGCGCACAGGTAGTCGCCCCACAGGCGAGTGGGACGGGTGGCGCGCGGCGGGATCGTCATCGATTCCGTCGCGCGCCGCATGCGGAAGCAGGGAGCAGCAGGTGCGAGCAGTCGGGATGGGAAGGACCGGGTGGGACCGTGCTGGGCGGCGTTGAGTCGACGAATGTGAAGGAATCGCAGCGGACCGGCGCTGAGCCGGCAGCGCAGGACGGTGGCGGGGGACCGCGCAGGACCCGTGGGATTTCGGGGTCACCCCGCCCGCTGAGCGCGGGAACGGGAGCCGCGGTGGCCCTCTGTCTGGCAGTGGCCCTGGTCCATGTGCTCCTGGTGTTTCTGTACGTTGCGCCCCCGAACGCCATCTCGCAGGCGTACAGCCGGCAGATCAACGCGTGGGTCCTGCCCGTGTTCGAGCAGAACTGGCGGCTCTTCGCCCCGAATCCGCAGTCGGTCAACCGGCAGATCTCGGCGAGGACCAGGCTGACAGCACCGGACGGCACCGCACGGGTGAGCGACTGGATCGATCTGAGCACCATGGACGATTCCGCCGTCAAGCACAGTGTCTTCCCGAGCCATACGGCACAGAACATGCTGCGCCAGGCCTGGAATTCCTACCTCAGAACGCACGGCGGCGACGACCGGCCGCGCTCGGAACGGGCTCTGATGATGCAGAAGTATCTGCGCAACATCGCAGCGGATCGCGTCGCCGCCCAACGCGGCGGCACCTTCGAGTCCATCCAGCTTCGGGTGATCACCCTGCCCATCGCCGCGCCCGGCGCAGCGGGCGGTTTCCGCCCGGCCACCGCGGCACCGGCGCGGGTCGAAACCCGGTATCTGCCCTGGTGGAAGGTGGCCTCGCATGGAACGGACTGAGCAGGCACCGGTCGCCGCGCCCACAACGTCCCGACGCACCACCGAGCCGGCGGCCGTACGGACGCCGCAACGCGTACTCGAGGGGGTCCACGCGTTCCTCGTCCTCCTGACCGAGCGGCCGGTCTCCCTGTATGCGGCGGCGGTGCTGCGCATCGGGTACGGGCTGCTCTATCTCGCTTTCCTGCTCCGCGAGTTTCCGCACCGCGACGAGATGTGGGGCCCCGGTTCACCGTGGACGCCCGCGCTGGCCAGACAGATGCTCGACCAGAGCGGGTGGTTCAGCGTCCTCACCCTGTCCGACAGCCGGGTGTACTTCGAGGTCTGCTACGCCGTGGCTCTCGTCACGTGTGCTCTGTTCCTGCTGGGCTGGCGGACCCGGGCGGTGTCCGTGCTGTTCGCGGTCGTGGTGGTGTCGTTCCACGCCAAGGCGATCTTCATGGCGGACGGCGGGGACAATCTCATGGTCCTCATGGCCGTCTACCTCGTCTTCACCGCGTCCGGCCGGCGCTGGTCCCTCGACGCGCGCAGGACCGGGCTCCGAGCGCCGGTGGGCAAGACGACTGGCCCGCGCGGCGGCAGTCTCCGGTACCAACTCGGCGACACCCGCGACATCTTGACCACCGTGCTGCACAACTGCGGCATGTTCGTCATCGCCGTCCAGGTCTGTTTCCTCTACGGGTGCGCGGGCCTGTACAAGGTGCAGGGCCCCAGCTGGGGCAACGGCACCGCCCTCCACTACGTCCTGAACATCGACCTGTTCCGGCCCTGGCCCGGTCTGTCCCAGATGATCGACGGCCATCACGTGCTGATCGCCGTCGTCGGCTACCTGACGGTGCTGGTGCAGGTCGCTTTTCCGTTCGTCCTGTTCGGCAGGCTCAAATACCCCGTCCTGATCGTTCTGCTGGGCATGCACGTGAATATCGCGGTGCTCATGGGACTGCCGCTCTTCTCCGGCGCGATGATCGTCGCCGATGCCGCGTTCCTGCCGGACCGCTTCTACCGCTCCCTGGGACGCCTGTGGCGGCGCGCCCCCCGGCCCACAGGTGTCACGGGAGCGGGAGCCTCGCCCGGATCGGCGCACGCCGCGGTACCGCCGCAACCCCGGCCCGCTGGTTGACGCAATCCTCCGCAGGCCGAGTCCGGCCCAAGGGCCCGCCGTTGACGGAGGGTCCTTGGGCATACGGGCCCCAGAAACCACTGAGGGGCCTGACCAGCTCTGCAGATCAGGGCCCCGACCCGGTACTTCTCTGAGGGAAGCCCGCGCTGAGCGTCGTGGTTCCCTTTCTGGCTCCCCACAGCCGGTGAATGCCGGGACTGGGTCTGTGACCTGGGCAGGGAGCACCCTGCCGCCATTACCTCGCGGGTAATCGACGGCCTCCCGTTACCCCGGCAGGATCGAAGACATCCGAACGAGCCCTGTACGAGCCCCGAACGAGCCCCCGCACCGGGAGGACATCATGACCGCCTACGCCGTCGGGCACCTGCTGCCCGCCCCGCATCTGCACGACGAGATCTTCGACTACATGGAGCGGATCCAGTCCACCCTCGACCCCTTCGGCGGTCGCTTCCTCGTCCACGGCGCGACCGTCGAGCTTCGCGAGGGCGAGTGGCCGGGCGCGCTCGTCATCATCGGCTTCGGCGGCATGGAGCAGGCGCGCGGGTGGTACGAATCCGAGGCCTACCAGGAGCTTCTGCCGCTGCGTACCCGGCATATGGCCGGTGATGTGATCCTGGTCGACGGCGTAGCCCCGGGCTACGACGCCTCGGCAACCGCCGCCCGGCTCCGGGCGGCCCATGCCGAGGCGTCATGACAGCCACGATGACGATCTCACGACGACGATCTACGGAGAGGCCCGTGCGGCGCGGGCGGCCCGGCGCGATCCGAGCCAGGCCGACGAGCCGAGGAACGGCCCGCACCCCAGCATGCGGATGACCGGCTGTTCTGTCCCGGGCGCGCACCGAACCCAGGTGGAAGAAGGGCTGCCGCGCCCCGGTCTCACTCCGGCATATGGCAGGTCGCCTCCACGTTGTTGCCGTCCAGATCCCTGACGAACGCGCCGTAGTAGGCCGCGTGGTACTCGGGCCACACCCGTGGTTCGTGCAGCACCTCCGCCCCCGCCTCGACGGCCGCCGCGTAGAACGCCCGTACCTTCGAGCGGTCGGCCGCGACAAAGGCGATATGCACCTCGCGGGCCTGCCCCTGCGTCGTCACCGGACCGATCCAGAAGGTCGGCTGCGTCGTGCCGTAACCGATCACCTCACCGAAGTCGAGCAGCCGTTTGCCGCCGAGCGGGGCCAGTACGCGGTCGTAGAAGGCGGCGCTGGCCGCCGGATCCGCCACTTGTACCGAGATGTGGTCAATCATGATCCGAGCGTGGCACACGCCACTGACAACCGGCCGTCAGCGCCGGAGCCGGAGCTCGGGCCGACGCGACCTCGACGAGGCGGTCGTCCCTTGTTCCCGAGCCACGATGTCGGTGTCGTAACCGGCCTTCATAGCAAGTGTCAGCAGTCTTGTGGTGACGCGTTGTCGGATTCCGCCGCGCTCAGCGCCCGGAATATCTGTCGAGCAGGCTCGGCTTCTCGGGGGCGAAGGGGACTCCGCTCGCCAGGCCCCGCGCGCCGACGACCAGCGCCTCGCCCAGGAAGCCGACGCCGATGGACAGGTTGATCGGCCGCGCTTCCTCGTGCATGCCCATCCGTACGGCGAGGAAGCCGAAACCCGCCATCACCACCAGGGACCCGACGATGACGAGGAACGTCCTGCCCGTATAGCGCTGAAAGAGAATCCCGTCCTTGGGGTAGACGTGGATGGTTGCTCCGCGCAGCGCGCCGAGCCCCACGCCTACCACCGCTCCGCCGATCACCCAGCCGAGGTCGGTCCCGGACAGTTCCTCGACTTCGGTGAGTGCCCAGATTCCGAGTCCGGTGAGTACCAGCGGTGGTCCGAACAAGTCGCGGGCGTTGAGTGGTTCGCCCATCAGCCGCTTGACCACCACTGCGACTGCCACGACGGCGATGATCGTGACGAGTAACCAGATATTCACCACAGCTCCCCCTTTGTTCCAGCCTGTCCGCGTCCGGCGGACGGAGTTTATTTAGCGTGACCATGCTATAAAGACAGTATGCCAAAAGTTGTCGTGGCCGAAGCCCGACGTCAGGACGTCGCACAGGCGGTGCTGCGCGTTGTGGGCCGGGATGGGCTGGAAAGTGCTTCACTGCGCAACGTCGCCCAGGAGGCGGGCTTGGCCATCGGTTCTGTGCGGCACTACTTCGCCGGCCAGACGGAGCTGATGATCTTTACGATGGAGGAGCTCCGGCGGCGCATCGACAACCGCATCCGCCGCCATGCGGAGCAGCTCCTCGAACCGGACGCCGGTATCGACCGCCGGGTCCGCACCGAGGAACTGCTCGCCGAATTCCTCCCCCTCGACGACACTCGCCGCGAAGAAGCCGTGCTCTGGACGGCGTTCGTCACCGCCGCAGGAACCCGCCCCGAATTCCGGCGGTGCGCCCGCAGGATGCATGACGAGATGCGCGAGCTGATCGCCCGGGTGCTGTACGAGGCCCAGAAGTCCGGCGGCATTCCCGCCGGCCTCGACATCGAGCTGGAGACGCTGCGGCTTGCCGCGCTTCTGGACGGTCTTGCCTTCGGGGGAGTGCTGTACCCGGGCGGTGTCGCCCCTGATGCCGCGCGCGACATCCTCCGTCGGCATCTTCAGTCCCTCACGGTTCCCGCCCAGCTCGGTTGAGACCCGCAGGGAAGTCGGTGCCAGAACCCGACCAGCCCTCGGCGCCGGCCACCGTCAGCAGCCGGAGCCGCCCGAGCGCGACAGACGGTAGGGCGAGTCCAGCCGGTACTCACCCGCCCGCGGCACGGTCAGCCGCGTCCACTCGCCCTCCTGCCGCAGACACGCCCCCTGCGCCCGCAGCCACGGCGAGTACGCGACCCGTACCGTCACCGATCCGGCCGCCGGCATCCGTACGACCAGCTCCGCGTCGTCGCCGCTGACCACCGTCGCCGGTGCCGCGGCCAGCGGAACCGCGTCCCGCACCCGGTAGACCGTCCAGCCGCCGTCCTGCCACACCCGCTCCAGCCAGCCCGGCCCGCTCCTGACGATCGCAGCCTCCTCCTCGGCGGGCCCGTCAGGACGCCCGTGGTGCAGGACCACGAAGCCCACCGCCCAGCGGTCCAGCCACTGGCGGTACGTCGCCGGTGTCAGTGACCCGTCGTAGAAGAGCCGCCCGCGCTCCACATCCAGCTGCCGGTTCCAGCCGCGCGCCATATTGACGTGCGGGGCGAGAACGCTCGCCTCGCGGTGGTTGCGGGCGGGGACGACTTCGACGCGCGTGCGGTCGGCGCCCAGCCGCCGCAACTCCCGTACGACACCGTCGGTGTGCGCGGCCCACGCGGGCACCTCGCCGGAGACGACCAGATCGTCCTCGGTCTTGTCGATCAGCCAGTAGGTGTTCACGGCCAGCCCGATCGCGAGCACGGCCCGCAGGAGTCTGCCGAGCCCTCCCGCCAGCACCGCCGCGAGCAGCACCGGCGGCCCGACGAGACCCACCAGACGCTCGACGTTCGTGCCGATCGGCGAGGCGATGAGATAGGTGAGGACGACGCCGACGCCGTACACCCCGGCTCCGTACCGCACCACCCGCCAGTCGCGTGGCGCCGCGACCGCCACGGCGGCGGAGGCGGCCAGCGGCATCCACAGTTTCCCGGCCGCCATGGGCTGTTCGCCGTGGAAGGGGAAGAGCAGCGTCACGGCGCCCACCACGGCGAACGGCGGCAGCACGAGAGCGGCGCCGTTGCGCCACTGCCGGTCCAGCAGATACGCGGCCCCCGCCACCACCAGAAAGAGCCCGGCCACCGGACTGGCCATGGCAGCGAGCGCCGCGCACACCACCGCGACGCCCGTCCTGCGTACGTACAGCACGGCGAGCAGCCCGATCGCGACGCCCAGCGCGAAGGTCGTACGACCGGAGGCGACATCGCACCAGAGAGCCAGCGCCCCGAGCACGGCGGGCGGGCCGGGCCACCGCACTCCGCTGCGTACGAACAGGCAGGCCAGCAGCCAGGTGCCGGCCAGACCGGCGGCGACGGACACCGCGCGCACGCCGAAGACGGCCATGAGCGGTGGCGTCAGCAGGCTGTAGTTGGCGGTGTGGGCGCCCCCGTACCAGGAGAGGTTGTACGCCGAGGTGGGGTGCCGTTCCATGAACCCCGCCCAGGCGAGCTGCGCCGCCAGGTCGCCACCACCGGTCGCGAGCCAGACGGCCCACAGGAGGTACAGCGGCACGACGACGGCCGTCGCGACGAGCGGGACGCGCCACCGGGGTGGTGTGTCCCGCTCGTCGTCATCGGCTCGTACGGTCTCTGCCCACTCGCTGATCCCCACGCCGCAAACCCTAATGGGGCTTCACCGCCCCGCCGTGAGTTCGCCGGCACGTGACCACGCGGCGAGCGGGCCACGGGCGAGCGGGCCACGGGGCGAACGGTTCCTCCTGCGAGGAGTGGCTCGGTCGAGCGCTCCCTGTGGTGGCGGGCGCCGGCGAGGGGTGTCGGGCGCGGGCCGTGGGGGACTACTGTCCTCGACCGTGGCCGAACCCTCCTACCTGCGCACCACCCGGGCGTTCTACGACGCCGTCGCCGTCGACTACGCCGAGCGCTTCCGCACCGCACTCGAGGCCAGGCCGCTGGACCGTGCGCTTCTCGCGGCGTTCGCCGAACTCGTGCGGACCGCCGGTGCGGGGGCGGTCGCCGATCTCGGGTGCGGCCCCGGCCTCGTGACCGCGCACCTGAATTCACTCGGGCTGAACACCTTTGGCGTCGACCTGTCGCCTGCGATGGTCGCGCTGGCCAGGGAGGCGTACCCGGGGCTGCGGTTCGACGAGGGTTCGATGACCGCCCTGGACCTCACCGACGGCGCTCTCGGCGGCATCGTCGCCTGGTACTCCATCATCCACACCCCACCGGAGCGGCTGCCGGTGGTGTTCGCCGAGTTCCACCGGGTGCTGGCCCCGGGCGGCCACCTGCTGCTCGCCTTCCAGGTCGGCGACGAACCTCTGCACCTGGCCCGGCCGTTCGGCCACCCGGTGTCGCTCGACTTCCGCCGGTTGTCGCCCGACCGTGTCGCCGAGTTGCTTCAGCAGGCCGGGCTGGTGGTGGACGCCCGGATGCTGCGCGAGCCCGGCCGGGACGAGAAGGTCCAGCAGGCCCACCTCATGGCCCGCAAACCGGGGAAGCCGTAACGCCGTTGCTGCCGCAACGCGCACCGGCACTCTCACTGCGGGCATCGGCGGCCGGAACGCGTGATTTCGCACGGGGCGGAACTCTGCTGCCTCCCAGCCGACCGCAACGCTCCTACCCTGAGGGGGTGAGCAGCCACGTGCCGAACCAAGCCCGCGTCATTCCACTCCGCCCGGCCACAGTGGCGCCGACCCCCGCGGCCAAAGAGCCCCTCTGGCGGCACGTCGTCGGTGACGTACTGCGCCGTGAGCGCCTCGCCCAGGAACGCACGCTCAAGGATGTGGCCGACGCCGCCCGGATCTCGATGCCCTATCTCTCCGAGCTGGAGCGGGGCCGCAAGGAGGCCTCGTCCGAAGTCCTCGCGGCCGCCGCCCGTGCCCTGGGCCTGGGACTGGCCGATCTCCTCGCGCTGGCCCACGGTGAGCTTGCCCGCCCGGCTCGGGCGAGGCCGGCCCGGACCGGGACCGAACCCACGTCGGTCACCTCGGTCACCTCGGTCACCTCGGTCACCTCGGTCGTCCCGGGGCGCGACCGCAGCTCCGGGCGCGCGGCAGCCCCGCCGCACGGCGGAATGTGCCTCGCGGCGTGACGGACGGCCGCG